>NZ_MDCR01000072.1 GCF_001723055.1 Streptomyces niveus
GCGGGGCTGGTCAGGGACGTACAGGGCGCTTCGGGCGCACACAGGAGGGTTGCTTGATGCCGCAGGGACAGCCGGCCGTGGTGCCGGACGACGGGCTCACCACCCGGCAGCGCCGTAACCGCCCTCTCGTCGTCGTCCACACGGGCATCGGCAAGGGCAAGTCGACGGCGGCTTTCGGGCTCGCGCTGCGCGGCTGGACACAGGGCTGGCCGATCAGCTCCGTACCGCACAGGTACGCGTCGAGATTGCGCCCCGGCCGCCCCGTCGCCAGCGCGTGGTAGCCCGCGTCGATGTAGTCGGGTCCGACCTTGTGCGGGGAGACGGCGAGACCGCGCGCGGCGAGGAGCGCCATCAGCCCGGTGGCGACGGTGGTCTTGCCGCTGCCGGAGGCCGGCGCGGCGATGACGAGGCGCGGGACCGACACCGGCACCGGCGCCACACCCGTCCCTGAGGCGGCATTCACCACTCGATGCCCCTCTGCCCCTTCTGCCCCGCGTCCATCGGGTGCTTGACCTTCGTCATGTCGGTGACCAGATCCGCGAGTTCGACCAGCGCCTCCGGCGCGTTCCGCCCGGTGATCACGACATGCTGTGTCCCCGGCCGGTCCCGCAGGACCCGTACGACCTCGTCGGTGTCCACCCAGCCCCAGTGCATCGGGTAAGCGAACTCGTCCAGCACGTACAGCTGGTACGTCTGCGCCGCCAGGTCCCGCTTGACCTGCTCCCAGCCCTCGCGCGCCGCGTCCTCATTGGAAAGCTGCCTGTCGCGCTGCACCCAGGACCAGCCCTCGCCCATCTTGTGCCAGGCCACCGAGCCGCCCTCGCCGCTCGCCCCCAGCACCTTCAGCGCGTGCTCCTCGCCGACCTTCCACTTGGCCGACTTGACGAACTGGAACACCCCGATCGGCCAGCCCTGTGTCCAGCCGCGCAGCGCGAGCCCGAAAGCCGCCGTCGACTTGCCCTTGCCGATGCCCGTGTGGACGACGACGAGAGGGCGGTTACGGCGCTGCCGGGTGGTGAGCCCGTCGTCCGGCACCACGGCCGGCTGTCCCTGCGGCATCAAGCAACCCTCCTGTGTGCGCCCGAAGCGCCCTGTACGTCCCTGACCAGCCCCGCGATGCTGTCCGCGCGCAGCTCGTCGAGCGTGACCGCCGTGCCGCCCAGCTCGCCCGCGAGCGCGCCCGCCAGCCCGAGCCGTACCGGCCCCGACTCGCAGTCCACGACCACCGACGCCGTGCCCTCGGCGGCGTGCAGCCGCGCCGCGCGCGTCCCCAGCGCCACCGGATCCGGCCCGCCGGTCGCCCGCCCGTCGGTGACCACGACGAGCAGGGGACGCCGAGCGGGATCGCGCATCCGCTCCACCCGCAGCACGTCGTGCGCCTTCAACAGCCCGGCGGACAACGGGGTGCGTCCGCCCGTGGGCAGCGTCTCCAGCCGTACGGCCGCCGCGTCGACCGACGACGTCGGCGGCAGCGCCACCGTCGCGTCCTTCCCACGGAAGGTGATCAGCCCGACCTTGTCGCGCCGCTGGTACGCGTCCAGCAGCAGCGACAGCACCGCGCCCTTCACCGCCGACATGCGCTGCCGCGCGGCCATCGAGCCGGAGGCGTCCACCACGAACAGCACCAGATTGCCCTCACGGCCCTCGCGGGTCGCCTGCCGCAGATCGTCACGCCGCACCACCAGCCCGCGCCCCGAACGCCCGCGCGCCCGCTGGTGCGGGGCGGCGGCCTGGACGGTGGCCGCCAGGTGCAGCTTGGTGAGGGCCCCTTGGGGCCGCCGCGACCCGGTCGTCCGCCCGTGGTCGGTGCGCGCCCGGGAACGCCGACCGGCGGCGCCCTCACCGAGACCGGGCACGCTGAGCGTCTTCGTACGGAAGGGCTCGGCGGCCCGTACGGCGGACTGCTCACCGCTCCCGGCGGGCCGCCCGCCCTGACCTTCCTCGGGCTGCGCGGGCTCCTCTGGGTGCGCGGGCTCCTCGGGCCGCGCCTCCGCCGTATCGACAGGCCCGTCCTGCGGCCCCTCGGGCCCGTCCTGCGGCGGCCGGCCGCCCCCGCCAGGCCCGTCGGGATCCGGATCGTCCTCAGGGGCGTCGTCCCCGCCGCCGAACTCCTCCAGCGTGTCGTCCAGCTTCTCCTCGTCCAGCCCCGGCGCGTCGAACGGGTTGCGCCGCCGCCGGTGGGGGAGCGCCAGCAGCGCCGCCTGCCGCACGTCCTCGGCCAGTACGACCGTCCGCCCGGCCCACGCGGCGAGCGTCGTCGCCGTCCTGGCCATCACGATGTCGGCGCGCATGCCGTCCACCTCGAACGCGGCGCACGTCGCCGCGATCTGCCGCAGCGCGGCGTCCCCGAGGCGTACCTCGGGCAGCAGCGCCCGCGCGGCCACGATGCGCGCCCGCAGCGCGTCCTCCTCGTCCGCCCAGCGCGCCGCGAACGCGGCGGGGTCGTCGTCGTAGGCGAGCCGCCGCCGTACGACCTCCACCCGCAGATCCGGCTCACGCGACGCGGCGACCTCGACGGTCAGCCCGAACCGGTCGAGCAACTGGGGCCGCAGCTCGCCCTCTTCGGGGTTCATCGTGCCGACGAGCAGGAACCGCGCCGCGTGCCGTACGGAGACGCCCTCACGCTCTACGTAGGAGGAGCCCATCGCGGCGGCGTCCAGAAGAAGGTCCACCAGGTGGTCGTGCAGCAAGTTGACCTCGTCGACATACAGCACGCCCCGGTTCGCGTCGGCGAGCAGCCCAGGCTCGAACGCCTTCACGCCCTCCGCCAGCGCCCGCTCGATGTCCAGCGCGCCGACGAGCCGGTCCTCCGAGGCGCCGACGGGCAGTTCGACCACCCGCGCGGGCCGGTACGACCCCGGGCCCGTCTCGTGCGGCCCGTCGGGACACACCGGGTCGGGCGACCCGGGCGCGCACGAGAACCGGCAGCCGACGACGACGTCCACCTCCGGCAGGAGAGCCGAGAGCGCCCGCACGGCGGTGGACTTGGCGGTGCCCTTCTCGCCGCGTACCAGCACCCCGCCCACGGCCGGGGAGACGGCGTTGAGCAGCAGCGCCAGCCGCAGATCGTCCTGCCCGACGACGGCGGTGAAGGGGTACGGCGTACTCACAGTGCCTCCAAGGCGGGGATCAGCGTGTTCGGCAGGTCCGGAGCCGGCAGGTGCGGAGTCGACAGGCCGGCGGTTCGGGCGGTTCGAGTGGTTCGCGTCCTCACTCGCCGCCCCCCTCCAGATCGCCTTCGAGCTCCAGATACGTCGCCCGCAGCCGCTCCAGCGTCTGCTCGTCCGGCTCCGCCCACAGCCCCCGCTCCGCCGCCTCCAGCAGCCGCTCCGTGATGCCGCGCAGCGCCCACGGGTTGGACTGCCGCATGAACTCCTGGATCGAAGGCGCGAAGACGTACTCCGCCGACAACTTCTCGTACATCCAGTCGTCCACGACCCCGGCCGTCGCGTCGTACCCGAACAGGTAGTCCACGGTCGCCGCCATCTCGAAAGCACCCTTGTAGCCGTGCCTGCGCATCGCCGCCATCCAGCGCGGATTGACCACCCGCGCCCGGAACACCCGGTGCGTCTCCTCGCCCAGCGTCCGCGTCTTGATCTGGTCCGGCGTCGCGCTGTCACCCACGTACGCCTCGGGCGACTCACCCGTCAGATGGCGCACCATCGCGACCATGCCGCCGTGGTACTGGAAGTAGTCGTCGGCGTCGACCAGATCGTGCTCCCGCGTGTCGACATTCTTCGCCGCCACCTTGATCCGCCGGAACGCCGTCTCCATGTCGCCACGCGCCGCGCGCCCGTCGAGCCCGCGCCCGTACGCGTAACCGCCCCACACCGCGTACACCTCGGCCAGGTCCGCGTCGGACTGCCAGTTCCGGGCGTCGATCAGCGGCAGCAGACCCGCCCCGTACGCGCCCGGCTTCGACCCGAAGATCCGCGCCGTCGCCCGCCGCCGGTCGCCGTGCTCCGCCGTGTCCTGATCGGCGTGCGCCCGTACGTAGTTGGCCTCGGCCGGCTCGTCCAGCTCCGCCACCGCCCGCACCGCGTCGTCGAGCAGCCCCACCACATGCGGGAAGGCGTCCCGGAAGAAGCCCGAGATCCGCACCGTCACATCGATCCTGGGCCGGCCCAGCTCCGCCACCGGCACGATCTCGAAGCCGCTGACCCGCCGCGACGCGTCGTCCCACACCGGCCGGCAGCCCAGCAGCGCCAGGATCTCGGCGATGTCGTCGCCCTGGGTGCGCATCGCGGACGTGCCCCACACGGTCAGCCCCACCGACGCCGGATAGTCGCCCGTGTCGGCCAGATAGCGGGCGACCAGCGAGTCCGCGAGCGCCTGGCCGACCTCCCAGGAAAGGCGCGACGGAATGGCCTTGGGGTCGACGGAGTAGAAGTTGCGGCCGGTCGGCAGCACGTTGACCAGTCCGCGCGTCGGCGACCCGGAGGGGCCCGCCGGGACGAAACCGCCGTTCAGCGCGCGCAGGATGTTCTCGATCTCGTCCGTCGTACGGGCCAGCCTCGGCACGACCTCCGTAGAGGCGAAGCCCAGCACGGCCACCGCCGACGGCAGTTCGTGCCCCAGCACCTCCCCGACCAGCGGGGCCGCCGCCGACAGCTCCCAGCCCCGCTCCTCCATGCCCTCCGCGAGCCGCCGGCACAACTGCTCCAGCAGATCGACCGCGTCCGCGGCGGACCGCGCCGGACCCGCCACCAGGTCCGTCAGCTCGACCGGCACCTTCACCGGGGCGCCCGGCTCGGCCAGCAACTCTTTCTCGACCAGCCCGAAGTGGTCGGCGAGCGCCGCCCGCAGGCCTGGCAGCGCGTTCGCCGTGCCACCCCACACCTGCGAGGCGCGCAGCACCGCGAGCACCAGATTGACCCGCGCCTCGCCCTCGGGGCCGCCGCCGAGAATGTGCAGACCGTCCCTGATCTGGACGTCCTTGATCTCGCAGAGATAGCCGTCGACGTGCATGACGAACGAGTCGAAGTCGTCGTCGCCCGGCTGCTCGTCCACATGCAGGTCGTGGTGCAGCTCGGCGGCCTTGACGAGCGTCCAGATCTGGGCGCGCACGGCCGGCGCCTTCGTCGGGTCGAGATCGCTGACCAGCGCGTACTCGTCGAGCAGTTGCTCCAGCTTGGCCAGGTCCCCGTAGGTGTCGGCGCGCGCCATCGGCGGCACCAGATGGTCCACGACCGTGGCGTGGCCGCGCCGCTTGGCCTGGGTGCCCTCGCCGGGGTCGTTGACGATGAACGGGTAGATCAGCGGCAGTTCGCCGAGCACGGCGTCCGGGCCGCAGCCCGCCGACAGGCCGAGGCCCTTGCCGGGCAGCCACTCCATCGTGCCGTGCTTGCCCATGTGGATGATCGCGTCCGCCCCGAAGCCGTTGTCGCCGGCCGCCGTCTCCAGCCAGCGGTACGCCGCCATGTAGTGGTGCGAGGGCGGCATGTCCGGGTCGTGGTAGATCGCGATCGGGTTCTCGCCGAAGCCGCGCGGCGGCTGGATCATCACCACGACGTTCCCGAACCGCAGCGACGCCAGCACGATGTCGTCGCCGTCCACGTACAGCGAGCCCGGCGGCTCGCCCCAGTGCTCCAGCATGCTCGCGCGCAGCCCCGGCTCCAGCGTGTCGAACCAGGCCCGGTAGTCGGCCAGCGGCACCCGCGCGGGCGCCACCGCCAGCTGCTCCTCCGTCAGCCACTCCACGTCGTGGCCACCGGCGTTGATGAGCCGGTGGATCAGCTCGTCCCCGTTGTCGGGGTGCGCGTCCGCGCCCTCGCCCACCGCGTAACCGGCGTCGCGCAGGGCGTCCAGCACCCGCACGGCGGAGGCGGGGGTGTCGAGGCCGACGGCGTTCCCGACGCGGGAGTGCTTCGTCGGGTACGCGGTGAAGACCACGGCCAGCTTCTTCGCCGCGTTCTCCTTGTGCGCCAGCCGCGCGTGCCGCACCGCGATCCCGGCGACCCGGCCGGCCCGCTCGGGGTCGGCGACGTACACGGGGACCCCGTCCGGGCCTTCCTCCTTGAAGGAGAACGGGACGGTGATGAGCCGTCCGTCGAACTCCGGGATCGCGACCTGCATCGCCGCGTCCATGGGGGACAGCGCGGCGTCCGACGCGTCCCACGCGGCGCGTGACGACGTCAGACAGAGCCCTTGCAGGACGGGCACGTCGAGATCGGCCAGCGCCCCGATGTCCCATGCCTCTTCGTCGCCGCCCGCCGACGCGTCCGACGCGACGGTGCCGCCGGCCGCCAGTACGGTCGCGATCAGCGTGTCCGCCGAGCCGAGCCGTTCGTAGAGGGCGGGATCGGCGCCGCGCAGCGAACCGCAGTACACGGGGAGGGCGTTGGCGCCCCGCTCCTCGATCCGGTCGCACAGCACGTCCACGAAGGAGGTGTTGCCCGACAGTTGGTGCGCACGGTAGAAGAGGACCCCGACCGTCGGCCGCCCTTCCACGGAGGCGCGCTCCCCGTGCACCCCCCACTCGGGCATGGCGCGCGGCGCCTCGAACCCCTCACCGGTCAGCAGCACGGTGTCGGAGAGGAACCGCGCCAGCTCCGCCAGATTCTCCGGCCCGCCCTCGACCAGGTAGCGCAGCGCCTCGGCGACCACCCCGGCGGGCACCGACGAGTCGGCCATCAGCTCCGCGTCCGGTACGGACTCGCCGCCCAGCAGCACGGTGGGTATGCCGGACGCGGCGAGCGCGGCCAGCCCGTCCTCCCAGGCGCGTTTCCCGCCCAGCAGACGTACGACGGCGATCCGCGCCCCCGCGATCAGCGCCGGCAGCTCCTCGGCGGCGTCGACCCGCGTCGGGTTGCCGATCACGTACGGCGCGCCCGACGCGCGGGCCGCCAGCAGTTCGGTGTCGGCGGTGGACAACAACAGGACGGTGCTTGCCGTGGTCATGGCGCTCCAGGTGCGATGAAGGGAAGTCCTGACGGGGCGCCCGACTCGATCAGCCGCAGCAGCGCGTCCGTGTCCGCGTGTTCTTCGATCAGATCGCCGAGGAGGTCGAGCTGCTCCTCGCGCAGGGTGGCGAACGAGGTGTCCGGGGCGGGTACGAACCGGCGCCCGGCCGCCGCGGCGACCTCGCGCAGGAACGCGCGCCGGAAGCCGTCGCTCTCCAGCGAGCCGTGCCAGTGCGTTCCCCACACCGACCCGGCGCGCGTGCCGTCCAGCCGGCGGCCGGCGCCGTCCACGAGGAACGGATCGCCGCCTTCCACGGAGGCGACGCCGTGGTGGATCTCGTACCCCTCGACGCGCTCGCCCAGCGCCTCGCCGACGGGCCGCGCCAGAGTCTTCCCGCGGGCGAACTCGACGCGTACGGGCAGCAGTCCGAGCCCGTCCACGGAGCCCGCGCGCGACTCGACGTCGTCCTCGATGTGCTCGCCGAGCAGTTGGTAGCCGCCGCAGATCCCGAGGAGGGGGCGGCCGTCGGCGGCCCGCCGCGCCAGCGCGTCGGCGAGCCCGCGCTCGCGCAGCCAGGCCAGGGCCCGCACCGTCCCGCGCGTGCCCGGCACGATCACCAGGTCCGCGTCGGCGATCTCGTCGGGGCGGTCCACGAACCGCACCACCACGCCCGGTTCGGCCGCCAGCGCGTCCACGTCGGTGAAGTTGGACATCAGCGGCACCGCGCAGACGGCGACTCGCAGGACGTCCTCTCCGTACGGAGGAGCCACCACCGACTCCCGTACGGCGCCGCGCAAGGAGACCCGCAGACCGTCCTCCTCGTCGATGCCCAGCCCGTGCCGGAAGGGCAGCACACCGTAGGTGGCACGGCCGGTCAGCCCGCGCAGCATCTCCAGGCCCGGCTCCAGCAACGACACGTCGCCCCGGAACTTGTTGACGAGATAACCCGCGACCAGCGACTGGTCCTCGGGGCTCAGCAGCGCCGTCGTACCGAAGAAGGACGCGAAGACGCCACCCCTGTCGATGTCGCCGACCACGACGACCGGCAGCCGGGCCGCCCGCGCGACGCCCATGTTCACGATGTCCGTACGCCGCAGATTGATCTCCGCGGGGCTGCCGGCGCCCTCGCAGATCACCGCGTCGTAGGTGCTCCGCAGCTCCTGAAGACAGTCCACGACGGTGCCCAGCAGGGTCTCCTGGCGCCCGGGGCCCGTGCCGTCGCCGTGGTAGCCGCGGGCGCTCAGTTCGCCCACCGGCCGCCCCATCAGCACCACTTGACTGCTGCGGTCGCCGCCCGGCTTGAGCAGGACGGGGTTCATCAGCGCCGTCGGCTCGACGCGCGCCGCCTGTGCCTGCATCGCCTGCGCCCGGCCGATCTCGGCGCCCTCACGGGTCACGAACGAGTTCAGCGACATGTTCTGCCCCTTGAAGGGCGCCACCTTCACGCCCCGGCGTACGAGCCAGCGGCAGATCCCCGCGGTGACGACGCTCTTCCCGGCGTCGGAGGTGGTGCCGGCGACCAGCAGTCCGCCGCCCGGCCGTTGTCGGTCACTCATCGGCCCCTCCTCCCGAGGAGGTGGCCGGCCAGCAGCCGCCCGCCCACGCAGACGCCGAGCGCCAGCACACCGACACGGCGCGACAGCCGTACCGCCCGCTCGATGTCGGCCACCTCGACCGGCCGCCCGCCGCCGTTGAGCACCAGCCGGTGCTCGACCCGCCCGCCGTACGCGAGGGTGCCGCCGAGTCGTACGCCGAGCGCCCCCGCGAACGCCGCTTCCACGGGGCCCGCGTTGGGGCTCGGATGGCGGCCCGCGTCGCGCCGTACGGCCTCCAGCGCCCGCGCGGGCGCGCCGCCCGCCACGGCGGCCAGGACGGCCGTCAGCCGGGCCCCCGGCCAGCCGGCCATGTCGTCCAGCCGCGCCGACGCCCAGCCGAAGCGCAGCAGGCGCGGCGACCGGTGTCCGACCATCGCGTCCAGCGTGTTGACGGCGCGGAACGCGACCAGCCCCGGCACCCCGGCCAACGCGCCCCAGACCAGGGCCCCCACGACGGCGTCGGAGGTGTTCTCGGCGACGGACTCCACGACGGCGCGCGCGATCTGGCCCTCGTCCAGGGCCTCCGGGTCCCGCCCGCACAGACGCGGCAGCCGCTCCCGCGCCACCTCGACGTCCCCGGCCGCCAGCGCCCCGCCCACCGCGCGCGCCTCGCGCCCCAGCGACGTACCGCCGAGCACGGTCCAGGTGACGGCGGCGGTCAGGGCCACGGACGCGGCGTCGCGGCCGCGGACCCCGCGCGCCACGAGTGCCGCCGCCCCTGCCGTACCTCCGGCGCACACCACGGCGTGCAGCGCGCCCCACCCCCGGTGGTCACGCCACAGCACCCGCTCGACGGCGCCCGCGGCCCGCCCGAAGGCGGCGACGGGATGGCCGCGCCGGGGATCGCCGAAGAGCCGGTCGGCGAGGAGACCGGCGGCGGCGCCGTACGCGAAAACGCTTCCCTGGGCCGGTACTTCACGGCCCGCCGAATACTCGGCACGCATCGCTCAGCCCGCCGATACGCCTCGGGACGCTCGTGGTGGTCTCGTACTCACAGCACTGGACGCGACAGCTGTACCGCAGCCGGGCATGGCGACATGTCCTCACTCAGGGTCCGCGCCCCGGTTCGACGTGATGCGGCGACAAGAGTTCCTGGCTCCGGGAGACTTGACCGTCTCCCGTCACAGTGGCGGGACCGCGCCGGATTCGCACCGGCTTCCTCTTCGCTGTCGCCGTATTGGCCTCGGCAGTCCACCACGCGTGCGATTCCCCGTCAACCAGGCTTTGACCTGCGACGGGGCAGTGTGCTGAGACCCACACGACGAGGCCCGCCGGGCGGTGCGCGAACCGCGCCGGACATGACGCGGTGGAGGGGGCGGCCCGTAGGTCACGGGCCGCCCCCTCCACCGCTCTCAGGTCGCGGAGCGCGTCAGGCGACGATCATGTAGATCCCGTACGAGACGGCGCCCAGGCACAGGGCGAAGCAGACGTACGCGCCGGCGCGTACGACCGCCGCGGAGCCGGTGCCGGTGGCCGCGGTCGCGCCCTCGGCGGGCGCCGCGCTCTTGGAGAGCCCGACGATGCCCAGGGTGAACAGGCCCACCAGAGCGACGGTCGCCACGAGGCTGACGCCGAAGACGGAGCCGAGCGCCGCCCAGTCGATGTTCATGCTGAAAGAGTCCTTCGCTTCGTCGGGCCGTCGGAGACCGGCCGCTGATGTCAGACGGTCGCGGGCCGTGCCGGTTCGGCGGTCGGGTCCGAGGTGCCCGGACCGGGGGCCGGGATGGTCGCGGCGATCTCCGAGGACGGACCGCCCACCGGGGGCGGGGTGACGGCGGCGACGGCGGCGGTCACGACGCCCGAGGGCTCGGCCGCCCCGGCGGGCCCGTCCGCCTCGTTGACGTTGGTGTGGTCGACCGGCTGGCGGCGCGAGGCGAACCAGATGGCCCCCGACAGCGTGACGAGCAGCGCGGCCGTGACCCCGATGCCCCAGGGGCCCTGCTTGGTCAGGAACTCGGCGCCCGCCGCGACGAGGCCGGCGGCCGGCAGCGTCAGCCCCCAGGCGACGAACATCCGGGTGGCGGTCGACCAGCGGACGACCCCGCCCTTGCGGCCGAGGCCCGCGCCCATCACCGCACCGGAGCAGGACTGGGTGGTGGAGAGCGAGAAGCCCAGGTGTGAGGAGGCGAGGATGACGGTCGCCGCGCTGGTCTGGGCGGCGAAGCCCTGCTGCGGCTGGAGGTCGGTGAGGCCCTTGCCCATCGTGCGGATGATGCGCCAGCCGCCGAGGTAGGTGCCGAGCGCGATGGCGACACCGGCGGAGACGATCACCCACATCGGCGGGTTGGAGCCGGGGGCGAGGACGCCGCCGGTGACCAGCGCGAGGGTGATGACACCCATCGTCTTCTGCGCGTCGTTGGTGCCGTGGGCGAGGGAGACGAGGCCGGCCGACGCGATCTGTCCCGCGCGGTAGCCCTTCGCCGTGTCCTTCTCGGCCGTGTTACGGCCGATGCGGTACGTCAGCCGGGTGGCGAGCATCGCGGCCAGACCGGCCACCAGCGGCGCGGCGAGCGCCGGAAGCAGGACCTTGGTGACGACGACCCCGCCGTTGACCCCGGAGGTGCCGACGGACATCAGCGTGGCGCCGATGAGACCGCCGAAGAGGGCGTGGGAGGAGCTGGAGGGAAGTCCGAGCAGCCAGGTGAACAGGTTCCACAGGATGGCGCCGACGAGCGCCGCGAAGATCACTTCGGTTCTGATGCCCTGTTCGTTGATGAGCCCGCCGGAGATGGTCTTGGCGACCTCCACCGACAGGAACGCGCCGACGAGGTTGAGCACGGCGGACATCGCCACCGCGGTCTTGGGTTTGAGTGCGCCGGTCGAGATAGTCGTCGCCATCGCGTTGGCGGTGTCGTGGAAACCGTTCGTGAAATCGAACACAAGAGCCGTCACGATCACGATCGCGAGCAGCAGCGTGAGGTGTTCCATTTACCCAGGCAATCGTTTGACGTCATCGGCCGTTCAGGAACGTAGGGATGTTGAGTGAACGGAAGATGAACTAGGGCAGGCGTTGCGGTGTCTCCCGACGGGGGATGCCCGGCCCGCCGGTGAACTGCTCTGCGGGCGGCGGGGATTCGAGGAGGCCGCCCCGGTCCGCCCGA
>NZ_MDCR01000073.1 GCF_001723055.1 Streptomyces niveus
GGCGGGGGAGGTGGGGGAGGGGCACATGGGTGACGCGTTGGAGGTCGTCAACGTCGTGCTCGCCAACAGCATCGCCCTGGGGAGTCTGGTCACCGCCGTCGTCGCGTGGCGGGGTTCGCGTGCGCGGGCACCGCAGGTGCGGCTCGAACGGAACGGGGTCGTCGTCACCGTGCAGGACAGCTCGCCCGAGACCGTCGAGCGGATCCTGGCGATGTGGAACGGGAGCGCCGCGAGCGGCGGGGACGCGGAGTAGCCGTGGTGGCACTGGCGGACCCGGCCCGCTCCGAGGCGGTGCTGGTGGGGGTTCACGACTACGTGAACCTGGAGGGGCTGCCCGCCGTCGCCCGCAACGTGGAAGGGCTGCGGCAGGTACTCACCGACCCCGCGGTGTGGGGGCTGCCGGCCGAAGCGTGCACCGTGATCTCGCAACCGGGCGATGTCGGGCTGGTGTTGGACACCGTACGGGAGAAAGCCCGCCGGGCCAGTGACACCCTGCTCGTCTACTACGCCGGGCACGGCCTCACCGATCCGCACACCGACGAGCTGTATCTGGCCCTGCCCCATTCGGACCGGGAACGCGAGTACACCTCGCTGCGGTACGAGTATCTGCGCCGGGCCGTACTGGACGTACAGGCGAGTACGCAGCGCACCGTGCTGATCCTCGACTGCTGCTACAGCGGACGCGCCCTGATCGGCTCGATGGGCGCGGACGTGCAGATCGCGGATCAGGCGGTGGTCGAGGGAACGTGCCTGCTCACCGCCTCTGCCGAGACCCGTCCTGCCCTGTCGCCGCCCGGGGAGACCTACACCGCGTTCACCGGTGAGCTGATCGCGGCCCTGAACGACGGCATCCCCGGCGCGCCGGATCTGCTCGACATGGACACCCTCTACCGACATCTGCACGGGAGTCTGGCGAGCAAGTCCCGGCCGCTGCCGCAGCAGCGCAACCGCAATACCGGGGGGCTTATCGCCGTAGCACGGAACAGGGCCGCCGCGACGAAGGCCGCCAGTCCGGTTGGTCCCACCTTCCGGCAGAGTGAGATCGAGACGCGGCTCGCGGAGATGGAGAAGCGGGCGGAAGAGGCGGAGCGTCGCGCACTGGAGATGTTGGAGAACGCGCGACGCCTCGCGAGTGCCGTGGCGGCTACGCCCGATGCGGTCTTCGCGCCGTTCTGGTTCGCGGTGCCGGTGCCGCGTCCGTTGATGGGTGAGGACGGGTCGTTGTCGCCGATCGCCGGTCTCGCGCCGGGTATCTGGTATTTGGCCGTCGGCAAGCGAGGGGACGCCCTGGTCGCCCAGTCGGCGGACGGGCTGCGGGGATTGCTGCTCGACACCACCGGGATCGAGCGGGGGGACGGTGCCGACGCGGAGGCCGCCGCCGCGGCTGCGGCTGCCAAGTCCGGTTTCGAGCCGTACTGGTTCGCCGTGCCGGTGGCGCGTCCGTTGATGGGTGTGGACGATTCGACGACGGCGGTCGCCGAACTCGCTCCGGGTACTTGGTACTTGGCAGTCGGGGGGCGAGGGGACGCCATCCTCGCGCAGGCCGCGGACGGTAAGCGGGGACTGCTGTTCGACACCACCGGAATCCAGCGCGGTGACGAAGAGGTGGCGAAGAGCAACGTCCGCGAGACCCTGCGCGCGGCCGAACTCCTCGCGAGTGCCGTGGCGGCCTCGCCGGAGACGGACTTCGCGCCGTTCTGGTTCGCGGTGCCGGTGCCGCGTCCGTTGATGAGCGAGGACGGTTCGATGACGGCGGTCGCCGAACTCGCTCCCGGTACCTGGTATTTGGCGGTCGGGAGACGGGATGACGCCCTGGTCGCACAGACGGCGGACCGTGTGCGGGGACTGCTGCTCGACACCACCGGAATCCAGCGGGGCTAGGGCGTGTCGTTTGGATCAGGCCGGATGAGTGAGCGGGGTCTGGTGCCGTGGATCGCAAGGCGGAGGAGGGAGGCATGGCGGAGCCATGCCGACCGACGACAACGCGGCGGGGCGCGGTGCCGGGGCACGCGAGCCCGGCAAGATCCAAACGACACGCCCTAGCGCCGGGCGGTGCCCGCGCCAGTGCCGTCGGCGACGGTGATCCAGCTCGGGTCGATGCGGCCCAGCCAGGTGTCCTGATCGTCTGCCAATGGCCGCTTCAGTGGAAGAGGAAGGAACCGGCAGGCGAAGGTGAGGCCGGCGTCGGCTCCGTCGCCGTGAACGTGGTGTTCCCAGGCATCGGGAGTCTCTGCGGGGGCCCGGAGGTGGAAGAAGCTGGTTCGGCGTGGCCGGCCCGTGTCGGGGTGGGGCTTGTCCTCGACGGCGATCCGCCGGAGCACGGTGACTGCCCGTAGACCGGTCTCCTCGGCGACCTCTCGAAGGACCGCCTCTTCGAGTCCTTCGCCCGATTCGACTCCTCCCGCCGGGACTTGGGTGCCGGCCTTCGGCATGCCGATGTGGTCGAACACCAGCAGCTCGTGGACGGCACGATGCCGGGTTACGTACGCGGCGACCCGGATCAGCATTCAGAGACCGTTCGGCTTGATGCGGAGCACGGCCGTGTCGCCCTTGATCTCCAGGACCCGGAAGTCGGTCCCGTTGTACGTGGAGACGCCACCACCCTGGTACGGCCTCTGGCCCGAGAACGTCGATGTCGTTCCCTCGCCGGAGAGCCTCAGGTCGACCCCCGCCGGGCCGATCGCGTCGATGGTCAGGTCCGGCGCCCGGACGCTCTCCCCGAACGGGATGACGTCCCCCTCCCGGACCTCGACCGTGCAGTCCCCGTCCTCGCAGGTACGCAGGTCCTTCGTCGTTCCGGACGTGGGCGAAGGCATGGGGGACGAGCGAGGTTTCGGGTCTTGGACATCCCCGTCGCAGCCGGTCGTCAGCAGGGCTGTCAGGCACGCCGCGACGAGACAGGTGAGCCGCCTGCGTCGTTCCGGGGTCGGGGTCGGGGTCAGGTTCGGGGGCATGGTCGCTCCTCCGTCGTGCACGTCGGTCCGTCCACGCGGTTCAACGAGCGAGCCGACGGCGAGGAACCGCATTCCCTCGATCAGGGCACAACCTGCGAGCCCGCCCGGGAGTTGGGGTCGGTGATGGAAGGTGGCCGATGAGAGCACTGCCCGATCCCGTGTGGCCCGTTGTCGTCCTCGCGCTGATTCAGGTCGGCGACGGGATTCTCTGTACGGGGCCCGTTCGGTTCGTGCGTGAGTGTTTCGAAGGTGTGAAGTTCCCACGGGAGTGGTGGTGGGTCACGGTCCCGGTGAAGTTCGCCGCCGCCGTCGGGCTGATCCTCGGGATCTGGGTGCCCGTGCTGGGCGGCGCCACCGTGTGGGCGCTCGTGGCCTATTTCCTGGTGGCCGTCTTCATACACGTCCGGGCACGGGACTTCGGTCGGAATCTGTTCCTCAACGCCGCCGGCATGCTGGTCATCTGCGTGTCGGTCGCCCTGTACAGCTTCGGTCCGTAGGCACCGCGCGCGGGGATATCCGGAGGGAACTCGTCCGCCCCATAAGGCTGTTGACACTCTGTTTGGCAACAGAGATCATCAACAACTCTACTGCAGAAAGCACTTCACCTGCACGCCGGTGGCCCGCGTGTCCCGCCCTCAATCGGGCCGGGCGCCCGCTCGGCGTCATATGTGGAGGGTTCAGCGGAGGCAGAGATCAACGGGGCACGGGGAAGCATGACGAGCGTGGCAGCCGCCGCCACCACCTTTTGGTGGGCGGGCGTTTCCGGCTGAGCGTTTCACGGTCCCGGAGAGACGATCCGAAAGGACACGACAGGTCTTGACGCACTCGGCGACCGAAAGCACTCACCGTTCCGGTACGTATCGTTCCGGCATCGACCGGGACGGTTCTCACCCGGACAGCAACGGCCAGGACACCACCGGCTCGAACCAGTCGCAGGGCCCCCGGCCGCTGCGTATCCGCATCCTCGGGCCGATGGAGATCAGTGGGCAGGGCGAGGACCGTACGCCGTCCGCCCCCATGGCCCGGCGGCTGCTCGCCGCGCTGCTGCTGCACGCCAACGAACAGGTACGGACGTCCACGCTCATCGACGAACTCTGGGACGGCGAGCCGCCCCGGCTGGCCCGTAAGACCATCCAGACGTACGTGTACCAGCTCCGCAAGCCGCCGCACTCGGCCGTCGTGGGCACGGGCGCCGGCGGTATCGGGGAGCGGGTCGAGACCTGTCCCAACGGGTACCGGATCCGGCTCGCGCCCGACGAGCTGGACCTCTGGCAGTTCGAGCGGCACCTCGCGCGGGCGCGCGTCGATCTGGGCGACGGGGACCCCGAGAGCGCCGCCCGGCGGCTGCGCGTCGGGCTCGCCCTGTGGCGCGGTGACGCGTTCGCCGACATCGAGACCGGTCCCGCGCTGGCCGCCCGCGTCGCTCAGCTCGCGGATGCCCGGCTGGGCGCCGTGGAACTGCGCGTCGAGGCGGATCTGCGGCTCGGCCGGCACCACCGGCTGATGGGGGAGTTGCGCCAACTCACCGCCGACCATCCGCTGAACGAAGAGTTCGCCGCCCAGTTCATGCTCGCCGCCTACCGGTCCGGCCAGCGCGGCACCGCGCTGGAGACCTTCGGGCAGCTGCGCCGCGACCTGGTCGACGAGTTGGGTATCGAGCCCTCGCACCGGCTCCAGCGGCTCCAGCGCGACGTACTCAACGAGGCGCCGGCGCTGGACCTCGCGCCCGATCGCGCGACAGCCGTACGGGCCACCGACACGCAAGCCGCACCGGCCGCACCGGAGACACCGGGCACGCCGGCCGCAGTGCTCCCGGTGACCCCGGTGATCGCCCAACTGCCGTCGGACACACCGGACTTCGTGGGGCGGCGGGCCGAGCTGGCCCGTATCGTCACGCACGCGAAGTCGGGCAGCGACCCGCTCCTCACGGCCCCGCAGGTCGTCACCGTCCTCGGCCAGGCGGGTTCGGGCAAGAGCACCGTCACCGTCCGTGCCGCGCATCTGCTGCGCGAGCACTTCGCGGACGGCCAGTTCCACGTACGCCTCCACGACGAGAACGACCGGCCCACCGACCCGGCGGCGGCGCTGCGCTCCCTGCTGCGTGACATCGGCATGCGGGTGTACGAACTGCCCGACCAGGTAGATGAGTTGGCCCGGATCTTCCGCAGCTGGAGCGCGGACCGGAGTCTGCTCCTGGTCCTGGACGACGCCTACGGCCCCGAACAGGTCCTGCCGTTACTGCCCGGGGGCTCGCTGAGCGCCGTCCTGGTCACCTCGCGCGTACGGCTGCCGGGCCTGCCCGGCGCGGCCAACGTGGAGCTGGGGCCGATGGAGACGGACGACGCCGTCGAACTGCTCGCCTCGCTCGCCGGGGCCGACCGCGTGGGCGCGGACGTCGACGCCGCCCGGCAGACGGTGCGCCTGACCGGCAACCTCGCCCTGGGCGTACGCGCGGTCGGCGAGAAGCTGGCGGCGCGCCGCATGTGGTCCGTCACCGAGCTGGCCGCCCGGCTGGCCCCGGAGAACCACCGGCTCGCCGAGCTGGGCAGCGGCTCCCTCGATGTGCTGGGCCGGCTGGCCGGCGCGTGTGCCCGGCTCGCCGAGCCGGACAGCCAGGCGCTGGCCGGGCTGGCCGGGGCCGGAGCCGTACCGTTCGACATCCCGCGCGCGGCACGGACCCTGGCGATGGACACCTGGGCCGCCGAACTCCTGGTGGGCCGGCTCCTGGACCACCACGTCGTGGAGATCGCCGAATCCGCGCCGGGCGCCGCGACCGTCTACCGCATCCCCGAGCTGCTCCGCCTCGTCGCGCAGACCCACGCCCACGCGCGGGACATGGCGGACGCGGAGCTGCGGCTGATGTCGGGGACGCCGCTGCGGGCCGGGCAGGCGGCCGTGCCGTGCTTCACCTCCGTACTCTCGACGACGGCCTGACGTCGAGAGGCATGACGTCGACGGGGTGATCTCCATCGGACAAGGGTGTGGCCCGGCCCCGCGCATCGCGCGCGGGGCCGGGCCACAGTCGTTACCCGTGCGTCGTCAGTGGACGCTCTCCTTCGTCGCCGGCTCCTTCACCGCGTCCGGCGCCTCACGCAGCCCGAACTTCTTGTGGAAGCGCGCCAGCGGCGCCGGCGCCCACCAGTTGGCGCGCCCCGCCAGGCGCATGAACGCGGGCACCAGCGCACCTCGCACCAGCGTCGCGTCCATCAGCACCGCGATGGCCAGCCCCAGGCCGATGGCCTTGAGGTACGAGATCCCGGACAGGACGAAGCCCAGCCACACGATCGCGATCAGTCCCGCCGCCGCGGTCACCATCGCGCCGGTGCGCTCCAGGCCGCGTGCCACCGCGAGTTGGTTGTCGCCCGAGCGGTCCCACTCCTCCTTGATCCGGGAGAGGAGGAACACCTCGTAGTCCATCGACATGCCGAACGCGATGCAGAACAGCAGCACCGGCACGGTCCAGGTGATCGTGTCGGTGACCACGAAGTCGCCCACGATGCCCTCCAGATGACCGTCCTGGAAGCCCCACACCAGCACACCGAACGTGGCGCTGAGGCTGAGGCAGTTGAGGACCAGCGCCTTCAGCGGCAGCACCAGCGACCCCGTGAACAGGAACAGCAGCACGAACGTCGTGACGCCGATGATCGCGAGCGCCGCCGGCAGCTTGTCGTACATGGAGTCCAGCGAGTCCACCAGCTCGGCCGCCGGGCCGCCGACCTGGATGTCGTACGGTGCCTCCGCCGTCCGGATGTCCTTGACCAGCTCCTCGCCCTCCTCGCTCAGCGACTCGCTCTTGGGGATCACCGAGAGATACGTGCTGTTGTCGGCGCTGAACCGCTCCGAGCCCGGTCCCGGCGGGGCCACCTGCTCGCCGGCCGCGAAGGAACCGGCCTCGCTGTCGACCCGGGCCACGTTGCCGAGCGTGGAGAGCTTCTGCGCGTACGCGTCGATCGAACGCTCCCCGGTCGGCGGGGTGTCGTTCAGGACCACGTTCAGCGCCTGCGACTCCTGGGCGCTGAAGTCCTCCCGGATGAGGTCGCTGATCTGCCGCGACTGGGTGTCGGCGGGCAGAACGCGGTCGTCGGCGAGGCTCATGTGCAGGGACAGGAACGGCGAGCCGAGGAAGAGCAGCAGCCCGATCACGGCGACCGCGACCGGCACCGGGAAGCGCATCACGTTCGTCGCGAGGCGGTACCAGAAGCGCTCGGTCTCCGGCTTCGGCGGCTTCTCCTCCTTGCCGCGGCCCAGGACGCGGCCCTTGTCGATGCGCGGGCCCAGCGCCTTGAGCAGCGCGGGCAGGAAGGTGATGGAGACGAGCGCCGCCAGCAGGGCGGTGGGGATGCCCGCGTACGCGAACGAGCGCAGGAAGTAGAACGGGAAGACCAGCAGACCGGCGAGCGCCAGTGCCACCGTCACCGCGGAGAACAGGACAGTACGGCCCGCGGTACGCAGCGCGGTGGCGATCGCCGTGTCCGTGTCCGCGCCGCCGTGCAACTCCTCCCGGTACCGCTTGAGGAGGATCAGGCCGTAGTCGATCGCGAGGCCGAGACCGAGGCCGGTCGCGACGTTGGTGGCGAGCACCGAGACGTCGGTGAACAGGGTGAGCACGCGGAGCGTCAGCAGGACGGACACGATGGTCAGTCCGGCGACGGCCAGCGGCACCAGCGCGGCCACCACGCTCCGGAAGACGAACAGCATCACGACGAGCAGCACCGGGAAGGTGACCATCTCGATCAGCAGGAGGTCGTCGGACGTGGTCTCCGTGATCTCCTTGTTGGCGACGGCGACACCGCCCACGCGCGTCTCAAGGCCCTCGACGGTGCGGTCGTACTCCGGCTGGATCCGCTCCAGCGTCTTCTGCACCTGGTCCTCGTCGCCGGTGATCCGCACCAGGACCATGGCGCTGTCGCCGCCCTCGCCGCGCAGGGCCGGAGCCTTGCCCAACGTCCAGTAGGACAGAGCCTGTTCGACCCCGTCCTCGGCCCCGATGCGCTCGGTGAGGCGGGCACCGGCCGCGCTGACCGCCGGGTCGTCGACACCCCGCTCGTCCGTGACCAGCAGGGTCAGATTCGGGGCACCCGAGCCGAACCGGCCGTCAAGGACCTCGGCCGTCCGCGCGGATTCCGTGGAGCTGTCGGTGAATCCACCGGCGGAGAGAGTCGATATCACGCCACCGCCCAGCGCTCCCGCGAGCACCAGTAGCACACCGGAGAGATAGAGGACCAGCTTGCTGCGGTGTGTGGTGAATCTGGCCAGTGAGGCGAACATTCAGCAACCTTTCGAGGGGGAACGCCGTGTCTGGGGGCGGCGTGTCGATCCCGTTCACACGATCAAGGTAGGGAGCGCGCGAGCCCACTGGCAATGACAACCCGCCTCTCACAGGCGGAAGTTGAGCTTCCGCCACGGCCATGGCCACGCGTCCGTGGGTGCGGGCGAGGGCGGTTGGGCAGCATGCTCCCCGACTACGGTCCCCCGGCGCGTGAATACGCACAATGACAGGTGTATGCGGGTCCTTTCCTGGATGACTGCTATATCTAACGGCCGCTTCCCCCTCCTAAATTGCGGCGGACAACAGTCGACAACAGGCGACAACCGCCGAGGGCAATCCGAGACATTCCCTGGAGGGGAAAGCGAATGAGCCAGCGTGAGAGGACCGCTGTCATCGGCGGAGGCATGGCCGGCTGCGCCGCCGCCAAGGAGCTGCTGAAGGCGGGCCGCGAGGTGGTCATCTTCGAGGCGGCGGCCGGGCTCGGCGGCCGGGCCCGTTCGTGGCACCGTCCGGAGATCGAGCCCTCCGTCGGCATCAACCTCTGGTTCACCAGCTTTTACAAGCTGATGTTCGAGCGAATTCGCGAGTACGGGCTTGAGGACCAGCTCGTGGAGATGTCCAACAACGTCATCGTGGTGGACAAGGGCCAGCCCGCCGAGCTGCTCTCCGACTCGCTGCGCAGCCTCCTCACGTACAAGCACGTCGGGCTCCGGGACCGGATCGGCTTCCTCACCGGGACGATGAAGGAGACCCTCAAGCGCAAGCAGCTCGACATCTTCGACCCGGTCAAACTGGCGCCGTTCGACGACGGCACGACGGCGGCGGAGTACGCGCGCAAGAGCCTGTCGCAGCGCGGTTTCGACAATCTGCTGCGGCCGGAGATCGAGTCGTTCTGGCTGTGGCGCTGCGAGGACGTGTCCGCCGCCCACGTACGGGCGATGCAGGCGCAGGTCGCCGGGGCGAAGTTCTACGTCTTCCGCAACGGCATGGAGGTCATCGCCGAGCGGAACGCCGAGGGCGCCGACATCCGCCTCGAACACGAGGTCACCGACCTCCAGGTCACGGACGGCCGGGTGCACATCACCGCGCGTTCGGCGGACGGGGAGAGCCACGCCGAGGTCTTCGACGACGTCGTGGTCGCCACGACGGCGCCGGTCGCGGCGAAGCTGACGGCCGCGCTGCCGAACGACATCGTGGGCCGTGACACCCGTGAGTTCCTGGAGACGCAGGTGTACGAGCCCGCGCTGTCGGTGTCGTACCTGGTCGACTTCAGCAGCATGCCGTCCGAGGCGCACATCGTGGCGGCGGGCGCGGACGACCCGCCGGTCAAGACGATCATCACCTTCCCGCGCAAGGTCAAGGACGCGCAGGGGCGTTCGGTCGACAAGCACCTGGCGTTCGTCTACCCGGGCCGCGCGGAGACGCGCCGGCTGCTGGCGATGACGCCGGAGGAGCAGTACGCGGAGACGACCCGGCTGGTCACCAAGTTGTGGCCGGACTTCCCGGCGGACGCGGAGCCGTTCGAGATCGCCGTACGCCCCCACGCGATGCCGCTGCCCGCGCCGGGCCGCTACCGGATGTCCGCCCGCGTCATCGGCCTCCAGCACGCGCCGGTGGTCTTCGCGGGCGACTACTTCACCGCGCCGATCTCGGAGGCGGCGATGCTCTCGGGCATCCGGGCGGCCGAGAAGCTGACGACGTCGACGGCCGGGAAGCTGACGACGGCCGGCTGATCGGGGGACGAGGACGAGGACGAGGTCGGAAGGAGAGGGAAGCGATGGATACGGATTCGCCTTCCGGCGCGGTGGGCAGGTCGGGCACGGGCACCGACACCCCTCGGCGCGCCGGCGGCGCCGGCGCCCGCGCCGACGGGGTGACCGCGACGCGCATGTCCGGTGCGGGCACCGATGCCGCGAGCGGTACGCGCTCCGGCGCGGGCACCGCCCCGTCGGCCGGGGTGAGTTCCAGCCCGTCGGCCGGGCCCCCCGCAACCGGGGCCCGGGGTCGGCTCGTCGCGTATGCGCGGCTTGCCAAGTTTGAGTTCGTTCTCGACTACTACCTCAGCATGGTCGTGCTGTGGACCGCGCTCGCGGGCAGTGTGCGGTTCGCGCCCGACACCCTCACCACGCTTCTGCTCTTCCTCCTCGGCGAGGTCGGCGTCATCTCCGCCGTCATGGCCCTCGACGACGTCAACGGCATCAGGGACGGCAGCGACCGCGCCAACTACCTGGGCACCGGCGGGACTCCGCTGCGGCCCCTGGAGCGCAAGCCCCTGCTCACCGGGGCGCTGACGGTCGGTCAGGCGACCCGGTTCGGGTATCTGAGCCTGCTCTGGGGCGCGGTCTTCTGGACGGCCGCCGCCCTCGCCGCGCCCGAGCGGCCCCTGTGGACGCTGGTCGTCACCGGGCTGGTGCTGTTCGCCGGGTTCCAGTACTCCTGGGGTCTCAAGCTCAGCTACCGCGGATTCGGCGAAGTCCTCATCATGGGCTGCCCGTTGGTCATCGTCGTCGCGCCGTACGGCTTCGTCACCGGGCACCTGCCCGCCACCGTCCTCGTGCAGGCCGTGCTCTTCGGGCTGTGGCAGATCCTCGTCTCCTGCTACTCCAACACCAAGGACATCAGCGGCGACGCGGCCGTCGGCCGCAGCACCGTCGCGGTGCACGCCTCCGCCCGCGGCAATCTGCTCTTCATCGGCGCGCTCTCCGCCGCCGACCTGCTGCTGACCGTCGGAGCGTCGGCCGTCGGCTGGGCCCCGTGGTGGTTCTTCGCCGCCCTGTTGCCCGAAATGGCGCTGCGGCTGCGCCAGTTCACCTCCTTCAGCCGTAACGGTGACGCGCTGCTGGCCCGCAGACGAGGAGTGGTGGCGTTCCGGACGGGCGTCGCCGGCATCGTCCTGGCCAACCTCATCCACTTCGCGAGCTGAGGGGCGACGGCCCCGGCCCCGTACTCAAGCGGCGCCCGCGGCCCGAACTCCGGACAGGACACACAGACATGGGTACCAAGACCAAACCGACCGGACTCGGCCTGCTCTTCGACGAACACGCGCAGGCGGGCCGCACCACCCGCTTCCATCTCAGCCGCCCCTTCGACATCGCGCCCGGCGCCGGCACCGAGTTCAGCGTCGCCGGTCTCGCCGAACTCGTCGAGGAGACCGCCGGCCTGCTGTACGCGGCGGGGGCGCGCCCCGGCGACCGGGTCGCCATCGCCAAGGACAACCACTGGGACTATCTGCTCCTCGCCTGCGCCACCGCCCGCTTCGGCGGCCTCCCCGTGCTGGTCGCCGGCAGCCTCCCGGCCCAGACGCTCGGCACCGTACTCAAGCGCGCCGACGCCCAGTTGCTCGTCACCACGGCCGGCATCCTCGCCGCCGCCGACGAGCAGGGCGTGGACCTGAAGTCCCTCGTCCCGCGCACGGTGACCGTCGGCGCCGCGCTCCCCGGCACCGTCTCGCTGGACGACCTGCGCGGGGCGCGCACGCCGAAGGTGTTCCGTACGGCGAGCTACGAGCCCATGGTCGCCACCCACACCTCCGGCACCACCGGGGTCCCGAAGCTGGTGGTGCACTCCGTCGACACCGTCCTCGGGCATCTCGGCCGCACCGAGTCGCTGCGCTTCCCGATCGTCGCCATGAAGCGCTCCGACACGGTCGCCACCGCCACCCCCTTCAACCACATGCGGATGATCACCTGGAGCACCGGCACGCTGAAGCTGGAGCCCAGGAACGCGCTGCTGCTCGCCGACGCCCGACCGGAGACCGCCGAGCGGATGTTCGCGCCGAGGCGGCCGACGTATCTGGAGGCGCTGCCCGCCACGTACATCGGCTGGCAGGAACTGGCCGAGAAGCGGCCGGAGTTGTACGCGGACGTACGGCTGTACGTGAGCACCTTCGACGCCATCCACCCGCCCACGGTCCGCCGCTTCCTGCACGCCAGCAAGCGGCGCTTCCCCGCCTGGCTCCAGGGCTGGGGCCAGTCCGAGACCGGCCCCATGACCTTCCGGCTGCTCACCCGCAGGGCGCTCGCCGCCAAGGGCGACCGGCACCCGACCACGCGTGACGTCGGCCGCCCGATCCCCGGCTTCACCGGGATGAAGGTGGTGGACCCGGCGACGATGAAGCCGGTCCCCAACGGCAAGCCGGGCGTGCTCCTCACCCGTACCGACGGGCGCTGCATCGGTTACCTCGGCGAGCAGCGGCGCTGGCACGACAAGGCGCGCGGCAAGTGGTGGAACACCGGCGACTACGGGCTGCGCACCGCCGCCGGCGCCTTCCGGCTGCTGGACCGTGAGGTGGACGTGATCCCGGGGATGAGCTGCATCGAGCTGGAGGACGTACTGGCCGACCGGCTGCCGCAGTTGCTGGAGGCCGCCGTGATCGGCATCCCGGGCCAGCTGCCGCTGCCCGTGGTGTCCACGCGGGACGGTTCGCTCGACGAGGCCGAGTGGCGGCGCGCGACCGCGGACCTGCCGGAGCTGGGCGCGCCGCGGGTGCTGCCGCTGGAGGAGATCCCGCGTACGAGCACGGGCAAGGTGCGGCGGGTCGAGCTGCGTGAGCGGCTGCTGGGCGAGGAGACGTACGGGACGGGGCGCTGGACGTAGTCCGGCGACGGGGCGGGGCGGGCGCCGGGCTGCCGGTCCGGCGCCGGGGCGCCGGGCCGTGGGTCCGGCTACGGGCCGCGGTCCTGCGGCGGGGCCCGGAATCGGGCGGGGCTTGGAATCGAGAGGGAGCGCACCAGCCATGGCAGAGACGAGCACGCACATCGATGTGGCCGTCGTCGGGGGCGGCATCGCCGGTCTCACCGCCGCGTACCGGCTCAAGGAGGCCGGCCGCGCGCCGGAGGTCTTCGAGGCGGACAGCGACATCGGCGGCCGGATGCGGGCGCGGCAGGAGGACGGCTGGCTGGTGGAGACCGGCACCGAGACCCTGGCCTCGCACGGCTACCCGGCCACCTGGCGGCTGATCAAGGACGTCGGTCTCGACCGGGACGGCGGGGTGCTCAAGGTCGGCAGCCTGGCGGGTGTCTGGCGCGGCGGCAAGGCGCACGCGGGCAGCGGGCACTGGGTGGGCACCCTCACCGGCGCCGGTCTGTCGCCCGGCGGCCGGATGGCGATGACCGGGATGCTGGGCGGGCTGCTGCCGGCGCTGGGCAAGGTCAGCACGCGGCGGCCGGGGGAGAGCCCGCTGGGGCTGCGTACGGTCGCCGAGTTCGTCGACGGCAGACACCCGGACCTGCACGACTATCTGCTCCAGCCGGCGGCGAGCACCGGCTGGGCCTGGGACACCCGGCGCTCCTGCGTCGCGCCGCTGGTGGCGACGATGGTCGCGACCCGGGGGCTGCACGGCTGGCGCACCTACCGGGACGGGATGGACTCCCTCGCCCGGAAGGTCGCCGACCGGCTGACCGTGCACACGGGCAGAGCCGTCCAGGAGGTCACCGAGAGCCCCGAAGGCGGTGTACGGCTCGTCTTCGCCGACGGCCACGTGGTGACGGCCCGGGAGGCCGTACTCGCGGTGCCCGCGCCCGTCGCCCGGAAGCTGTATCCGTCGGCGCCCGCCGACGAACTCCCCTTCCTGGACGCCACGTCGTACTCCCGCATGATCCGCGTGACCTGTCTGGTCGACCGCCCCCTGGCGGTCCGCCAGTCGCGCGGCACGAAGAAGGTCTACGCGCTGCTCATCCCGGAGAAGGAGGACGGCTATCTGGCCGGCCTGACCTTCGAGCACTTCAAGGCCGCGAACCGGGCACCGCGCGGTCAGGGACTGGTCAGCATGCTGACGGCGGCACGCGCCACCGACGAGCTGATGGACCGGCCCGACGAGGAGGTCGTGGAGGCGCTGCTGGGGCGGGCCACGACGTACGTGCCCGAGTTGCGTTCGGCGCTGCGCAGGGCGTACGTGCACCGTTTCCCGTACGCGGCTCCCGAGGCCACCCCGGACGCGCTGCGGCTCCAGGGCGCCTTCCTGGACCGGCCCGTGCGGGCGGTGGAGTTCGCCGGGGACTGGGTCTTCCAGCGTCCGACGAGTGAAGCGGCCGTGCAGGCGGGGGAGTTGGCGGCGGAGCGGATCCTGTCGCGGCGCGGCCCCGCCGTCGCGGAGGACCCGGTACGGACCGCGCGCTCCTGAGCCCCCTTGCAGCGACGTACGGCCCCCGTGCAACTGCCGCACAGCCCCCGTACAGCCGCCCCGCCCGCCGGACTCCCGGCGGGCCGGGCGGCTTTCGCGTTCCAGGCGGTGAACGCTCACTGACCGAGCCTTGACCGATCGTTGGGCGGGGCCTGTGAGGTTCCCGGTGAGAGAGAAACAAGAGTGAGTCGTGCGAACTATGTGAGCCACGGGGGCTGGAATGCGCGCGCACAGCAACGAAGGAACAAAAGGAACCATACGAATCGTCGAAACGGTACGGCGGCCGGGCGCGGACGCGCCCACCACGCACCAGCGGGCGCGCTACGCACTCACCTCCCGCGTCGGCAGGGAGACGGAACTGGCCGATCTCAAGGCCCGCGCCGCCGCTCCGAACGGGCAGATCCTCACCCTCACCGGCCCGGTGGGCGTGGGCAAGAGCAGGCTGGCCAGTGCGCTCTTCGAGCAGATCTGCGGCGACTTCGCCGACGGCGGGCGCTACGTCGAACTGGACACGCTCAGCCTGGAGGACACCGACGCCGACGGCGGGCTCGCCCGCGCGGTGGCGCAGGCGCTCGAACTCGCGCCGGGTGCCGCGGGCGGTACGCCGCTCGACCTGCTGCGGGAGTACCTCGGCGGGCGGGACTTCCTGCTCGTACTCGACTGCGGCAACCGTCCCCCGCACGGCATCGCCGAGCTGTGGGAGGCGGTCGCGGCGGCGGCGCGGCGGCTGTGTCTGCTGACGGTCGGCACGCGGGTGCTCGGGATGTACGGCGAGCACCGCGTACCGCTCTTCCCGCTGGCGGTGCCGACGCCGCACGACACGGCCGATCTGGGCCGGCTCGGGCAGGTCGACTCCGTACGGCTGCTGGTGGACCGTACGAAGGCGGTACGGCCCGGATTCCGGCTCACCCAGGAGAACCGCGAGACCGTCGCCAAGCTCTGCCAGATGCTCGACGGGCTGCCGCTCTCGATCGAACTGGCCGCGTCACGGCTGAAGGTCAGCTCGCCGCGGGCGCTGCTGGACGAGCTGAGTACGGACGCGGAAACGGGCCCCGGTGCCGGGGTCGGGGACGGGGTCGACGCGCTGGGACTCCCGCCGTCCGCCGTGGAACTCCTCGTCAGGCTCGCGGTGTTCACGGAGAGCTTCGGTGTCGCCGAGGCCGCCGGGGTCTTCGAACTCCCGCTGGACGCCACCCGGCAGGCGCTGGAGGAGATGGTCGATCACAGCGCGCTGCTGACCGAGGAGCAGTGCGACGGCAGCATCCGGTTCTGGATGCTGCGCAGGTCCCGGGCGCAGGCCCTGGAACACCTCAGGCGCCAGGACGCGCTGGGGCCCGTCCGGGCCGACCACGCCGTGTTCTTCATCCGCCAACTGCACAGCATCCGGCGGCAGTTGGAGGGTCCTCGGCAGACGGCGGCGCTCGAACAGTTCGGCCACTGGCACCAGGACGTGCTCGCCGCCCTCGAGTTCCTGGTCGAGGAGGGCAACGGCGAGGCGGTGGCGACCCTGGCCACGGCGGCCCAGCCGTACTGGCTGCTGCGCGGCGAGGTGGAGAGCGCCACGCACTGGCTCTCCGAGGCGCTGCGCCTGGGCGTCGAGCGGGTCCGCGTACGGCTCGCCACGCTGGAGGCGCTCGGCGAGGCGCTGCTCCTCGACCACGACCCGGCGGGCGCCAGGCCCTGGCTGGACGAGGCGCTCACGGCGTACACGGAACTGGCCGACGGCCCGGGGATCGCGACCGTACGCAGGCACCTGGCCAGGCTCGCCCAGCTCGAACGGGACCTGCCCGCCGCCGAGAACCTGCTCACGCTCGTGCTGGCGGACCTGGACCCGCGGGGCGGTGGTCAGTGGTGCCGGGGGGCAGTACTGGCCCGCCTCGCGGAGGTCCGCCGGGACCGGGGCGACGCGGCGTCGGCGTCACGGCACGTGACGGAGGCCGTACGGCTCTTCGAGCGGATGGAGGACACCCGGTCGGCCGCTCGCGCCAAGCTCACCCTGGCCGGCCTGCTGGGCACCCAGGGCGACTACGAGCGGGCCGAGCAACTGGCCTGCCGGGCGCTGCTGTTGCTGCACGACCGGGGTGATCTGCCGGAAGTCGCACGGGGGTTGGCGGTCCTGGCGGAACTCCTCACCCACAAGTACGGTCGCACGGCGGCGGTGTGGGAGCGGGCGGCGCGGCTGCTCGGCGCCTCGGACGCGCTGCGCCGCCGGGTCGGCGACACCCTGGCGGGCCAGCCGGAGGCCGTCAGCCGCACGCTGCTCGGTCAGGTCAGCGAACGGATGGGCCGCAGCGCCTTCGACACGGCCTGGCAGGAGGGCGGCCGGTGCACCCCGGACGAGGCGGTCGCACTGGCCCTCGCCCTGATCGAACCGGCCGAACACCAGCCCCGCCCCACGGACCTGGTCGGCTCACTGACCCGCCGCGAACACGAGGTGGCGATGCTGGTCACGGAGGGCCTGACCAACCGGGAGGTGGCGCGCAGGCTGGGCATCGCGGAGTGGACGGCGGTCAACCACATGCGCAAGGTGATGCAGAAGCTGGGCTGCACGTCCCGCGTCCAGGTGGCGGGCCGCATGCTGCGCCCCCTGGACGCGGCAGCCCCAGCCGCGGCGGCGGGCCGCTAGGGCCTGTCGTTCGGATCTTCGTGGACCGGCCCGTGGCGTGCCAGGCGTCACGGGCTCACGAACCTCCGAAGTCGCAGACTCGCAAACTTACGAGGGCGCGGCACCGGTGCGCGCCCGCCAGAATCCGGTGAGCGCCGACGGAGCCCGGACGCCCGTCTTGACCTCGACCTGGACACCGAGAACCTGCCCGGTGACCTCTCCCCACCGGTCCCGGCCGAAGCCCCGTTTCTCGTGGCGGTAGTTGACCTCGGTCCCGAGGAAGTCGGCCCATTCGGTGAGGTCGGCGCGGGACGCCTTGGCTCGCCGCACGCGGATGGTCCCGAAGAGCGAGGGCTCCTCACCGCGTATGTACACTCGCCAACCGGCCGTCGGCAGAGGGGTTTTGAGCACCTCGGCCAGCGCTTCCGCCGCCTTGAGCTGAGCGATACGGGGCAGGTCCGTGGCAGGCCCGCGCGGCGGGGAACCGTGAGCCCGCGCACTGGTGCCGAGCGCCACCGACTCCGAAAGATGTACCCGTACGCCGTTCTTGACCGCCTCGACCTCCAGCGACTCCCAGGTGCGTGTGACGGGGTGCCCGCCCGAGTGTTCCGGGTCGGAGGAGGCTCCCTCCCACATGTCGACGGCGTTGGCCGAGCTCCGCAGCTCCGTGCCCAGGACGTCGGCCCAGCGAGCCATCAGGGCGTACCGCTCGATGTCGCCGAGACCGTACGGAAGCATGCCGTACAGATCAGGTTTCTCACTGACCGCCCAGCTCACCGGAGGCCGCCCGGTCCGGATCAGCTCGATCAGCGCCTCGGCGGCGCGCGACTGTTCCTCGATGATCTCTGCTCGGTCCACAGGGAGAGTGTTCCCGAACCCGGCACCTTCTAGCGCGTACCGCGCACCCAGGTGCGTACGCCGCGTGCCAACCGCCGTGTCAGTGAACGGCGTTGGCGGATGAGGCGGGGCGGTTCGATCGACCTGCCACCGGGCTTGCCCACCCAGTCCCGGATGGTCACCTCGTACGCCGAGTCGGGGATCGCGGCCCGGCGGTCGCCGAAGTGCGGGTAGGCGAGATGCGGGGTGCGGCCCCGGCCGCGCAGGACGACCTCGGGCTCCGTACCGGCCCTGATGTACTTCAGGATGTCGTCGAGCAGATCGAGCCGCCCGAGCGCGACGCACTCCAGCCGCAGCCGCTCGGCGACCTTGATCCGCCGCGCGACCTCCGGCGACCAGTACGCCGCCATCAGCGGCGCGGCCAGCTCCAGCTTGTGCCGGCGGATCTCCGCCGACTCCTTCATGATCCGGGGCCCGAACTGCTGGATGAGCCCGACCGTGAAGGGCCTGACCAGCAGCCGGTCACGCTTCGGTCCCGCCGGGACCAGATCGTGGATGAGCGCCAGCATGGCGCGCACGGAGTCGAAGCGGTGCGTGTAGTCGCCGCTCTTGGTGACGTGCTTGCCGTCGTCGCGGCCGACCAGGTAGTAGCAGGTCCGGTCGGCGAAGACGGAGACCCCGCTGCCCCGTATGTACGCCTCCATGGTGAAGAGCGCGTCCTCACCGGTCCGCAGCCCTTCGTCGAACCGCAGCCCCAGCCGCTCGATCAGATCCCGCCGGAACAGCTTCTGCGCGCTGAGCGTGAAGATGATCTGCGAGTCGTAGACGTCGACGCGATCGGCGGTCCGCCGCCACATCGACTTCGGGGCGCCCCGGTTCACCCCCTCCACCTTGCCGAGCACGACATCGGTACCGGCCCGGTCACCCATGGCGACCATGTTCGCGAGCGCGTCGTCGGCGAAGTAGTCGTCGGCGTCGAGGAAGAAGACGTACCGCCCCCTGGCCATCCCCATCCCGACGTTGCGCGGCCCACTGGGCCCGCCGGAATTGGCCTGGCGCACCACCCGGGTCGGTACGGCGCTGCGCGCCGCGAACTCCTCCAGATACTCCCCCGTGCCGTCGGTCGACCCGTCGTCGACGGCTATCAGCTCGATGCGGTGGGCGCCCAGCGTCTGGGCCTCCACCGATTCCAGGCAACGGATCAGGTAGGGCATTGCTTCATAAGCCCCAACGATCACACTGACATCAGGAGCAGACATATTGTTCATCGAAATTCAAGACAAGGGTCAGGGTTCACAGGTTGTCTCGTAACCTCGACCATGACGTGTGATGGTCCTCACATCAGGACGTTGCGCTCTATATTCGGACTCGCCGACCGAAAATCACCCTTCGGGCAGGGTCGCCCAACGCCGTACAGGGCGCCACGGTTCGGCTGGGCGATCGAGGGGCGTGGTACGGACCTAGGGCGTGTCGTTTGGTCACGCGGCCCAACAGTCACGCGCGCCGCTCCGGTGGTGGGTACCGTTCTTTGGGACAAGCCCGACCGGAGGAGCCCCGATGCGATGCCGATCGCTTGAGCACAGCAGGGCCGTCGTAGTTCTGGAGGTGCGTTGAAGGTGGAGGAAGCGGAGGAGATCGGCCGCCGCGCCCGCAGAGCCCGCCTCCGGCTGGGCATGCCGCAGGCCGACCTCGCCACTGCCCTGGGGAAGTCGCAGGGGTGGGTGTCCAAGATGGAGCGGGGCCAGATCGAGATGGACCGTGTCGGGTTGCTCAACTTGCTCGCCGCGGAGCTGCACGTACACCCCAACGACTTGATCGGACGGCCGTACAACAGCAGTCCGGCCGAGAATCAGTGGCAGGTCGCCGCGGCGTCGATCCTTCGGGAACTGCGCCGCTACGACCTGACGCCTGTCTTCGACGGGGCGCCACGTCCGACCGGTGAGCTGTGGCGGGAGATGACCCGTCTGCATCGACTGCGGGACACGGCGGCCAATGTCGCGATCCTGCGCGTGCTGCCCGACCTGCTCCGTGAGGCGCGCGCGTGCGCCGAAGCCGCCGTGGGACACGAACGCGAGGAGGCGTACGCGATCTACGCGGTGGCGTGCAAATTCGCCCACACCGCCGCGCACGCGCTGGGGCACTCCGAACTCATCGCGATGGCCGCCGAGCGCGCCGCGTGGTCGGCACGCCTGTCCGGCGACCCGGTCATGCCCTCGCTGGCCGACTGGATGCGGGTGTGGGACATGTGGGCGACAGCCGACTGGGCCGACTCCCTCGCGCTGTCGGACAAGGCGCTCGCCGCCATCCAGGACGACTACGACCAGGACCACCCGCTGGCGGTGCGTATGTGGGGCTCGTTGCAGCTTCGGGCCGCCGTGTCGGCCGCCCGCGCGGGGCGACCGTCCGAAGCCGAAGACCGCATCGGCCACGCCCGAGACGCTGCCGACCGCATGAACACCCACCCGGGCCCGCCGGTCTATGACCGGCACTCGGTGACCTTCTCGCCCGGCAACGTACAGATCCATGCGATCAGCGTCGCCCTGGAGAGCGGTCACCAGAGCAAGGCGCTCGCCATAAACCGCGATACCAGCCCCGAGTTGGTCGCCGCGTTGCCCAAGTCCCGCCAGGGACACCACCACATGGACCTCGCCCGCGCGTGGCTGTGGGACGGCAACAGGGACAGGGCACTCACAGAGCTGGAGACCGCCGAGCGGATTGCCCCCCAGCTCGTCCGGAACCACCCGATCGCCCGGTCGACCCTCAGGAGCATCGTCTACGCCGAACGGGCCACGACGCGCGAGAAGTTGAGGCACATGTCCGACCGCTTTCACCTGGACGGATGAGGGCGGTATTCCTCTCATTCATACTCGGCCCCTAACGCGCTCCTAACTTCAGGGGCATGACCCAACGACCAACACCAGATCTCCTCTCCCAGGGAGCCGAGTTAGGTACTGCGGTTCCGTTCCGCCCTCAGCTGGGCGACCTCGCCCGTGACACCGCCCGCGCCGGACGGACCGGTGTCGTCGTCGCACTCCCGGGCGACGGAGCGGCTACCTACCGTCTGTGCCCGCCCGGCGGTGGAGACGCATGGGCCGCCCCCGCCGATGGCACCACCCTGCGGCCGGTCGTGGCTCAGGCCACGCACATCACACCGATCAAGCGGGATGCCGCCTACGACCATCGCGCACGGCAGGGCGCCGTGCCCGTCCAGGTCCACTACGAGGACGGCGGGACGAGCGAGGCGGTCCTCATCGTCACCGCCGACCAGATGGCGTTCTACGCCCACGAGGCGGCACGCCTTATGAAGCAGTGCGGAAGCCCGCCCGACCTGCTGGCAGGACACACCACGACTTCGGAGGGAACGCCATGCCTCTGATGCCACTGACGCACCCCATGAGGCCCGCGCACGCCGCGTTGTCCCTCGACGCCGATCCCCGGCACGTGGAGACCGCGCGCCGCGTCGCGGCCGACGTGCTCGGTGAAGCCGGCGTCAGCGACCGCGACGCGATCGGGACCGTGCAGCTGCTGGTCAGCGAGATCGTGACCAACGCGATCGTTCATGGCGGCGCCGACTCCGTCTCGCTGCGCCTCAGCTGCGATGACCGCGCCGAGGTCCTGATCGAGGTCGACGATCACTCGCCGGGCAGCCCGGAGGTACGGGAGGCGGGCCCGGAGGACGAAAGCGGGCGCGGCATGCGGCTCGTCGCCCACTTCGCCCGCGAGTGGGGACGCAAGGGCACGTGCACCTGGTGCACGGTCGTGGCCGGACCGGCGGCTGCCGGGTGAGCGCGCCGAAGACGGACACCGACCTCCTGCGTCTTCTGCTGGATTCCCTGCGCCGTTGGCACCCGACGGAACGGGACGAGCCGCCCGTGCCCCCAACTCCGCACCGAGAAAGCTGAACACGCGTGCCCGAGCCTCATCCCCCGCGCCGCGCCCGCAAGATCCTCACCGCGCACCGCGAGCACCCCGTCCTCGTGCACTGCCTCTGCACCTACCTCAGCGTCACCGGCCTCCTCCTCGCGCTGATGAGCGCCAGGTGCCACTCCTAGGAGATTCCATGAGCCCCTCGACAGCACTCGTCCACGAGACCGCCGACGCGTTACGAGACTCCCTGCGCGCGCACGGTCTCGACGTCCCCGGCCTGTCGGTGGAACACGACAGCATCAGCCTGGGCGACATCACGGCCGCCACCGCCGACCGGCTCGCCCGGCTCCTCGGCGCACCGGAGCCGCAGGTCGAACGGAACCTGGAGGAGTGGCCCGAGACCAGGCAGGTCATGCGCCGACTCGGCGCCGCCTTCAGAGTGGCCACCGGTGGTGGATTCCTCGACCTCTACTTTCATCCCGACTGCGTACGCTGCGACCGCGATGCCGTCGTGGCGCTTGGGCCCATCAAGCTGCCCGACGCGCAACGACTCCTCTCCGCTCTGCCGAAGGGCCCCCAGGAACCATGAACCCGCAACCCGCCCACCCCGTCATCGACACCCACGTACTCCTCCGCGACGGAGACAAGCTCCTCCTGTCGCAGCGCGGAGGCCCGTACGGCTACGGGCGTTGGCACATGCCGTCCGGGAAGCTCGATCGGGGGGAGACCCTGAGCTGCGGGGCCGCGCGGGAGTTGTTCGAGGAGACCGGGGTTGAGGTTGAGCCCGCGCGTCTGCGGCTGGTGCAGGTCGTGCATCACCGGCAGAGCGAGGGCGTCGAGCGGATCGGGTTCTTCTTCGAGGCCACCGACTGGGAAGGGGAACCCGTCAACCGGGAGCCCGAGAAGTGTCTGGGGCTGCGGTGGTTCAGTGTGTATGAGCTGCCTGACGACGTCATCGAGTATCCCAAGGAAGGTCTCCTCGGGTACCTGGAAGGCTCCGGTGGGCTTGTGGAGCACGGGTGGTGAGGTGTGGAGCCTTCCAGGTCGGCGGGCTCACACTCCCGCCACCACCAGTGGCTCGCCCGACGGGACGCCGTCCTTCTCCATCTGTTCGGCGATCTTCATGGCTTCTTCGATGAGGGTCTCGACGATCTTGGATTCGGGGACCGTCTTGATGACCTCGCCCTTGACGAAGATCTGGCCCTTGCCGTTGCCCGACGCCACACCCAGGTCCGCCTCGCGCGCCTCGCCCGGGCCGTTGACGACGCAGCCCATCACCGCGACCCGCAGCGGGACCTCCATGCCCTCCAGGCCCGCGGTCACCTGGTCCGCCAGCTTGTACACATCCACCTGCGCACGACCACAGGACGGGCAGGACACGATCTCCAGGCGGCGCTGCTTCAGGTTCAGCGACTCCAGGATCTGGATACCGACCTTGACCTCCTCCGCCGGCGGCGCCGACAGGGAGACCCGGATCGTGTCCCCGATCCCCTCGCTCAGAAGTGCCCCGAACGCGACGGCGGAC
>NZ_MDCR01000074.1 GCF_001723055.1 Streptomyces niveus
GATGCGGTACGCGGAGAGGTCGATGTCCGCCGGAATCGCCCGCCGCACCCCACGCCACCGCAGCTCCACCCGGACACCCGCGCCCGCCGCCGTCGACGCCGCCAGCCGTTCGAGGTCCGCGAGTCCCGGTGCGGGATCGAGCGATACGGGCTCCGCGCCGGGAACCGGTCCCGTACGGCGCAGGGTCCCGAGCGTCCGCCGCAGCCCGGCGAGAGTCTCCCTGCTGGTGGCCTCGATGCTCAGCAGCGCCTTGCGGGCCTCGTCCGGCTGGGTGCCGATCACCCGGCTGCCCACCCCCGCCTGGATGGCGATGACCCCGACACTGTGGGCGATCATGTCGTGCAACTCCCGTGCGATCCGCAGCCGTTCGGCGGCGACGGCCTGGGCCGCCACCTGGGTGCGCTGCTCCACGGCGTGCTCGCGGCGCTCCGTGACCGACAGCCCGATCGTCCAGGCGGCGACCAGCGCCAGGACGAGGACGACCAGCGTCCGGATGTAGACGTCCATCCCGGACGTGAAGTAGCTGGCGGACGCGATCTGGACGAGGAGCGTCGGGACGGCGGCGGCGAACGCGACACGGCGGGCACGGGAGGCCACGACCGCCAGGACATTGAGATCGTTCACCAGCACCAGCAGATACACCACCTCCCACGAAGGCCGCTGCGCCGAGACGGCGAACGTGCCGACGAGCATCAGCGCCGTACCCGGCAGCGGGTGGCGCCGCAGCAGGGCCACCGGCAGCACGGTGGCCACGGCGCAGAGGAGGAACCGCAGGCCGGTGGAGTTGTCGGGACCGCTCCGCACCGCGAGCAGCACCGCGACCGGATAGGCGACACCCCCGCACCAGGCCGCGCCCGCCGACGCGACCCGGCGCAGCCGTCCGGCCCCCGTGCCGGTCCGGATCAACCGTCCGAGCTGCGAAAAGAGAGGAGTGGCCGACATGCGCCGATCGTAACCGGCCCCCACCCGCCGGGGTATTGGCCGCGAGGCGTACGCCCACGGGCCACCACCGTGGCCGCCGGTGTGGCCGCCGGCCCGATGCCGAACGGGCCGGCGCCCGGCCACTGTTGGCCACGTGATCGAAGTCAACGAACTCACCAAGCGCTACGGCGGGACCACCGCCGTCAAGGACCTCACCTTCACCGTCCGCCCCGGCCGGGTGACCGGGTTCCTCGGCCCCAACGGCGCCGGCAAGAGCACGACACTGCGGCTGCTCATCGGACTTGACCGGCCCACCGGCGGCACCGCCACCGTCGACGGCCGCCCCTTCCGCGACCTCCCGCGCGGGCTGCGGCACGTCGGCGCGCTCCTCGACGCGCACGACGTCCACGGCGGGCGCACCGCACGCGCCCATCTCACCGCACTCGCCCGCGGCAACGCGCTCCCGAAGAGCCGGGTGGACCATGTCCTCGACGAGGTGGGACTGGCCTCCGCGGCCCGGCGGCGGATCGGCGGGTTCTCGCTCGGCATGAAGCAGCGGCTCGGGATCGCCGCCGCGCTGCTCGGTGATCCGCCGGTGCTGCTGTTCGACGAGCCCGTCAACGGCCTCGATCCGGAAGGTGTGTTGTGGGTGCGCGGGCTGTTCAGGCGGCTCGCCGCCGAAGGGCGCACCGTCTTTGTCTCCAGCCATCTCATGAGCGAGATGGAGAACACCGCCGACGAACTCGTCGTCATCGGCCGGGGCCGGCTGATCGCCGCCGAGAGCGTGTCGGACTTCGCCGCCCGCGGCACCCGGTCGAGCGTACGCGTCCGTACCCCGGACACGGAGGCGCTTACCGCGCTGCTCAGGGCCGAGGGCGCGGACGTACGACCGGCGGCGGCCGACGGCCCGCTCATGGTGACCGGTCTCGACGCGCCCGCCATCGGGGAACTGGCCCACCGGCACCGGTTGAGGATCAACGAGTTGACGACCGCCACCGCCTCGCTCGAAGAGGCGTTCATGGAACTCACCGCCGACAGCGTCGAATACGGCGCGGAGGACCCACGATGACCGCGCCCACCGGCCCCCGCGCCCGCTTCCACCACCTGATCGCCGCCGAGTGGACCAAGATGTGGTCGCTCCGCTCGACCCCCTGGGCCTTCACGGTGAGCGTGCTGCTCGTCGTCGCGATCAACACGAACGCGGCCGTCGCCGACTACCACAACTGGCCGAACTACCCCGAGGGGATACGGCAGTTGTTCGTCCCGATCTGGGCCATGCGGGACGCCTTCACCATCGGCGGGGCGATGGTCCTCATGCTGGCCGCCGCGAGCATCGGCGCGCTGACGCTGGTGGGGGAGTACAGCACCGGCCAGATCCGTACGACGTTCGCCGCCGTACCGGCCCGCCGCTCCGTACTGGCCGCGAAGACCGTCGTGGTCACGGCGGTCACCACCGCCCTCGGGGCCGTCGCCGCCGTGACCTCGTTCGCCGTCACCCAGGCGATCCTCTCCGGCCACCACGTCGGACTGCCCTTCGACTACCCCGGCGCCGCGCGCGTCATGGCGGCGTCCGCGCTGCTCGCACCGGTGTGCGCGCTCGTCGGTCTGGGCCTGGCGGCACTGATCCGGCACACGGCGACGACGATCGTCTCCCTCACCCTCCTCCTGCTCGTCCTGCCGTCCCTCCTCAACGAGGGCAGATACGCGACGGCCTCGCTCCTGCACGCCCTTCCACAAGGCGCGTGGGCCGAGTTGGTGACGGTCGGCGACTCCCCGGTCCCCGTGGCCCACCCGACGACGATCGCCGGCTCCTGGCTCGTGTACGGGCTCTGGGCGCTGGCCGCGGTGGTGATCGCGGCCGTCGCCGTCCACCACCGCGACCCCGCTCCCTAAGAAGCCCGGTGCGCCGGCTGGAGGCCGGCGTACACCCCGCCGCTCGTCATCAGCGCGTCGTGCGTGCCGACCTCCGCGATCCGGCCGTGTTCCATCACCACGATGCGGTCCGCGCCCCGGATGGTGGAGAGCCGGTGGGCCACGACGAAGACCGTGCGGCCCTCGACCAGCCGCGCCAGCGCCTCCTGCACCAGCGCCTCCGAGCGGTTGTCGAGCGCGGACGTGGCCTCGTCCAGGACCAGCACCCGGGGGTCGCGTATGAGCGCGCGGGCTATCGCGAGCCGCTGCTTCTGGCCGCCGGACAGACGCGCGCCGCGCTGGCCGACGACGGTGTCGAGGCCGTCCGGCAGACGGTCGACGAATTCGAGGGCGTTCGCGTCCCGCAGCGCCCGCCGCACCGTCGCCTCGTCCATGCCGTCGAGCCCGTACGTGACGTTCTCCCGGATCGTGCCCTCGAAGAGGATCGACTCCTGCGGCACGACGGACAGGAACCGGCGGTAGCTGCGCAGGTCGAGCGTGGCCATGTCCGCGCCGTCCAGCAGGATGCGCCCGTCCGTGGGGCGGATGAAGCCGATGAGGAGGTTGAGTACGGTCGACTTGCCCGCGCCGGACGCGCCGACCAGGGCGATGGTCTGGCCCGGCCGGGCGGAGAGCGTGAAGCCCTCCACGGCGGTGTCGGGCGAGCCTTCGTACCGGAAGCCGACATCCTGGAAGTCGATACGCCCCGTGACCGAGGCGACCTGCTCCTTGCCCGCGTTGCTCTCCAGGTCGGGAGCCTCAAGCACCTCACCGGCCGACCGCACCGACTCAAGTCCCTTGCTGATGACGGGCGCCAGGCCCAGCAACGTCACCATCGAGCTGGTCAGCGTGGTGAAGAACGCGCTCAGCATGACGACGTCGCCCGCCGTGATGGGCAGCAGCCCGTGGTAGGCCACGAGTGCCGAGCCCGCGAGACACACCACACCAAGGGAGTTGAGCAGGATCCACGCGAGCGCCCCGAAACGCCCGTTGAGCAGATCGAGCCGCACCCCGGCCGCGAGGACCTGCCGCAGCGAGCCGTCGATACGGACCATCGCCGCACCCTCCAGACCGTGCGCGCGCGTGATCGGGATCAGCGACGTCATCTCGCTCACCCGTGACGACATGCGCTCCACCTCGTGGCGGAACGCCGCGTTGTGACTCTGGAGACGGCCCCGCAACCGCACGATCAGGAAACCGGCGGCGGGGACGACGAGCAGGAAGACGGGGAGGAACGACGGTACGCGCACCCCGATCACGACGAGACCGCCGACGAGCGTGACGACGGCGGCCAGCCCCATGTCCGAGGACTGCTGCACCATCTGCTCCACCGTCTCCACGTCCCTGACCACCTTGGCCTGGAGGACGCCGGCGCTCACCCGCGAGTGGTAGCCGATCGAGAGCTGCTGCATCCGGCGGCACAGCGCGTCGCGCAGCGCCATGCCCACGCGCCGTACGCTGCCCGCCAGACAGCGCACATAGAGCAGATGCAGCGGGAGGTTGAGCAGCAGGACCACGAGCAGCACGCCCGCGTTGAGCCAGATGTCGGATTCCGGACCGTGCCGGACGACGGTGTCGATGATGTTGGCGGTGATCAGGGGAAGCAGCCAGATCGGGCTGTGCTTCCCGATGAACGCGAGGACGGCGACCGCCAGTCGGAGGCGGTCGGGACGGAAGAGATAGCCGAGGGTCCGTACAGGATGCTCACCCCGGTAGCGGTGGTCGAGCGCCGCAGATGACGGGAGGGTGGAGACCGGTCGCTGCATGGGCCAAGCAAATCCCGCTCCCCACGGGCCCTGCAACCCCCTTTTCACTCGGGTTCCCCGCCGCCCCGGGCCCCCGGCTCAGCCGGCGAACGGGGTGCCGGGGACGCCCTGGCCCGCGTCCGGCAGGACGAGGAGCGAGCCGGTCAGGGGGTGCGGGTCGACGACGCCGACAGCGGCGGTGGTGATGTACAGATCCCGCAGCTGAGGGCCGCCGAACGCGCAGGAGGTGGGGCGTAGTACGGGCAGTTCGACGGTACGGTCCAACGCGCCGTCCGGCGTGTAGCGGCGGACCGCCGCCCCGTCCCACAGCGCGACCCAGACGCAGCCGTCCGCGTCGACCGTCAGTCCGTCCGGGTGTCCGGCGCCCGGCTCGATTGTCGCCAACGGGCCCTGGTCGACCAGTGGTTGACCGGGCGAACGGGTGTCGGCGCGGAACCGGTCGATACGGCCCGTTGGGGTGTCGACGTAGTACATCGTCCGCCCGTCCGGACTCCACCCGGTGCCGTTGCCCACGGTGACGGGCCGGGTGTCGGTGACGGCCCCGTCCGGCGCCACCCGGATCAGCGTCCCGCCGCCCGGTGCCTCGTCGTAGCGCATGCTGCCCGCCCACAGCGCGCCGTCGGGCGCGACCGCCGCGTCGTTGCCCCGGCGGCCCGGCACCGGGTCGCGCACCAGCCACGCGAAGTCCCCCTCGGGGCCGTACAGACCGATGCCGTCACGGAGGTTGACCACCAGCCCGCCCCCGGCCCGGGGGAGCGCGGCGCCGACGTGCTGCTCGGTGGCCAGGGTCGTACGGCGGCCGTCGGCCGGGTCGAAGGTGTGGATCCGCGAGGAGAGGATGTCCACCCACAGCAGCCGGCCCGTCGCCGGGTCCCACGTGGGCCCCTCACCGAGCTTCGCCCGGGCCCGTACGGCGACCTCGGTCATCGCGCCCCGCCCACGGCCGGTCCCAGCGACTGCCAGGTGCCACCGTGCGGACGCTGCCCCGCACCGCTCCTGCTCCAGTCGCACACCCCGCCGGGGAACGCCGCGCGCAACCGCCGGAGTTCGGCACCGGTGAACGTCACCGCGTAGTCCGCCGGATCAACCGCCTTGCGCCGGCAGGCGATCACATCGTCCGCGAGCGGCGCGCCCGCGACCAGCCTCGGCGTCGGGAAGGCCGGATACAGCGAGCCGCACTCGCCCGCGTTGTCGTAGCCGAGCCGCTGCTCGATCTTCCGGGGCTCCGCGTCCTTGGTCCAGCACGCGTCCGTCAGCGACGCCGGCTTCCGCGCCACGACGTCCCGCGCCGTCCACCCCTCCCGGGGGGAAAGCGCCGTCAGCGAGGTCAGCCAGGTGTCCATCTCGGTGAGCGCGTACCGCAGCGCCGGGCTTCTCAGACTGAACCCGTGGCGGTTGTCCTCCGCGAGCATCACCTGGTTGTCCGCGTCACCGTTCGCCGCGATCAGCCGGGCGCGGGTGGAGAACCCGTGCACCGCCATGTGGATGTCGCCGCCCGGAGAATCGTCGGTGTACGAGCGGTGGTCGATGACCGGCGTGGTGGCCAGCCCGGCGCCGCCCCACAGGACGCGGCCCGTCCCGTACGCCGCCTCGGTGGCCCTGCCGTCGGCCGCCGTACGCGCTGCCGTGAACTCGGCGTCCCGATCGATGCCGCCCACGCGGGAGTTGAGGTCGATGAACTGCTCCGTGCTGATCGCGCCCTCGTTCAGCGCGTCGAGGCCGTACTGCACACCCACGTTGTCCAGCGGGCGCAGCGCGGCGCCGCTGCGCCGGTCGGTCCCGTACACGTTCACGGTGTGGTCGAAGACCGTGCCCCGCGCCCCGTCGGGATTGCTCCGCGCGTCGTAGCGCCGGTCGGCGGGCAGCGCGGCGGGGAACTCCGCGTCCGGGTCCAGGCGCTTCGCGCCGTCGCTCAGATTCGGGATGCTCGCCCGCTCCCGGAACCCGGCGACGGCCCTCTGCTGCTCGGCGCTGAACCCGCCGGGCGCCGTCGCGGTGAAGTAGTGGTCCAGCAGCCGGGAGTCCAGCAGCGTGATGTTGGTCGCCGACGTCACGTCGGGGAAGCTGCACCCGACGATGATGCCGTCGAGCAGACCGGGGTAGTTGTCGGCGATCTGATAGCTCTGGTACGAGCCGCCCGAGCACCCCCAGCCGATGGTGAAGCGCGGGACGCCGTACCGCTCCACGAAGTGCTCCTTGACCATCATCATGGTCTCGGACGCCAGCAGGTCGTTGCAGTTGTTGCCGAAGACGTTGAGGGACGACGACGCCACCGCGTACCCGCGCCCCAGCATCTCGGTGTCCAGTACGCCACCGGTGTCCGCGCCCTGGGTGTACCAGCCGCCCCGGCAGCCGCCGCCGAACGTGTACATGAGCCGCCCGTTCCACCCTTCGGCGGGCCGCGCCCGGGTCGGCTCGGGCGCGGCGGGGTCGGCCAGCATCGATATCTGGTAGACGCCCCGGTTCAGCGTGCCCGTCTCGATCCGGATGAGGAACGGCACCCGGGCGCCGGTGGTCGTGGTGGTCGTCGCCAGGTCCGCCGGGCGGCTCGCCGGATCGGCCAGCGGTTTCACGCTCCCGTCCGTGGAGCGGTACGCGTGGTCGACCCGGGTCGCGATCGAACAGTCCTCGTCCAGCGGCGGTCCCAGGGTGGAGCCGTCGACCAGCTTGAACGACTGCGTGCCGCACACGAAGGGCCGCTCGTGCGGACCGCTGATGACCGGTCCCGTCGACGGATGGTCGCGCACCAGGAGCGCGGCCCGTGCCCCCGGCCGGCCGGGAACGGCCGCGACGAGCCGGCTGCCGTCCTCACGCAGCGACGACACCAGCCCCGTCAGGGTTCCCGGCGCGGAGTCCGCCGCGGTGGACTCCGACGTGAACGCCGACGTGAAGGCCGCCGTCACGTCCGTGCCGTCGCGGGTGACGCGTACGTCGTCGGGGTCGACGCCCCGGGGCACCCCGACGCGCACCAGCACGTCACCGCCGGTGACCACATCGGGCCGGGTCGAGAGCGTGTCGATGGTGAGCCGTTCGCCCCCGCCCCCTTCCTTGTCTCCACCCGGCCGCTCGGCGGCGGCACTGGGCAGACAGGTCAGCAGCAACGCGCCGGTCGCGAGCGCGATGGCGAGGACAGGCCGACGGGACACCGATGAACCCCCAAGATCCGTTCACCGGCCGCACCGGCCCGTGAACACTCGTCCCACTCCACTTCACTCCAGATCACTCCTGGACCCGCAGAATGGTTCATGCGGCGAGGTCGCCGGGTCAAGACCCCGTACCGGCACCCGCGGCTCGCCCACCCCCGGAGAGGGGTGTAGAAAGGGGACATGGCCGGACGCGACGGCCGCCGGCGTTCGGTTCTGAAGCTGAGAACAGTCGCAGGCCAGGTCTTTCTCCTTCAGGTGGCGATCGTCGTACTTCTCGTCGCCGCCGCTTCCACGGCGCTCGTACTCCAAGGACGTACGGACAGCGACCGCGAGGCGCGCAACCGGTCCGTCGCCGTGGCCGAGACCTTCGCGAACTCCCCGGGCATCCAGGCCGCGCTGAAGAACCCCAACCCCGCCGAGGTCCTGCGCCGCCCCGCCGAGCAGGCCAGGGAACGCTCCGGCGTCGACTTCATCGTCGTCCTCAACACCAAGGGGATCCGCTACACCCACCCCATTCCCGACCGGGTCGGCAAGAAGTTCGTCGGCAATCTCAAGCCCGCCCTCGAAGGGCGTGTCATCACCGAGAAGATCACCGGCACCATCGGCCCGCTCATCCAGGCGGTCGTTCCCGTCTTCGACGCCAGCGGCAAGGTGGTCGGGATGGTCTCCGCGGGCATCACCATCAAACGCGTGAGCTCCGTCGTCGAGGACGAGTTCCCGCTGCTGTTCGGGTCCGCGGGCGGCGTGCTCCTGCTCACCATGGGCGGTACGGCCCTGGTGAGCCGCCGGCTGCGCCGCCAGACGCACGGGCTCGGACCGTCCGAGATGACCCGGATGTACGAGCACCACGACGCGGTTCTGCACTCCGTACGCGAAGGAGTGCTCATCGCCGGCGGCGACGGCAGACTGCTGCTCGCCAACGACGAGGCACGCAGACTGCTCGACCTGCCGACGGACGTCGAGGGCCGCTCCGTCACCGACCTGGGCCTGGACCCCGGCACCGGGACACTGCTCGGCTCCGGCCGGACCGCGACCGACGAGGTCCATCCCGTCGGCGACCGGCTGCTCGCCATCAGCCAGCGCCCCACCGACCAGGACGGCGGCCCGCCCGGCAGCGTGACCACCCTGCGTGACACCACCGAACTCCAGGCGCTCACCGGAAAGGCCGATGTGGCCCGGGGACGCCTGCGGCTGCTGTACGACGCCGGCTCGGAGATCGGCACCACCCTGGACGTGGCCCGCACCTGCGAGGAGCTGACCGAGTTCGCCGCCGCCAACTTCGCCGACTTCGCGACCGTCGACCTGGCCGAGGCCGTCCTGCGCGGCGAGGAGCCCACCACCGTGGTGCTGGACATGCGCCGCACCGCCTTCAGCGGTCTCGACGAGGAGACCTCGCTCTACCCGCTCGGCGAACTGATCCACTTCGCCGCGGGCACGCCGATGAGCGACGCCATCGTCAACGGCGAACCCATCCTGGTCCCCGATCTCGCCGCGTTCTCCGGCTGGCACAAACAGCAGCCCGACCGCGCCAGGAAGCTCGTGGACGAAGAGGGCATCCACTCGATGATCACGGTCCCGATGCGGGCGCGGGGCGTGACGCTCGGCGTCGCCACCTTCTGGCGGTCCGTGACGCCCGAGGCGTTCGAGAGCGAGGACCTGTCCGTCGCCGAGGAACTGGTCGCCAGGGCGGCCGTCAGCGTCGACAACGCACGCCGCTACTCCCGTGAACACACCATGGCCGTCACGCTCCAGCGCAGCCTGCTCCCGCGCGGCCTCCCCGACCAGAACGCCATCGACGTCGCCTACCGCTATCTGCCCGCCCAGGCCGGGCTCGGCGGGCTCGGCGGCGTCGGCGGCGACTGGTTCGACATCATCCCGCTGCCCGGCGCCCGCGTGGCGCTCGTCGTCGGAGACGTCGTCGGCCACGGCCTGCACGCCGCCGCCACCATGGGCCGGCTGCGTACCGCCGTACACAACTTCTCCACCCTGGACCTGCCGCCCGACGAACTCCTGTGGCACCTGGACGAACTCGTCGCGCGTATCGACCAGGACGAGGCCGCCGACGGGGCCGACGCCGGAGTCACCGGCGTCACCTGCCTGTACGCGATCTACGACCCGGTCTCCGGGAACTGCACCATGGCCCGGGCCGGCCACCTCCAGCCCGTCCTCATCCACGAGGACGGCACGGCGGCCTTCGCCGACGTACCCGGCGGCCCGCCCTTGGGACTCGGCGGACTGCCCTTCGAAACCCTTGAGGTCCACCTGCCGGAGAACAGCCGGCTGGTCATGTACACCGACGGACTCGTCGAGGACCGGCACCGGGACATCGACGACGGCCTGTCGCTGCTGCGCAGTACGCTCGCCGACCAGGCCCGCCGGACCCCGGAGCAGGCGTGCGACGCGGTCCTCCAGGCACTGCTGCCCGAGCACCCGCGTGACGACATCGCCCTGCTGGTCGCCCGTACCCGCGTACTGGACAGCGCGCACGTCGCCGACTGGGAGATCCCCGCCGACCCCGCCGCGGTGGGCAGGCTACGGGCCGACGTCACCCGCAAGCTGACGGAGTGGGGCCTGGTCGAAGAGGCGTTCACCACCGAGCTGATCCTCAGCGAACTGGTCACCAACGCGATCCGCTACGCCTCCGGTCCGATCCGCGTCCGGCTGATCCGCGACCGCAGCCTGATCTGCGAGGTCTCCGACCACAGCAGCACCTCACCGCATCTGCGGCAAGCGGCGGGCACCGACGAGGGGGGCCGGGGACTCTTCCTCGTCGCCCAGTTCGCCGAGCGCTGGGGCACCCGCTACAGCGCCCAGGGCAAGGTCATCTGGACCGAACAGCCGCTGCTGGGCGACTGACCACCCGTCCGGCGCACCCTGCCGTTTGTCAACCTGGACTCGGCCGTACGGGAGCCGACGGGCGAGGTCCGTGCGGACGCCATAGGCTTCGTGAAGAGTGCGAATCAGGCACACCAGTGTGAACTCCAACAGACCGCTCAATCCGGCGCTGCTCAGGCTGGGAAGAGAAAGGGACTGGCTCATGGGGCTGTGGCCGACCGTACTGATATCCCTCGTATTTCCGGCGCTCATGCTGCTGGTCACGGTGGCGCTCGGACGTATGGAGGAGTTTCTGCTGCCCCATCTGCGAGCGCCACTGCCGGCCGACGCGGACACCCCGTCCGACCAGGACACACCGCCCGCCGAGGACGACGCGACCGAGGCCGACTCAACCGACGACATCGAGGCAGAACCCAGCCGCGCCGAGAAGATCCGCATCGCCCAGGCCCGCGCCGACGCCGCCCGCCGTGCCAGGCGCCGCGCCTACGGCCCGCCGCGCCCCGTCGGGCGCACCAACACAGGACCGCCGCGCGGCGCGCGGACGACCCCCCTGAGGTTTCGATGACACAGCAAGCCGTCGCAGCCGCACTGCTCCGCTCCCACGGCAGCACCTACGCCGAGGACGCCGGCATCCGGCTGCGTGACACCCCGCAGCCCCTCTACCAACTCATCGTCCTCGCCCTCCTGTTGAGCGCCCCCATCCGGGCCGGCGTCGCCGTCTCCACGGCGCGCGCCCTCAACGAGGCGGGCCTGCGCAACCCGCGACGGATGGCCGCCGCCACCTGGCAGCAGCGCGTCGACGCCCTCGACCGGGGCGGCTACCGGCGCTACGACGAGAGCACCGCCACCCAACTCGCCGACGGCGCCCATCTGTTGACCCGGCGCTGGCACGCCGACCCGCGCCGTATGCGCGCCGAGGCCGACGGCGACGTGCCGATCCTCCGCCATCTGCTCCAGGATCTGCCGGGCATCGGCCCCACCGGGGCGGACATCTTCCTGCGCGAGGTACAGGCGGTCTGGCCCGAGGTGGTGCCCTACTTCGACACCAAGGCACTGCGCGGCGCGGAACGCCTCGGTCTCGGCACCGACGGGGCGGCGCTCACCCGGCTGGCCGGCGACGCGGGCCCCGCCGCCCTGGCCTCCGCGCTCGTACGCGCCGCACTGGACGACGACCTGGTGACGGAATGCCTGCGCGAGGCCGGGACGCGGTCCGCCGCCTAGGGCCTGTCCGTCAGTACTCGCTGTCGATGCCCGTCACGAACGCCGGGCCCAGCGGCGCCTCGTCCACCGAGAAACCCGCCTGCGTGAGCGCGGCGCCCGCCACCCGCTTCGCCTCCGTCTCGGCGGCCCGCTTGTTGTCGGCCTCGATCTCCAGCCGGATGCTGAAGGTGCCGCCCTCGTGGACCGTCAGCATGTCCAGGTCCTCGGCCTCACCCAGAGCGGTGTGCTGCGGGTCCGCGGGCCGCAGCCCCCGCAGCAGCGCCGCGCGGGAATCGGCGTCGAGCGTGCGCAGGAAGGTGCCCGGGACGGTGATGACGTACGCGGTCATGCGAACTCCTGGCGTTGACGACCCCGCTGTACGGGGTGGGCTTCGCGCCCCACCCTGTGACCTGCCCGGTTTTCCGTCCCGATCACCTCCCGATCCCGGATCGCCGTCCGTATCGCTCCCGGCGGCCTCGCCACCGGCCGGTGATTGACGCGTCCATCTCCATGAATCGGAATCCGGCGCGCACTTATGCTCCGCGAACATCTGCCCGCGCAGGCGGGGGAGGTTTCGCTTCCGGGCCATGGATTCGTGTGGGATGCTGACCTTTCCGCTTCTCCCCTTCTCCCTGCCGAGGCACTATGCGCTGCGTCATCGCCCGCTTCCCCTTCGATCTGGTCAAGAGCGAGGTGCAGCAGGCGATGAAGGGCATCAAGCCGGAACCGATCACGGGTGAGTCCGTCGTCATCAGTCGCCGTACGTACCCGGTGAAGCAGGTGGGCGAGATCATCACCCGGCAGGACCGCCGCGACTTCTCCGCCGCCGAGGTCACCCGCGCGCTGACCCGGCTCGGGTTCACCTGTCGCAGCGTCCCCGCCCCCGCGCCCGTGGTGGAGCCCAGCCCGCTGGAGACGGCGTCGGCGATGCTCGGCACCCCCGCGCAGAGCTGACCGGCCCGCACGGCCCGCGACGTACGACAGGGCCCCGTCACCGACCGGTGACGGGGCCCTGTCGTGGGTGGGGGCTACGCGGACCAGCTGCGCGACGACGACTGGCGCCCGCCGCCCGACCGGCTCTGCGAGGCGCCCGAGCCCGACGACCTGCGGCCCTGGGCCGGGCGGCTGCGGCCACGGCTGCCCGAACCGCTCTTGGCACGCTCCGAGACGGGCGTGGAGATGACCACGGGAACACCCGACGGCGCCTGCGCCCCGGTGATCCGGCTCAGCTCGGCCTCACCGGAGCGGACCTGCGCGACCTGCGGGACGATCCCCGCGTCGGCCATCAGCCGTGTCATCTCGCGACGCTGGTTGGGCAGGACGAGCGTGACGACGCTGCCCGACTCCCCGGCGCGCGCGGTACGCCCGCCCCGGTGCAGATAGTCCTTGTGATCGCTCGGCGGGTCGACGTTCACGACGAGGTCGAGATTGTCGATGTGGATGCCGCGCGCCGCGACGTTCGTCGCCACCAGCACCGTGACGTGGCCCGTCTTGAACCGGGTGAGCGTCCGCGTGCGCTGCGGCTGCGACTTGCCACCGTGCAGAGCGGCGGCCCGTACGCCGCTGTTCAGCAGGTGCTCGGTCAGCCGGTCGACGGCGTGCTTGGTGTCCAGGAACATCAGCACCCGGCCGTCGCGCGCCGCGATCTCCGTGGTCGTCGCGTACTTGTCGGCGTTCTGCACGTGCAGGACGTGGTGCTCCATGGTGGTGACGGTGCCGACGGCGGCGTCGACGGAGTGCACCACCGGGTCGTGCAGGTAGCGGCGGACCAGCAGGTCCACATTGCGGTCCAGCGTCGCCGAGAACAGCATCCGCTGCCCCTCGGTCCGCACCTGGTCGAGCAGCTCGGTGACCTGCGGCATGAAGCCCATGTCGGCCATCTGGTCGGCCTCGTCGAGGACGGTGATGGCGACCTGGTCCAGCCGGCAGTCGCCGCGCTCGATGAGGTCCTTGAGCCGACCCGGAGTCGCCACGACGACCTCGGCGCCGCCGCGCAGCGCGCCGGCCTGCCGGCCGATCGACATCCCGCCGACGACGGTCGCCAGCCGCAGCTTCAGCGCGCGGGCGTACGGGGTGAGCGCGTCCGTGACCTGCTGCGCCAGCTCACGGGTGGGTACGAGGACGAGCGCCAGCGGCTGCTTCGGCTGGGCACGCTGTCCGGCGGTGCGCACGAGGAGCGCCAGGCCGAAGGCGAGGGTCTTGCCGGAGCCCGTACGGCCCCGGCCGAGGACGTCGCGACCCGCGATCGAGTTCGGCAGCGTCGCGGCCTGGATCGGGAACGGCTCGGTCACCCCGAGGCCGGCGAGCGTCGTCATCACCGGCGACGGCATGTCCAGCTCGGCGAAGGTCGCGACCGCCGGCAGGGCGGGCGTGATGGTGACCGGCAGGGCGAACTCGCCCTGCACGGCGGCGGGCCGACGGCCGTAGCCGCCGGAGCGGCCGGACGAGCCCGAACGGCCCGAGCCCGACGACTGCGGACGGAAGCGGCTGCCGCCACCGCCGGAGCCACCGGAGCGGGTACGTGAGTAACGGTCGTTCGTGCGAGGTGTGCGGTTCATGCTGAACCTCTCTCGATGCGGCACGTATCGAGGAACTCTTGAGCAGAATGACCGCGCAAAGAATCGCAAGAACGAGCCGGGGGAAAACAAAAACAGAACCGCGCCGGGGCGTAAGAACGCCGGAGCCGGCACGTGGAAATACTCGGAATCGACCGAGCGTAGGCGACCAGGTCGCCGGGAGAACGGGGGCCCGGCAGTCCGGTGCGGGGCCGGCATCGGTGGAGATGTGCCGGCCGGCCGTCAGGACGGCGAGGAGAAACCTGGTCCAGCGCCACACGTCAATGTGTCACGCGCACCCGGCGGGCCCCGGAGAAAAAGCAACGTAGCCGGGTCCCGCATCGCAAGGTGCGGGCCCCAGCTACGTCTTACGCCTCAGCGTCAGGCGGGAACGATGTTCTCCGCCTGCGGGCCCTTCTGGCCCTGCGTGACGTCGAAGTTCACCTTCTGGCCCTCCTGCAGCTCACGGAAGCCCTGGGCGGCGATGTTCGAGTAGTGGGCGAAGACGTCAGCGCCGCCACCATCCTGCTCGATGAAGCCGAAACCCTTTTCCGAGTTGAACCACTTTACGGTGCCACTAGCCATTTTGATCTCCTTCAGGGCAATGCTGCCCGGGGGCCCGCACTGTGCGAACCCCACGTCGCCTTAAATGATTACCCCGTCCGGAAAAGCACCGGAAATACAAAAGCGCGCCCACCGGCACATAAAGTCGGCGAGAGCACTTGAAGTCTTCGGGAACCACAACTGCAACTGACGACTACAGTAGCACGGTGCATGCGGTCGAGTACGGGACGTCTCGGCGTTCCCGGGCGCCGTACCGGAAAATCGGGCGGACCGCAGGAGAATTTTTCGCGTCCGTGATCGGGGAATATTCTCCGGTTCTTCACTCCGCGGCTACTCCCACGGGCGTATACGCGGCTCGGCGGACCCGCTCAGCGTGAACGCGTGAACCGGGACATGACCTTCGAACGCGTGCGTCCGCGCGTCAGGGCGGTGCCGCCGATCACCGCCGATCTGCCGGTGGCGGCGGGCGTGGCCCTGTTCACCGCCTCCGACGCCGCCGTCAACGACCCCGAGCACCGGCAGGCCGACGCCTTCACCTGGCTGCTCGTCGCCGTCACGGGCGCCGCCTGCGCCGGCTGGGCGCTGTACGGGCACATCGGGGAGCTGCTGAACGAACTGGCGGTCCACCGCATCGTGCGGGAAGCCCTGACCAACGTCGGCAGACACTCCGGCGTCCGGCGCGCCGCGGTCTCCCCGCCATGACGACCGGCTGACCGTGGAGATCGCGAACGACGGAGCGGGCGGGGGAGCGGGTGAACTGCCCTAGGGGCACGGCGGGTTCGGGCTGATCGGGATGCGGGAGCGCGCCGCCGCGGCCGGCGGCGGCGTCGAGTACGGACCGGTGCCGGGCGGCGTCGTACGCGCCGGATTCCGCGCGCTGCTCGACCTCACCGACGACCTCGTGGTGATCGCCGAGGCCGCCGACGGCGCCAGGGCGGTGGAGGCGGTACGTACCACCCGGCCCGACGTCGTCCTCATGGACATCCGGATGCCCGGGATCGACGGCATCGAGGCCACCCGCCGGATCGCCGCGGACCGCGCCCTGGTCTCCTGCGCGCTCGTCGTGCCTGTCGGCGGGGGGCTGCTGCCCGCGAGCCATCCCGCCGGGGAGGCGCTGCCGGCCCTCTTCGGCGTCGCGGGCTCCTTCGCCGTGGCCGGTCTGCTGGCCTGGCCGTCGGGACGCTCGTACGGCACTCGGCGGGCGCCGTCACGACCGTCATCGGGCTCCTTTCGGCCCGCTGTCCGGCGGCGCGCGGCGCTGGATCGCCGGTCTGTCGCCGACCGCCGCACTCGAGAAACTGACCCAGACCTCGGACGCGAGGGCCGAGACCGTCGGCAGTCTGGGGCCCTGGCCGTCGCTGTGGCTGGTGGCCGTGGCGGCGCTGCGCCGCCGCGACGTCTGACGGCCCCATCGGGAGGCTGGTCAGGGCGTGAAGACGTACGGCGTGGTCGTGCTCAGCTCCTCGAAGCCCAGCCGCCGCAGGATGGGCCGGCTCTGGCTCGACGCGTCGACCTGCATGTAGCGGTAGCCGCGCTCGGCGGCCAGGCGGGTACGGAAGGCGACCAGCGCGCGGTAGAGGCCCCGGCCACGCCAGGCCGGGACGGTCCCGCCGCCCCAGAGACCGGCGAACTCCGTGCCCGGCGGCAGCTCCATCCGGGCCGCGCTGACCGGCAGGTCACCGGCCAGGGCGACGGCCGCCGCCACGTCCCCCGGGGCGGCGGCGAGTTGGGCCAGCAGCCGCTCGCGGGTGCGGGAGCGGTCCGTGCCGAACGCCTGCTCGTGGACCTCGGCCATCAGCTCCACACCCGCCGCGCCGGTCACGGCGATCAGCCGCACCCCGTCGGGCAGCGTCAGCTCGTCCGGCAGGGCCGCGGCCTCGGCGATCATCAGCGTCTCCGGGGGCTCGGGCGTGAACCCGGCGGCGACGAGCCGGTGCGCGAGGTCGTGGGGCCGGTCGTGGGAGTAGACCTTCCACTCGAACTCCAGGCCCAGGGAGGTGAAATGGCGCTTCTGCTCGGCGATCGCGGCATCCGCCGAATCCGCGTCCAGGTCCGACCAGAGGACGCCGTTCCAGCCGCCGTCCGCGACCGCGCCCGGTCCGCCGGCGGTGGCCGTCTGGCGGACCACGGCACCGACCCGTTCGACCACCACCCCGGGACCGTCGGCCGGGGCCTCTCTGCGCATCTGGCGGTCGAACAGCGCGCGTACGTCTTCCGTGTCCATCCGCACACTTCAGCGGCGTGCCGGGCGCACCGCAACCGGGTTTCGCGTGGCTCAGGCGGCCTTGCGGGTCTCGGTGAGCCGGGCGAAGGCGACGACGTTGCCCTGGTAGCCGGTCTTCTCGGTGAACGCGCCGCCGCAGGTGATCAGGCGCAGCTCCGGCGCGCCCGTCGCGCGGTAGACGCTCCCGGCCGGGAAGTTCCGCTTGCTGAAGCCCTCGACCCCGTAGACGGTGAACACGGCCGTGGTGCCGTCGGCGCGTGTCACCTCGACGCGGCTGCCGGTGGTGAGCCGGCCCAAGTCGTAGAAGACTGCGGGGCCTTGAGCGGTGTCCACGTGACCGACGATCACCGAGGTGCCCTGCTCGCCGGGCGTCACCGACCCCCGGAAGTGGCCCGCCAGACCGGGCTTGTCGGCCGGCGGCGCGTCGATCCAGCCTTCGGCGTCCAGCGCCACCCGCGTCAGAGGCGCGTCGACGCGTACGGAAGGGATACGGATCCGGGTCGCCGTGGACCCCGGCAGCGGTGGCGCGGCCCTCGCGGCGGTGCCCACCGGCCTCGGCATCGGCACGGCGTCCGTGCGGGTGTCCCGGCCGGCGTCGGAGGCGGCGGGGCCCGCGCCCGCGGGCTGCGGCGGGAGTACGAGCAGGCCCCCGGCGCTGAGCCGCACCACGAAGATGCCGACCAGCAGGAGCAGCACGACCGTCGACCAGCGGGAGGCCCGGAGCCGTTCCGTCTCCGTCATCGGGAGCCGTTCACCGGCCGGGTGCGGGCGAGGTGGATCGCGCCGCCGGCCGCGACGGCGATGACCGCGGCTCCGACCGCGAGCCCCGCCGTGTTCGGCCCGCCGTCGGTGCTGCCGCCGACACCGGCGTTGACGCCCTTGTGCGCGCCGTCCTCGCGCGGGTCACGCGGCTCGTGCGGGCGCTGCTCCGGAGGCTCCAGGGGTTCCGGCCGGGACGGCTCCCACGGCGCGGGCGGCTCCGCCGAGTGGGGCGGCTTGCCGGGCTTCTCGGGCTTACCGGGTCTGCCCGGACCGCCGGGCTTGATCATCAGCGGCAGTGAGCGGACCACACCGTCGCAGTCGAAGGTGATCTCGTACTCCGCCTCCGGCTTCACGTCGTCGAAGATCCTGGCCGACTTCTCCTCGCCCTCGCTGAGGGTGACGGTCTCGAAGACCCCGGACGACACGGTCACGGTGGGCGCCCGGCAGCCGGTGGTGCGGATCGTCACCTCGCCGCCGGGCTCAATCGACTCGGGGGAGACGCTGTAGTCGTACTCGGCCTCGTCACCCGCGAACACGGGCGCCGCCGAGAAGACGAGAGCCGCGGCGCCCGCGACCGCCGCGAAGGCCGTACCAGTCGTGCGCCGCATCGGATCTCCCACTCGTGATTGTCCCCGTGTAGGTCAAAGGCGCCACGGCGGGCGAACACCGAACGCACCGGACAGCGCTCCCGACGCTAGAAGTGATGAATTGTCAGCGCACTCCGGGGGCCCGTCCCTGCGGCCACCCGGGTTACCCGGACGGCCACTCGGGTTACCGCGCCGACCATGTGGCCGGTGTGGTGGGTGGGACGGACGGGGCGGGATCGACGCGGAGTGCGACCTCCGCCGCGTACGGCTCCGGGGAATTCACCGAAACCCGGCAGACGGGCGCATGGTGCGTGCCATGCTCGGTAAGCACTCTTACCGGTGACCGCGCCACAGGCGCGTGGCGTGATTCGGGCACGGTGTGATTCGGGGAGAGCGGATGGAATCGACAGGTGATCCCGCCGGTGGCGGCGACGGGCTCCACGGGGCGGACCTCGGCACCGGACACGCGCGCAAGGCGCTGCGCCGCGAGCGGCTGCTGACGACGGCGACCGACCTTTTCACGACGCGCGGTTACGTGGGCACGTCCATCGAGCGCATATGCGTCACTGCCCGTGTGTCGATCCGCGCGTTCTACCAGGAGTTCGACGGGCGTGAGTCCCTGCTGATCGCGCTGCACAACCGGGTCGCGCGGGCCGGCATGGAGGCGACGCTCGCCGCCCTCGCCGGCCCCGGGCTCGACACGGCCGACACCCGGACCCGGGTGAGCGCGCTCGTGCGCGCGTACGTCGGCGCCGTGACCGCCGACCTGGCGTCCGCGCAGGTCGCCTTCGTCGAGGTGATCGGTGTGAACCGCGCCGTGGAGGACCACCGGGTGGTCTGGCGCAGCCTCTGGACCGACTTCCTGACCGGCGAGGCGGACCGGGCCGTCGGGCGGGGCGAGGCGGTGCCGCGCGACTACACGCTGGCGATGGTCGCCCTGATCGGGGCCATCAACGAGCTGATGGCGCACTGGGCCCGCGGCGGCGGAGCGCTGCCGCGCGAGGTCGTGGCGGACGAGATGATCCGGCACGTACTCGCCACGATCGGCCACCCCACGGGACCGGGGGACGGCGCCCTACGGGCGGGTGAGGGGGCGTGAGGGGATGAGCGGGCTCTGGCACCAGGTCATGCGGAGCATGTCCCGACCGGACGCGTCGCCCGACGACGACATCCTCGCGCTGGCCGCCGCCGACATCGCGCTGCGCAACCACCCGGAACCGCCCGCCGACGCCGACGTCGTCCTGGACATCGCGCGGTCCGAGTTCGCCGCCGTACTGACCGTGCGACAGGCCAGGGCCGCGCTCCAGCGGGCCCGCGAGATGGCCAGGGAACAGGCGGCGCGGGGCCGGGACCGTACGGACGGGGACGGCTGAACGGCAGTTCAGCGGGTTACGCCGCCGGGAAGGTGGTCCGTCCGCTCGGTTAGCCTGAGCGGACGATGAACCGTTTGACGACGCCCTGGGGCGATCTCGACCTTGCCCGCTTTCCCGAGCAGCCCCGTGACACGCTCCGGGCCTGGGACGCGGCCGACGAGTATCTGCTGCGGCATCTCGCCGAGACCGAGACCGAGTCCGAGTCCGATCCCGATTCCGAGGAGTCCGGTGCCGTCGGCGTCGATCTGTCCGGCCGCGTGGTCGTCGTCGGCGACCGGTGGGGCGCCCTCGCCACCGCGCTCGCGCCGCACCGGCCCGTACAGATCACCGACTCCTACCTCGCCCAGCGGGCGACCCGCGCCAATCTGCTGCGCAACGGCATCGACACCGACGCCGTACGGCTCCTGTCGGTGCGCGACACACCGCCCGAGCGGATCGACGTCCTGCTGATCCGGGTGCCCAAGAGCCTGTCCCTGCTGGAGGACCAGCTGCACCGGCTGGCGCCCGCCGTGCACCCGGGGACCGTCGTCGTCGGCGCCGGCAAGGTCACCGAGATCCACACGTCGACGCTGAAGCTCTTCGAGCAGATCCTCGGCCCCACGCGTACCTCGCTCGCCGTGAAGAAGGCGCGGCTGATCTTCTGCGCGCCGGCCGCTGAGCGCGCCCGCGCGGGTACCGGCCCCTGGCCGATCTCGTACACCGTGCCGCAGGACGCCGGCCTCGGCACGGGCCTGACCGTGGTCAACCACGCCGGTATCTTCTGCGCCGAACGGCTCGACATCGGTACGAGGTTCTTCCTGCGCCATCTGCCCCGGCACCGTGGCCCGCGCCATGTCGTGGACCTCGGCTGCGGGAACGGCGTCGTCGGCACGGCCGTCGCCGTGGCCGATCCGGCGGCCCGGCTGACCTTCATCGACGAGTCCTTCTCGGCGGTGGCGTCCGCCGAGGCGACCTTCCGCGCGAATGTCGACACCGCAGGTCCGGTGGAGTTCGTCGTGGGCGACGGCATGGCCACCGTGACGGCCGGCTCGGTCGACCTCGTGCTCAACAACCCGCCGTTCCACAGCCACCAGGCGACGACGGACGCGACGGCCTTCCGGATGTTCACCGGTTCCCGCGAGGCGCTGCGCCCCGGCGGCGAGCTGTGGGTCGTCGGCAACCGCCACCTCGGCTACCACACCAAGCTGCGACGGCTGTTCGGCAACTGCGAGGTCATGGCGAGCGACCCGAAGTTCGTGGTGCTGCGGGCCGTCCGGCGCTGAGCGGTGGGGGCGTGGGCGCGGTGCCGCGCCTCGCGCTGCGTCGTCGTCGGACGTGCGTCATGCCTCACGCACCCGGGCCGGGAGCGGGTGGACGCAATGGACAGTTCGGATCCGGTGGCGCGGCCCGGTACGGCGCGAAGGCCGTGTCAGCGGCGTCCCGGTACGGGCGCCGGGACATCCGGGTGACGAGTTGCCACATGGCGCGTTCCTCGGCCAGTTGTTGCGGTAGTACGAGCCCGAGGGCGTCGGCAAGGGGTTTGCGACCCAGGTTCACCATGGCCCGCACGGCCGCCGCCCACTCATCGGTCGCGTACACGGCGGAGCGGTACCACAGGGGCATGAGCGCGCACAGCGTGACGGCGGTGACGACAAGCAGGGGCCGCTCGGCCCCGGCCGACGTCAGGGCCACCAGTGCGAGTACCGCGACCACCCCGTGCCCGTACAGCAGTGCCACGAAGAAATCCACGCTGGTACGTGCCGTTTCCACCTGGCGGCGTGCCTGCGCGGGTGCGGCGGCGCTCAGCTCGTTCCACAGCACCTGGGTATCGAGGCGGAAGCGGTTGTGGCCGTACTCCTCGAAGCGACGGATCGCGTTGCCGAGGCGGGTCGGGGCGATCTGGCCGTCGTCCGCCGGGTAGCGGGCCAACTGCTCATTGAGGAGGGCGCGCTGTACGGGAGTGCGGCCTCCCGGGTGGGCGATCAGATCGGCGATCCGCTCCTTGCGGGCCCGCTGCCGCCGACAGCCACGGTCGTACGCGCCACGCGGCCACAGCAGATAGCCCTCAAGGATCCGATGGAGTTGAGTCTGGAGGGCGTTGAGCACGATGCCGAAGAGAACGGCGGTGGTGAGGAGCAGCAAGGCCGTCTGACCGGCAGTGTCGGGCCAGACACGCTCAACGGCCGCGGTCCGCCGCAGGCTGGGAGCGACAGCGAGGAGAAAGACCGCGAGATTGAGTGCGGCGGGCAGCACCCACCCCACGACCAGGGCCCATCCGCCTCCAAGGACACCTTTGGCGATGTCACCCACGGATCAGGACTCCTCCGGCCAGTCGTCGTCCGGATCGTTCTCGGGTCCGGGAGGGCTGTGCCCGGCAATGGGGAAATCGCGGGTGATGCCGCCGATCGAGAAGCCGGGGCTCCCGTCCCAGGGCCGGGGCCGAAGAGTGAGGGTGATGCGCTGGGTGCGGGAATTCACCGGGGGCTCCTCGGCCCCCTCGCTCAGGACCCAGAAGCGAATCCGACCCGGGCCGGCGTCTTCCCGGACCACGCTTACCGTCAGCTCGATCTCGACCGGCCCCAGCTCGAACTGGTCTTCCTGCCCGACCGCTTCCGCCGCGTTCAGCTGGCGCCGCAACTCACGTATGAGTTCGGATAGTTCAATCACCCAGTCACTCCTCATCGCGTGTGCCCAGGTAGGAGATCGCTACCTGGAGCCCCGGGCGGTGAGGGTAAACCTAGCCGGACTCATGTATCCCACGCCCGGCGAAGCCACGGGTGTGGGTGTGTGGCGTCGCGCTGACCGGCCTGAACGTGTCTCTTCTGACGGTCCGTTGGGCACACTGGGCGTGTGACGTCTCTGCCGCAACTTCCGCCCCAGGTACAACACGGCCCGCAACCCGGTCACATGATCGTGTGTGGGGACGACGCGCTCGGTCACCGGCTGGCCGGTGAGCTGCGTGAGGTGTACGGGGAACAGGTGACCCTGGTCGTCCCGCCCGTACGCGCGGAACGCAGGGATCCCGCGCCGCTCGGCGGCCGTGGCCGGGCCTCCGCGCTCATCGGGCGGATGTCGGCGGTCATGGCGCGGACGTACGGTCCCGCGACCGGTGGCCCCGACGCCAGACCCGGCGACCCCTCACTCCCGCGACTCATCGAGACGCCCGAACTCGACACGGAGGTTCTCGTGGAGGCGGGTGTGGCCGACGCGGCGGCGCTCGCGCTCGTCCACGACGACGACGAGGTCAACATCAGGACGGCTCTCGCCGCCCGGCGCCTCAACCCCCAACTGCGCCTCGTCATCCGGCTCTACAACCGCAAACTCGGCCAACATCTCGAAGACCTGCTCGACCAGGCGGCGGCCGTCGCCGTGCCCGGACTGGACGTCGCCGCGCTCGACGCCTCCACCACCGTGCTCTCGGACGCCGACACCGCCGCCCCCGCGCTGGCGGCCACCGCCGTCGCGGGCACCAGCAAGATCGTCCGCGCCGACGGGCTGATGCTGCGCGCCGTGGAACGCAACCCGCCCGGCCCCGGCGAGGTCGCCGACCCCGGGCTGTGCACGCTCGCCCTGCTGTCGTCGACCACCAACGACCCTGCGGGCGCGGAGGGTTCGGACAGCAGCGGCCACGACGGCCCCCGGCTGCTGCCCGACGACGCCAGCACGGCGGCGGCAACCGGCCGGGGCACCGTGGTCCTGGAGGCCGTATCCCACGAGGGCGAGCCGCTGTCACGCCGCCGGACGTCCGGGCGAGGGGCGCCGCTGGTCTCGCTCTTCTCCCGGCGGCTGCGCTGGTCGTTCGCCGGGATCGCCGCCGCCGTGCTGGCGCTGGCCGTCGCCTCGTCGATCACCATGGACGACGACCCGCTGCACGCTACGTACATCGTCCTGCTCGACCTGTTCGCCATCGGAGAAGCGGCCACCGGTGCGGACCTGGACCGCCAGATCATCCAACTCCTGTCCGGGGTGGCCGGGTTGCTGCTGCTGCCGGTGCTGCTCGCCGCCGTGCTCGAAGCGCTCGGCACCTTCCGCAACGCCTCCGCCCTGCGCAGGCCGCCGCGGGGCCTGTCCGGTCACATCGTGCTGCTCGGCCTCGGCAAGATCGGCAGCAGGGTCCTCGTACGACTGCGTGAACTCGACATACCCGTCGTGTGCGTGGAGGAGGACCCCGAGGCGCGGGGCATCGCGCTCGCACGGAGCCTGCGGGTACCGACGGTGGTCGGCGACGTGACCCAGGAGGGCGTCCTGGAGGCGGCCAAGGTCCACCGGGCGCACGCCCTGCTCGCGCTCACCAGCGTCGACGTCACCAACCTCGAAGCCGCCCTGTACGCGCGCTCGGTCAAACCGGACCTGCGGGTCGCCCTGCGGCTGTACGACGACGAGTTCGCCACCGCCGTCTACCGGACCCTGCGCGCGGCCCACCCCCGCGCGCTCACCCGCAGCCGCAGCGTCTCCACGCTCGCCGCGCCGGCCTTCGCCATCGCCATGATGGGGCGTCAGATCCTGGGCGCGATCCCGGTCGAGCGCAAGGTACTGCTGGTCGCGGCCATCGACGTGGCCGGCCACCCGAGGCTCGAAGGGCGCACCGTGGCCGAGGTGTTCCGGCCGGGCGCCTGGCGGATCATCGCGCTGGACACGGCGGCGCCGGGGGACCGCCTCCCCGACCTCGCCGACACCCGCCGCGACCACGACGAGGACCGCACCACCGGCCTGGTCTGGGACCTGCACCCCGGCTACGTACTCCGCGCCCAGGACCGCGTCGTCCTGGCCGCGACCCGACGGGGCCTCGCCGAACTGATGGGCCGCCAGTCCGCGCCGCCGAGACCGGCGACCTAGGAGGTGGGTTCGGGGCCGCCCGGGTACGGCGTCGAACCGCCACGAGCGGTCAGAACCCGCCGTCCGGCACGCCGGAGTCCACGAAGACCGCGCGGGCCAGCCGACTGCCTGGCCGACCCGAACGCCCGCGTAGCCGTGTCCGGCTACCACGGCGTAGACCACGGCGCTCGACCTCGTCCACGACGTCCCGCACGTGCGGGCGCTGCCCGGCCTGCACCTCGTCCCACGCCCACGCCCACGAACCGCCCGCCCGCCCGTGAAGAGTGCGAAGCAGCGGCGCGGTCCCACAGGCCGTCGCGGAACGATACCGGCCACCGTGGCGTCTGTTCTCGCCGTACTGCGGAACGTGCCGGTCCGCGTAAGACTCCGTCCCCCCGCACGTCACTCAACTGGCCTACCGTTCACGTCACTTCACTCTTATGACGGGAAGGCCGGGAACATGGGAAGACTCATGCGTACGACCGTGGCCGCGAGCGCGGCCGGAGCGCTCGCGCTGGTGGGTGTGCTGAGCCAGGCCGGTGGCGCTGTCGCCGACGAGCAGTTGGCGTACTCGTCCTCCACCGGGGTCGGGGTCCACAACGCGTACGAGAAGACGACCTTCCCGTACTTCGCCGACGCGCTGGACTCCGGTGCCGGAATGCTCGAACTCGACGTGTGGACCAATGTGTTCGGCGCGTCGTGGCGGGTCTCGCACAGCAACCCGCTGGGCAGCAACAGCAATTGCGTCAACGCCGCCAACGCCGGTGAACTCCGCACCAAGGCGCGTGACCAGGGACTGCCCGGCTGTCTCAAGGACATGAAGGTCTGGCACGACGCCAACCCCGGCCACCGGCCCATCCTGGTCAAGGTCGAGCTGAAGGACGGCTTCCAGAACAACGGCGGACGCGGCCCCGCCGCGCTCGACGCGCTGCTCACCTCCACGCTCGGCGACGCGCTCTACCGCCCCGCCGACCTCGTCGGCGGCAACGCCGACCTCGACAGCGCCGTCCAGGAGCGCGGCTGGCCGGCCCGCTCCGCGCTCGCGGGCAAGTTCATCTTCGAGCTGATCCCCGGCACCGTCGAGCAGGCGAACCCCCTCGACACCCTGTGGACCGACCGCGAGTACGCCACCCACCTGCGCGACCTCGCCGCCGCCGGCCGGCTCGGCCAGGCGGCGGCCTTCCCCGCCGTGCTCGGCGCCGCGGCCCCGGACCCCCGTACCCGGTACGCGGACGCCTCGATCCGGCCGTGGTTCGTCGTCTTCGACGGCTCCGCGTCCACGTACGCCGCCGCGGGCTTCGACAGCGCCTGGTACGACCAGCGGCACTACCTCGTGGTCATGACGGACGCGCACGCGGTGGCGCCCGCCATCGACGGCACGAACCCGACGGAGGCGCAGGCACGCGACCGCGTCGCGCTCCTGGCGGGCCGGCACGCGAGCATCGCGTCGTCGGACTGGAACGCGCTGCCCTCCGTGCTCTCCACGGTCCTGGAGCGCGGCGCCGCCCAGTAGCCGGCGAGCGGGTTGCGCGGTCCCCCGTGCCGCGCAACCCGTCCCCGGTCAGATCCCCGTCCCCCGTCAGATCCCCGCGAGCTGACCCCCGTCGACCAGCACCACCGAGCCCGTCTGGAAGGCGAAGTCCGGGGAGGCCAGGCCCAGCGCGGCGCTCGCCATCTCCTCCGGGGTCGCCATGCGCTTCAGCGCGTCGATCCCCTGCCTGCCGAACTCGGCCTTGGCCGCCGCCCATTCCCCGTCCGTCAGCCCGTCGGGACGGTGGACGTCCAGCATCGGGGTGTCGGTCATCCCCGGTGCCAGCGCCACGACGCGGATGCCGTGCGTGCCGTTCTCGATGGCCGCCGCCTGGACGAGACCGGTCACACCGCCCTTGCTCGACGTGTAACTGCCCAGCCCCGAACGGGTCATGAACTGGTTGGACGAACCGGTCACGATGACGACGCCGCCGCCACGCGCCCGCAGGTGGGGGATCTGGTACTTCAACGCCAGGAAGACACCACGTGTGTTGGTGAGCGCGACGTCGTCGAAGTCCTCGACCGTCACCTCGTGCAGATCGGTGAACGGCTTCTGGATTCCCGCGTTGTTGAGGGCGACGTCCAGGCCGTCGTAACGGTCAACCACCCGGTCCACGAAGGACTTCACCTCGGCGGGGCGACGCACGTCCGCCCTGATGAACGTCGCCTCACCGCCCGCCGCCCGGATCTCGCGCTCGACCTCCTTACCGAGGCGCTCCCGGCGACCGCAGAAACCGACCTTGGCCCCCTCGGCGGCGAACGCGACGGCCGCCGCCCGGCCGATGCCCGACGTCGCGCCGGTGACAAGGACGGTCCTGCCCTCGTACCGGCCGCCGCCGCCCTTGCCCCGTCCGGCGGTCGGGAATCCCGCGGCGCCCGCCGCCGGCGCCCCGAACGCCAGTCCCGCCGCCGCGGTCGCCGCCGCCGCGCCACCCAGCAGGGTGCGCCGGCTCACGGGACCGGTTCCTGTTCTGCCCTTCACGACAGTCCTCCTCGTCAGTGCGTGCCCCCGTCGCCGACGACTCTTCGGCATCGCCGCACCCCGCACATCCGCCGTAAGACGGCCCGGCGGCACCGACTTTCGTCGAATGTGCGGGGCGGACCGGCTCCCTACGATGGGCGGATGACGACAACGGACGCCCACCCGCGCGATCGTGTGACGACGTTGCTGCACTGTCGGCTGCTGCGGGCGGCGGCGTTCGCGCTCGTGTCGTACAAGGCGGTGTACGACGGCCTGACGGCCGAAGCGGGGATCGTCGACGGTGCGGCGGCGAGCGCGCTGGTCGCCGCCGGGATCTGTGCAGCGCTGCCGCTGTACCGGCGGCTGCCGGTCGCGGTCGCCGCGCTGGCCGTGGCCGGGTTCCTGCTGGAGAGCCAGATCTGGCCCGTACTGATCGCCCTGTACTGCGTGACGGTCCGGCGCCCGGCGCCGGTCGCGATCGGGCTCACCGCTCTGGCCTTCGTACCCGCCGCCTACGGGCCCTTCCGCGAGCTGGTGAACATGGACCAGGTCAGCTATCTGCCGTGCGCGGTCGTGACGGTCCCGCTGGCCTTCGGCCTCGCGGCGCGCAGCCACCTGCGGCTCGCCCGGTCGCTGGCCCGCCAGCTCGACCACCTGGAGGCCGCGAACCGGCTGCGCGACGAGCGCGTACGGCTCGCCGAACGCGCGCGCATCGCAAGGGAGATGCACGACGTGCTCGCCCACCGGCTGAGCCTGCTCGTCCTGCACACCGGCGTGCTCCAGCGGCGCGGCGCGGAGGCACCCGACGCGGTACGGGAACGGCTCGGCCTGCTGCGTGACACCAGCGCCCACGCGCTGGACGACCTGCGGGACCTGCTGGGGGCGCTGCGCGACCACGAGGGCCCGGCGCCGCTCGGCCCGACCGTGGACGACCTGCCGTCGCTGATCGCCGAGTCGGAGGCGGCGGGGACCCGGGTGCGCGGCGCGGTGGACGAGGCCGGGGAACTGCCGGGGCTGCCCGCCGCCGTACGGCTGGCGGTGCACCGCATCGTCCAGGAGGCCCTCACCAACGCCCGTAAACACGCCCCCGGCGAACCGGTCGACCTCACCGTCACGGTGCGACGCTCGCACTCCCGGGTGGAGATCAGGGCCGCCAACAGCTGCCCGCCGCAGCCCACTTCACCCGGCACGCCACGCGGTTACGGCCTGGTGGGTGTCGGGGAACGGGTGGCTGCGCTGCACGGCGAACTGACCACCGGCCGCGGCGACGACGGCCGTTTCGTCCTCCGGGCCCAACTGCCGGTCCCGCCGCATCATTCGACGGCGGGCGCGCGGCGGATGGCCGGGGCGGTTCGGTGAACGACGTGCACGCACGGCGGCCGATCAAGGTACTCGTCGTGGACGACGACCCGTTCGTGAGGGCGGGACTCGTCGACCTCGTCGCCACCGACGACGGACTGGAACTGGTCGGCGAGGCGGGCGACGGGCGCGCCGCCGTGGAGACGGCGAGCCGCCTCCGTACGGATGTCGCGCTGGTCGACATCCGGATGCCGGTGATGGACGGCATCGCCGCGACGAGCGCGCTGCGGGCGCTGCCCTGGCCACCGGCCGTGGCCGTGCTCACCACGTTCGATCTGGACGAGTACGTGTACGGGGCGCTGGAGGCGGGTGCGGCGGGTTTTCTCCTGAAGGACACCGCGCCGGACGAGATCCTGCGCGCGGTACGGATCGTGGCCGAGGGCGGCGCGATGCTCTCCCCGACGGTGACCCGCACGGTCATCAGCCGGTTCCACCGCCCCGACGCGGCACGCACCCGCGCCGCGAGGGAGGCGGCGGCACGGCTCACCCCGAGGGAGCGCCAGGTACTCGCGACGCTCGCGGACGGCATGACCAACGCGGACATCGGCGAGCTGCTGCGGTTGCGTGAGTCGACGGTGAAGGCTCATGTGAGCCGCATCCTCACCGAGTTGGGCGTCTCGAACCGCGTACAGGCGGCGATGGTGGCGAGGGATCTGGCGTCGTGACGGGTGTGGGTGGGAGCTCGGTCGCGGGCGCGACGCGGGTGCGACGCGGGTGCGACGCGGACGCCGTGCGGCGTCGACGGTGGATGGGACTTGTTTTGCGTGCCGGGGGCGTGGGTGGCGACCTTGGTTGCGACGCGGGTTCGCCGTGTCCGGGGGCGCGGCCGAGGCGTTCGAGGGGACGGCCCGTTCGTCGGTCGCGTCGTGCGCTCAGCGGCGTGGACGCCGTGCGGCGCTGAGGTGGGCGGGACTTCGCGCCTCGTGACGCGGGGCGTGGGTGGCAGCCCGGTCGCCGTGCGGGGGCGTGGCCGAGGCGTTTGAGAGGACGGTCGGTTCGTCGGTCGCGTCGTGCGCACAGACGCGTGGAGGTTTGTGCGGCGCCGACGGGGTCTCGTGACGAAGCGCGTGGCGGCGGCCCGGTCGTGAGGCGGGTTCGCCGTGCGGGTGGGGAGGGTGAGGCGATCGGGCGCGACGATGTCGCGTGGCGGCGGAACGGGGTTCGCGACCTGGGCCGTCGGGCCCGGCTCGCGCCGGACCGACCAACCCGCCTGGGCTCCGGGCCCGGCTCGCGGTGGCCCGACCACCAAGCCGGGGGCGCCCCGACCGGCCGGCACGCACCGCATCCCCGGCCGGCCCCCTACGTACCCAGCACCGTCTCCACCGTGTCCGCGTCCTCCGCCCGTTTGTCCTCGCGGTGGCGCAGCACTCGCGCGAACCGTAGCGTCACCCCCGCCGGGTAGCGGGTCGAGCGCTGGAGGCCGTCGTAGGCGATCTCCACCACCAGCTCCGGACGTACCCGCACCGTGAAACCGTCGTCGTCCAGGGCGAGTTCCTTCAGCCGTGTCGTCTGCCACTCCAGCATCGCGTCCGTCAGGCCCTTGAACGTCTTGCCCAGCATCACGAACGAGCCGTCCGGCTGACGAGCGCCCAGGTGGAGGTTCGACAGGCGGCCCGTGCGTCTGCCGTGGCCCCACTCCGCCGCCAGCACCACGAGATCCAGCGTGTGGACCGGCTTGACCTTCACCCAGCCGGCCCCGCGCCGGCCCGCGCTGTACGGGGTGTCGAGCGCCTTGATCACCACGCCCTCGTGGCCCCGGTCCAGCGTGGCCCGCCAGAACTCCGCCGCCTCCGCGCTGTCCGGCGCGGGCACCACCACCCGCCGTACCCGCATCGGCTCCGGGACCAGCCGGTCCAGCGTCGTACGGCGTTCGGTGTACGACAGGTCCAGCAGGTCCTCGCCGTCGGCGGCCAGCACGTCGAAGAAGACCGGCGACAGCGGTACGGCCACCGCCGCCGCCGTGACGTCGGTGCGCGAGCCGACCCGCCCCGCGACCTCCTGGAACGGCCGGGGCCTGCCGTCCGCGTCCAGCGCGATGACCTCCCCGTCCAGGATGAGGCGGTCACCCTCCAGCGCCAGCGCGGCGGCCGTCACCTCGGGCAGCCGGTCGGTGATGTCGTCGAGGGTGCGGGTGTAGACGCGTACCGCGTCACCCCGCCGGTGGACCTGGACCCGGATCCCGTCGAGCTTCTCCTCCACGGCGCACGGCGCCAGCTTCTCCACGGCCTCCGCCACACTCCCGGCCGTCTGCGCCAGCATCGGCAGTACGGGGCGGCCCACGGTCAGCCGGAACTCCGCGAGCGCCTCGGGGCCGTCCGCCAGCAGCCGTTCGGCGACGCTCTGGAGCGACCCCGCCAGCATCACCGCACGGCGGACGTCGGCGGACGGGGCCCCTGTCGCCTGCGCGAGCGCCTCCCCGGCGACGGCGTCCAGCGCGCCCTGGCGCACCTCACCGGAGAGCAGCGCGATCAGGAACCGCTGTTCCTCCCCGGTCGCCGCGCCCAGCAGCGCCTGCACGAGCCGTCTGCGTTCGGCCTGCGAGCCGGGCCCCGCGACGGCGGCGAGCGCGGTGACCGCGTCGTCCGCCTCACGGATGGTCAGCGTCGCCGTGTCCGCCGCCGGTACGGGGTCCTTGAGCGCCTGCCAGCCGACACCGATCCGCCCCTGAGGCAGCCGGCCGGCCAGCCACGGGATGACGACCGGTACGTCGGCGGGCCCGGCCGCGCGGAAGAGTTCGGCCAGCAGGGCGATCTTCCGGGACCGCGCCGACGTCGCGGCGACCTCCTGCGAGACATGGGCGAGCGTGGCCAGCAGCATGCGCCCATCCTGCAACGCCCGGCGCCCACGCGCCCGGCGGGACCAGGAGAGCATCCCCTAACCTGGGCAGTCCGGCCGGCAGCGGAGGTGGGAGCCACGGTGGGACACGCGGGCACGGACAGCGCGGGCAGCACGGACGGCACGGACGGCAAGAGAGACGGCGACCCCGGTCTCTTCGGCCCCGACTCCGTCACCTGGCAGCTCCACGGCGACCCGATGATGTGGATCGCCGGCATCCGGGCGCTCTACCTCCAGGCCCTGCACCCGCGTGCCGTACGCGGCGTCATACAGAACAGCGACTTCCGGCAGGACGCCTGGGGACGGCTGCGGCGTACCGCCAACTTCGTCGGCACGATCAGCTACGGCACCACCGAGGCCGCCGAGAAGGCCGGCGCCCGCGTCCGCCGCGTCCACACCCACATCAAGGTCACCGACCCGGCGACGGGCGAGCGCTACGGCGTCGACGAACCGGACCTGCTGCTCTGGGTGCACTGCGCCGAGGTCGACTCCTACCTGCACGTCCTGCGCCGCTCCGGCCTCCCCCTCACCGACGCCCAGGCCGACCGCTACATCGACGAACACCGCGAGGGCGCCCGCCTCGTGGGCCTCGACCCGGCGCGCGTGCCCGCCGACCGCGCCGAACTCGCCGCGTACTTCGATCGGGTACGTCCCGAACTGGCCGGCGGCCCCGAGTCCCAGGAGGTGGACGACTTCCTGCGCGATCCCCCCGTACACCCCCTGCTCGTCCCCGCCCGCGCCGTGCTGTGGCGCCGCGTCTCCGCCCTCGCGTACGACTCACTGCCGGAGTACGCCCACGAGTTGTACGGCAGGGCGGCCCCCGCGCCGCAGCGGGTCACCCGCCGGCTCGTCGTCACCGGCCGGCTCCTGCGCGCCGTGCCCGGACGGCTGCGCCGCCGTATCCCACCGGGCCACATCAGAGGCGCGATGGCCAGACTCGGGCGCGACACCCGGCCGGGTCCACGGCAACTCAGGAGACAGGCTGCCAAACTCCGCGAACAGGCGGCCATACTGGACGGGCCGGGGAGGGCGCAGACAGGCGACGGGGGCGACGGCGGGCGATGGCGGAAACGAGTCTGATCCAGGGCCGGTACCGGCTGCTCGATCTGATCGGGCGCGGGGGCATGGGTGAGGTGTGGCGGGCCCAGGACGAATCGCTCGGCCGGCACGTCGCCGTGAAGTGCCTCAAGCCGCTCGGCCCGCAGCAGGATCAGAACTTCACCCGTGTCCTGCGCGAACGGTTCCGCCGCGAGGCGCGCGTCGCCGCCGCCCTCCAGCACCGGGGCGTCACCGTCGTACACGACTTCGGTGAGCACGACGGTGTGCTGTATCTGGTGATGGAGCTGCTCGAAGGGCGCAATCTCAGCCAGCTCCTGGAGGACGGCAGCCAGGGCCCGCTCCCGGTGCCCGACGTCGTCGACATCGCCGAACAGGTCGCGGACGCCCTCGCGTACACGCACGAACAGGGCATCGTGCACCGGGACTTGAAGCCCGCCAACATCATGCGGCTCACCGACGGGGCCGTGAAGATCTGCGACTTCGGCATCGCGCGGCTCGGCCACGACATCGGCTTCACCTCCAAGCTCACCGGCACCGGCATCGCCATGGGTACCCCGCACTACATGTCACCCGAGCAGATCGGCGGCGGTCACATCGACCATCGCAGCGATCTGTACTCGCTCGGCTGTGTGCTGTACGAGATCGCCACCGGCGTCCCGCCCTTCGACCTGGACGACGCGTGGGCCGTGCTGGTCGGACACCGGGACACGGTGCCGCAGCCGCTGCGCAGCCACCGGTCCGAGGTGCCGGAGTTCCTCGACCGGATCGTCTCCGAACTGCTCGCCAAGACGCCCGACGAACGTCCGGCGGACGCGACCGCGCTGCGGCACCGGATCATCGCGGCCCGTTCCATGTCAGGCCAGGAGGGCCGGCCGCCGACCTTGCCGCCGATGTTCGCGCACGGGCCGTCGGCCGCCCGCTCCACGTCCCATGGGCATGCCGCCGGCGGTCCCGACACGCGGGGCGCCCGGCTGCCCTCCTGGACCCACGGCATGACCATCGGCCACAAGGCGACCGGCGCCGCGGGCCCGCGCACCGCACCGCCCGACCACACGGCGGGGCTCACGGGCGAATGGACCACACCGTCGGGACCGACGGGTGCCATGACCGGCGGGTACGCGCGCCCCGAGCGCCCCACGCCCTCGCCCGAGCAGATCGCCGTGCTCAACAGCAGGCACAGCGCGGGCCTCAGCCTGGGCAGGCTCGGCCGCTGGGACGAGGCGGGCGAGGTGCACCGCTCGGTCGCGGCCGAACGGGAACACGCGCTGGGACCCGACCACCCCGACACCCTCGGCAGCCGCTACGAGGTCGGCTTCACGCTCAGCAGGACGGGCCGCACGGCGGACGCGCTGCGGGAGTTCGTCCGTGTCACGGAGGGGCGCGAACGGGCGCTGGGCCCCGACCATCCGGAGACCCTGGCCGCGCGCCAGGAGACGGCGTACGTCCTCGGCCAGCTCGGCCGGCACTTCGAGGCGCACGAGGTGTACGCGGCGGTGCTCGCCTCCCGCGAACGCACCATGGGCGCCGACCACCCCGACACCCTGCGCTGCCGCCACAACCTGGCCTTCAACCTCAGCCGGCTCGGCCGGATCGAGGACTCGTACCGGATGGCGCTCGACGTCGCGACGGCCCGCACCAGGGTGCTGGGCGCCACCCACCCCGACACGCTCGTCACGCGGTACGAGGTCGCGTACGCGCTCGGCATGCTCAGCCGCTGGACGGAAGCGCTCCAGACGTACCGCGAGGTGGCCGCCGGCCGCGCCCACGCGCTCGGCGCCGACCACCCCGACAGCCTCGCGGCGCGCTACGAGGTCGGCATAAGCCTCGGCAGGCTCGGCCGTAGCGAGGAGGCCCTGGAGCTGTACCGCGACCTCGTGGACGACCGCACCCGGGTGCACGGCCCCGCCGACCCCGAGACGCTGCGCGCCCGGCACGGGCTGGGCGTGAACCTCGGCCGGCTCGCCCGCTGGGAGGAGGCCCTGGTGGAGTCCCGCGACGTGTGCGCGATCCGCGAACGGGTCCTGGGCCCCGACCACCCGGACACCCTCGTCAGCCGCCGCGAGGTCGCCGTGGGCCTCGGCTGGCTGGGCCGCTGGTCCGACGCGCTCGCCGTCTACCGCACGGTGGCGGAGTCCCGCGAACGAACCCTGGGCCCCGACCACCCCGACGCCCTGGCCAGCCGCAACGACGAGGCGCACTGCCTGGAACAACTGGGCCGGGGCGGCGAGGCGGTGGAGCTCTACCGCCGCGTGGCGACGCTGCGCCGCCAGCGCGAGGCGGGGCAGTACTGAGCCTCGGCCTTCCACCGTGCCGAGCTGCATGATCTTCGACGATCACGATGTGATCGACGACTGGCGGGGGCGGGCCCGTCCGCCGCGTCGCGAGCCATCGCCCCGCCGTGGCGTCAGCCGTGCCACGGCGCGGAAGACATGACCGGGACCCCGGCCGGGCCGACGGCCACGCCGGACCGTCGCCCAGTGGGGGCATCGCCCTCACGTGTGTCAGCCGCTTCACGGCGGAAGACATGAGCTGAAGTCCCCGGTCGGGCCGACGACCAGCCCGGTCCGCCACTCTGCGAGGCACCGCACCGTCGTGCCGTCAGTCGCGCCACGGCGCGGAAGGCATGACCGGGGCCCCGGCCGGGCCGACGGCCACGCCGGACCGCTGCCCAGTGGGGGCATCGCCCTCACGTGTGTCAGCCGCTTCACGGCGGAAGACATGAGCTGAAGTCCCCGGTCGGGCCGACGACCAGCCCGGTCCGCCACTCCGCGAGGCACCGCACCGTCGTGCCGTCAGCCGCGCCACGGCGGAAGCCACGACCGCGGCAGGTCGACCGGGCCGACGACCGGCCCGCGACGCAGCCCACCGGCGCGCGCACCCGCACCCGCCCCGGTCCCCGCTCGCTTCGCACGATTGCCATACGCGTGTAACCCCACGCCGTTGACCCCTCACGGCCCGCTTGTGACGATCGTCGGCAGGGCCGAACGTGTCCGGCCGGCGCGCCCGTCCCGTCCCTTCCCGGACAAGGAGTTCCGCCATGCCCTCGCCCGCGCCCGTCATCTCCGTACAGAGGATCGGTGGCCACATCGGCGCCCGGATCGACGGCGTCGACCTCGCCGCCGATCTGGACGACGCCGTGATCGCCGAGATCCGCGCCGCCCTCCTCGCGCACAAGGTCGTCTTCTTCCGCGACCAGCGTCTCGACGCCGCCTCCCAGGAGACCTTCGCCCGCCGCTTCGGCACCCCGACGACCGCCCACCCCACCATCCCGTCCCTGGAGGACACCCCCGCCGTCCTCGACCTGGACTACAGCCGCACGGCCGGCCGCGCCAACCACTGGCACACGGACGTCACGTTCGTCCAGCACCCGCCGCTCGGCTCCGTCCTGCGGGCCGTGACCATCCCTCCGTACGGAGGGGACACCGTGTGGGCCAACACCGTGCACGCGTACGAGACCCTGCCCGACGAACTGCGCCTGCTGGCCGACCAGTTGTGGGCCGTGCACTCCAACGCCTACGACTACGCCACCTACCGGCCGGGCGACGACTCCGACGAGGCACGCGCGCGGCGCGAGGTGTTCACCTCCACCGAGTACGTCACCGAGCACCCCGTCGTCCGCGTCCACCCCGAGACCGGTGAACGCTCCCTGACCCTCGGCGGCTTCGTCCGCCGCTTCGTCGGCTGGAACGCCGAGGACTCCCGCGATCTGCTCGGCATCCTCCAGCGCCACGTCACCCGGCTGGAGAACTCGGTCCGCTGGAACTGGCGGGACGGCGACGTGGTGTTCTGGGACAACCGCGCCACCCAGCACTACGCGGTCGCCGACTACGGCGACCTGCCGCGCCGCGTCCAGCGGATCACCCTCGTGGGCGACGCGCCGGTGTCCGTGGCGGGCGAGACCAGCCGCGCGGTCACCGGTGACGACACGGAGTACAACACCGCGCTCGCGCGCACCGGCGACGGACCGGCGGCGCCCTGACCAGGTGCCGAGAGACCGCCCGCTCACGCGGGGCGGGCTCCCGCCCCGGCGGCGAACGTGCTACCAAGAGCCATGCCCGCACTCGCCTCTCCCCTCCATGCCTCCTACGACGCCGTGATCGTCGGCGGCGGCCACAACGGACTGGTCGCCGCCGCCTATCTCGCCAGGGCCGGGCGCACCGTCCTCGTCCTGGAACGCCTCGGACACACCGGCGGAGCCGCCGTCTCCACCCGCCCCTTCGCCGGTGTCGACGCGCGGCTCTCCCGCTACTCGTACCTGGTGTCGCTGCTGCCGCGGAAGATCGTGGACGAGCTGGGGCTGCGGTTCGCCGTACGGAAGCGGACCGTCTCCTCGTACACACCGGCCGAGCGCGGCGGCCGGCCCACCGGACTGCTCGTGGGCGGCGGCGCCGACCGTACGCGGGAGTCGTTCGCCGCCCTGACCGGAGGCGACACCGAGTACGCCGCCTGGCAGGAGTTCTACGCCACGACGCTGCGGGTCGCCGAGCGCGTCTTCCCGACCCTCACCGAACCGCTGCCCGAGCGCGCCGAGTTGCGTGCCCGGATCGACGACGAGGCCGCCTGGCGCATGCTCTTCGAGGAACCGATCGGCGCCGCTATCGAGGAGAGGTTCGCCGACGACCTCGTCAGGGGCGTCGTCCTCACCGACGCGCTGATCGGCACCTTCGCCGACGCCCACGACCCCTCCCTCCTGCAGAACCGCTGCTTCCTCTACCACGTGGTCGGCGGCGGCACCGGCGACTGGGACGTCCCCGTCGGCGGCATGGGCGCGCTGACCGACGCCCTCGCCGACGCGGCACGCGCGGCGGGCGCCGAGATCGTCACCGGCCACGAGGCGACCCGCGTCGAGACGGACGGCGGCCACGCCGAGGTCGCCTTCCGTACGGAGGCGGGCGACACCGGGCGCGTCGCCGCGCGCCACGTCCTGGTGAACGCCTCCCCGCAGGCGCTCGCCGCCCTCCTCGGCGACGAGGCGCCCGCCCCCGCCGCCGAGGGCGCCCAGCTGAAGGTGAACATGCTGCTGCGCCGACTGCCGCGACTGCGCGACGCCGCCGTCGACCCGCGCGACGCCTTCGCGGGGACGTTCCATATCGCCGAGGGCTACGGGCAGTTGGCGACGGCGTACGAGGAGGCGGCCGGTGGCCGGCTGCCGTCCGCGCCGCCGTCCGAGATCTACTGCCACTCGCTGACCGACCCGTCGATCCTGGCCCCGGAGCTGGCGGAGCGGGGCTACCAGACCCTGACGCTCTTCGGACTGCACACGCCCGCGCGGCTGTTCGCGGCCGACAACGACGCCGTCCGCGACGAACTGCTCAAGTCGACCCTGGACCAGCTCGACGCCCAGCTCGCCGAGCCGATCGCCGACTGTCTCGCCGTGGACGCCGAGGGGCGGCCGTGCATCGAGGCGAAGACACCGCTGGACCTCGAACGTGAACTGCGGCTGCCCGGCGGCCATATCTTCCACCGCGATCTCTCCTTCCCCTACGCCACGGACGGCACGGGCCGGTGGGGCGTGGAGACGGCGCACGCGAACGTGCTGCTGTGCGGCGCGGGCGCCGTGCGCGGCGGCGGAGTCAGCGGCGTACCCGGCCACAACGCGGCGATGGCGGTGCTTGAGCCGGACGGCTGATGTCTCGTTCGTCTCCTTTGGGTGTCGGGTGCACGGTGTCGGGTGCACGCTGTCGGCGTCAGCGGCACCGTGCCCGCCGCCGTCGGCGAGGAGGCGGAACACGGCTCCGAGCGGAGCCCCGGACCTCTAACGCGAGACGTTCCTCATCTCGACGGAGGCGATACGGCCCGCGTCGTCGAACAGGACCTCCGCCGTGGAGCCGCCCGGCAGGTCGGCGCTGACGCGGTCCGCCTCCTGGCGCTGCGGCAGCCCGTGGTGGTCGAAGTACCCGGCCACCACGGCGCGGGGCGAACTCCCGGCGATCAGGCCCGCGCCCGTCAGCAGCACACGCGGCAGCGTGATCCCGTCCGGCACGGCACGCGGTACCTGCGGATCGTCCGGGACCATGTACAGACGGCCCTCGGGGGACGCCTGGACGCCGAGGTAACCGGCGGCGCCGAGCGCGCCCATCGCCCCGAACGCGAGGGTCTCCACCGCGAACCGGGGGTCCTCGAACCCCGACAGGTCGACCAGGTCGTCCCTGAACTCGGGGATGCCGTGCGCCTCGCCCAGCCGCCGGATCTCGTCCGCCGCGCCGACCACGGGCGTGCCGCCGAAACCGGGGTTCGCCCACCCCCACAGCCACGAGCCCTCGGTCGTGTCGAAGCTCCCCAGCACCGAGATACGCAGTTCGAGGCCCGCCTGGCGGTAGAGGCGCTGGTCGAGGTCGGCCGTCCACGGACCGGCCGGCATGAACTCGGTGAAGGCTTCGAGCTGTTGGGCGCCCCAGGCGGCGTGCCGCTCGGCCAGCCGGCGGAACGGGTCGCTGAAGGTGGGTGTCACGGTCATCCGACAGACCCTAGTGCGCGGCATTCCCGGGGGCCCGCGCGGGTCAGTCCGCCGACAGGCTCCAGCCGGCCGCTTCGACGCGGGCCGCGTCCTCGTGCCGCGAGTCGTCGAAGACCGTACGGTCGCCGTCCTCGACCCGCAGAGCGTCCACGTACACCCCTCGGCCGACGTACGGGGCGCCCGTCGCGTACCGCCAGCGCAGCCGCACCCGGCGCCCGCGCCGGTCGGCGAGGTCGGCGTGCAGCCGGTGCCAGACGCGCCCCGACCAGCCCGAGACCGAGCCCGCCGGATGCGGTGTGCCCGCCCCTTCGCCGGAGGGAGCCACCGTGGTCGTGAACGGCACCGGCAGCCAGGCGGGATCGACCTCGTCCGACGCCTCCAGGACCAGGACGTCGGTCTCCGGCTCCGTGTCCCACCACAGGGAGCACCGCAGCCGTCCCTCCCCGGTGGCCAGGCGCAGCGGCGGCAGCGTGAGCGTGGCCGTGGTGCCGGCGGCCATGCCCGAGAACCAGGCGCTCCGGCCCCGCCCGGGCGATACGGGCACGGCGCGCGCCAGATGATCGGCGGCGGCGACCCGCGGCGCGCTGCCCGAGCGCCAACTGCGCACCGGATGAACGGAGTTGCCGAGCACGACAAGGAACGAGTCGGTCGTCGGGTCGAGTACGAGACTGGTCCCCGTGAAGCCGGTGTGCCCCGCCGTACGCGGGGTGGCCATGGCCCCCATGTACCAGTGCTGGTAGAGCTCGAAGCCCAGGCCGTGCGCGTCCCCGGGGAAATCCGTGTTGAAGTCGGTGAACATCAGCTCCACCGACTCCGGGCGCAGAATCCTCGCCCGGCCGTACGCGCCGCCGCTCAGCAGCGTACGGCCCAGGACCGCCAGGTCCCACGCGCAGGAGAAGACCCCGGCGTGACCGGCGACGCCGCCGAACCCGTACGCGTTCTCGTCGTGCACCTCGCCCCACACGAGACCGCGGTCGAGGCCCGACCACGGCTGCCGCATGTCCTCCGTGGCCGCGATCTTCGGCCGCCAGGACGGGGGAGGGGTGAAGCGGGTGCGGTGCAGGCCGAGCGGAGCGGTGATCTCCTCGCGCAGCAGGACGTCCAGGGCGCGGCCGGTGATCTTCTCCAGGACGAGCTGGAGGGAGATCAGATTGAGGTCCGAGTACCGGTAGACGCCGCCGGGCGGGCTCGTGGGCGCCTCGTCCCACAGCCGCCGCAGCATCGCCTCGCGCGTGGGCTCCTTGTAGAGCGGGATCCAGGCGGCGAAGCCCGAGGTGTGCGTGAGCAGCTGGCGGACCGTGACGTCCTGCTTGCCCGCGCCGCCGAAGTCGGGGAGGTACGAGGCGACGCGCTCCTCCAGCGCCAGCGACCCGCGCTCGATCTGCTGCACGGCCAGGATCGACGTGAACAGCTTGGAGACCGACGCCAGGTCGAAGACGGTGTCCTCGGCCATCGCGATCTGCCGGTCGGCCGGGAACTCGACGCCGGTGTCGGTCGCCTCGTCGTACGCCGAGTAGCGCACGGCCTTGCCGATGGGCCGGTGCAGGGCAACCGTGTCCCCGCGCCCGGCGAGCAGGACGGCGCCCGCGTACCAGGGGTGCGCCGGCGACGGCGCCAGGAACGCCTCGGCGTCGGCGACCAGCCGCTCCAGCGGACCCGGCAGCAGCCCGGCACGCGCGGGGGTCCCGCGCCGCAGCGTCACGGCGGGCCGGCCGGAGCCCGGACCCGCGGGGGCGGCGGAACCCGCGCCCGCGCCCATGGCCGTGGCCGCGTCGGCGAACGGGATCGGTGCCAGCGCCAGCGCACCGCCCAGTGCCAGGACGCCCCCGCCGAGCCTTCGCCGGCTGATCCCGTCGCCCGCCGCGTCCCCGCTCATCCGGCACACCCCTCTGACGCTCCGTCCGAAACCGCCCGCCGTCCGAGATTACCGCCCCGTGCCGTACGGCCCAGGACGGTGCGGCTCACCGCGCGGGCGCCCGGCACCTCTGGCAGCGTGAGGTGTATGACGACGCGTACCGGGATCCGTTCGCTGTGGTCCCGCTGGACCGTGGTCGTACCGCTGCTCGCCCTGGTGGCGCTGGTGCTCAGCTGGGGCCGCGATCTGCCCGGCTACGCGGTCGGCCTGGTGGCTCTGCTCCTCGCGGGCGCCGTACTCGCCGCCGTGCACCACGCCGAGGTCGTCGCGCACCGGGTCGGCGAGCCGTTCGGCTCACTCGTACTGGCCGTCGCCGTGACCGTCATCGAAGTGGCGCTCATCGTCACCCTGATGGTCGACGGAGGGGCCAAGAGCTCCACCCTCGCCCGGGACACCGTCTTCGCCGCCGTCATGATCACCTGCAACGGCATCATCGGGATCTCCCTGATCGTCGGCGCCCTCCGCAGCCGGGTCACCGTCTTCAACGCCGAGGGCTCCGGCGGCGCGCTGGCCACGGTCGCCACCCTCGCCACGCTCAGCCTGGTCTTTCCGACCTTCACCACGAGCAAGCCGGGCGCCCAGTTCTCCACCGACCAGCTCACGTTCGCCGCGATCGCCTCCCTGGGGCTCTACGGGCTGTTCGTCGCCATGCAGACGGTCCGCCACCGCGACTACTTCCTGCCGCTCACCCAGGAGGGTGAGATCAAGGAGATCGACGAGCACGCCCCGCTGCCCACCCGGCGCGCCACGACGCTGAGCGCGGTGATGCTCGTCGTGGCGCTGGTCGCCGTCGTCGGCGACGCGAAGGCCGTCTCGCCGACCATCGAGTCGGGCGTGGAGTCGGCCGGGATGCCGCACGCCGTGGTGGGCGTGATCATCGCGCTTCTCGTGCTCGCCCCGGAGACCCTGGCCGCCGTACGGGCCGCGCGCCGCGAGAGGGTGCAGACCAGCCTCAACCTCGCGCTCGGCTCGGCCATGGCCAGCATCGGCCTGACGATCCCCGCCATCGCGCTCGCCACCATCTGGCTGTCCGGGCCGCTAGTCCTCGGTCTGAGCGCCACCCATATGGTGCTGCTCGCGCTCACCGTCGTCGTGGGGGCGCTCACCGTCGTGCCGGGGCGGGCGACCCTGCTCCAGGGCGGCGTCCACTTGGCGATCTTCGCGGCGTTCGTCTTTCTCGCCGTCAGCCCGTAGACCGGAACGCCCCGTTCACCCGTCCGTGTCGCGGCCGTCGGCCGACTTCCTTACAGGTGACGGCAGTTCCCGGGCGCACCGCACGTCCCCCCTATTCCACGAGGGCAGTTGGACCCGATAGGGGTGTACTCAGCAACACCCCAGACCTGGGTCATACGCCCAGTGCGATGCCGTCGGACGGTGCGTAACTTCATAACCCGTGGCACAGAGAGTGTCCGACCGGAAGGCCCGTCCGTCTGAGGGCCGATCTCACCCCATGGCACGGCGCGAGAACACGCCGAGCCCCTTCCCCATGTCCTGATCCCCCCCAGACCGGGAGTACACCTCGTGGCCACGTTTCTCTACAAACTCGGACGGTTGGCGTTCCGGCGCCGGATCTATGTCGTGCTCATGTGGGTGGCGGTGCTGGCCCTCTCCGGCGTCGGCGCCGCGTCCGCGCCCACCGCGGCGTCCAGCTTCGCCATTCCGGGGACGGAGGCGCAGAAGGCCTTCGACCTGATCGACGAGCGCTTCCCCGGCAGCAGTGTCGACGGTGCGGTCGCCCGGGTCGTCTTCAAGGCGCCGGACGGCGAGAAGATGACAACGCCCGAGAACAAGGCCGCGGTCGAGAAGGTCGTCAAGGACCTGCCGGCCGGTTCGGACCAGATCGGGCAGGTCACCGACCCGTACACGGCCAACGCCGTCTCCCAGGACGGCTCGACGGCCTACGTCGCGGTCTCGTACAAGGTCACCACGCTTGAGCTGACCGACGACACACGCACATCGCTGGAGGACATCGGGGCCGACGCGCGCAAGTCCGGCCTGACGGTCGAGATCGGTGGCGACGCGCTCCAGGCCATCCCCGTCGCCGGGGCCACCGAGTCCATCGGCGTCGCCGTGGCGGCGATCGTGCTCGTCATCACTTTCGGTTCGCTGATCGCGGCGGGACTGCCGCTGATCACCGCCCTCGTCGGCGTCGGCATCAGCGTCTCGGTCATCACCGCGCTCGCGGGCGTGATGGATTTCGACTCCACCACCAGCGTTCTCGCGATGATGATCGGTCTCGCCGTCGGCATCGACTACGCGCTGTTCATCGTCTCCCGCTACCGGGCGGAGCTGGCCGAGGGGCATGAACCCGAGGACGCCGCCGGACGGGCGGCCGGTACGGCCGGATCCGCCGTGTTCTTCGCGGGCCTGACCGTCGTCATCGCGCTCGTCGGTCTCGCCGTCGTCAACATCCCGATGCTCACCAAGATGGGTCTCGCGGCGGCCGGCACGGTCGTCATCGCCGTCCTCGTCGCCCTGACGCTCGTCCCGGCCGTGCTGGGATTCGCGGGCAAGCGCGTGCTGGGCAGGAAGGCGCGCAAGAGGCAGGAACGCGAACAGGCCGCGGCCTCCCACGGCAAGCCCAACATGGGCACTCGCTGGGCCAACTTCGTCCTGCGCCGCCCCGCCGCCGTGGTCCTGGTGGGAGTCGTCGGTCTCGGTGTCGCCGCAGTCCCGGCCGCCTCGCTGGAGATGGGTCTGCCCGACAACGGCTCGCAGCCGACCAGCACCACCCAGCGCAAGGCGTACGACCTGCTCTCCGACGCCTTCGGGCCCGGCTTCAACGGCCCGCTGGTCGTCGTCGTGGACGTCAAGGGCGACGCCGACGCCAAGCGGACGGTCGATGAGGTCTCCGGCGCGATCAAGGACGTGAAGGACGTCGTCGCCGTCACACCCGCCACGTTCAACGAGGCCGGCGACACCGCGATGATCACGGCGGTCCCGAAGGACCGTCCCTCGTCGGTCGAGACGGAGGACCTGGTCCACGCCGTCCGCGACGCGGGCGGCGAGGTCGCCTCGCAGAGCGGGGTGAAGGTCCTGGTCACCGGCGCCACCGCGTTGAACACCGACTTCTCCGAGAAGATGAACGACGCGCTGCTGCCCTACCTGGCGGTCGTCGTGGGCCTGGCGTTCCTGCTGCTGATGCTGATCTTCCGGTCGATCCTCGTACCGCTCAAGGCGGCCCTCGGCTTCCTGCTCTCGGTCCTCGCCGCGCTCGGCGCCGTGGTCGCGGTCTTCCAGTGGGGCTGGCTGTCGGACTTCTTCGGTATCGAGCAGACCGGTCCGGTCATGTCGATGGTGCCGATCTTCATGGTGGGTACGGTCTTCGGTCTCGCCATGGACTACGAGGTCTTCCTGGTCACCCGGATGCGTGAGGCGTACGTCCACGGGGAGCAGCCCAAGCAGGCGATCGTCACCGGCTTCCGGCACGGGGCGCGTGTCGTCACCGCCGCCGCGGTCATCATGATGGCGGTCTTCGCGGGCTTCGCGGGCTCCAGCGAGTCCATGATCAAGCTGATCGGCTTCTCGCTGGCCGTCGCGGTCTTCTTCGACGCCTTCGTGGTCCGGATGGCCATCGTGCCGGCGGTCCTCGCGCTGCTCGGTGACAAGGCGTGGCGGCTGCCGCGCTGGCTGGACCGGATCCTGCCGAACGTCGACGTTGAGGGCGACCAGCTGCGGAAGAAGCTGGAGCGTGAGTCGCAGCACCCGGGGCCGGACAACGACTCGGACTGGAACAGGGGGATGGCGCGAGTCTGACCCGATGTCTCCCCGATCGTCGGCCGGGCTCCGAGAGCCCGGCCGGCGATCGGGGCGTTGTCGAGGCGTGGAGGACGGGTACGCGGCTCAACGGCCGTACGGCGCGCCCACGTTCGCGGCGACTGCCCGGACGCCGCCCGAACGCCGCCCGAACGCCGCCGGGCCGCTCACGGCGTCCTGAGGTCCACGATCCGCTTGATCTTGCCCACCGACCGCTCCAGCGTCTCCGGATCCACCACCTCGACGCCCACCGACACCCCGATCCCGTCCTTCACGGCCGTCGCGATCGCCCGCGCGGCGGCCGTACGCTCCTGAGGCGTCGCCCCCGCCCGTGCCTCCGCCCGCACCGTCAGGGCGTCCATCCGGCCGTCGCGGGTGAGCCGCAGCTGGAAATGCGGGGCGACCCCCGCCGTACGCAGCACGATCTCCTCGATCTGGGTCGGGAACAGATTCACCCCGCGCAGGATCACCATGTCGTCGGTGCGCCCGGTGACCTTCTCCATCCGCCGGAACACCCGCGCCGTGCCCGGCAGCAGCCGCGTCAGGTCACGGGTGCGGTAACGGATCACCGGCATCGCCTCCTTGGTGAGGGAGGTGAAGACCAGCTCGCCCTCCTCGCCCTCCGGCAGCACCTCGCCGGTGAACGGGTCGACGATCTCCGGATAGAAGTGGTCCTCCCAGATGTGCAGCCCGTCCTTCGTCTCGACGCACTCCTGCGCCACGCCGGGGCCCATCACCTCGGAGAGCCCGTAGATGTCCACGCCGTCGATCGCGAACCGCTCCTCGATCTCCCGCCGCATCTCCTGCGTCCACGGCTCGGCCCCGAAGATGCCGACCTTCAGGGACGTCGTACGGGGATCGACGCCCTGGCGCTCGAACTCGTCCAGCAGCGTCAGCATGTACGACGGCGTCACCATGATGATCTCGGGCCGGAAGTCGGTGATCAGCTGGACCTGCCGCGCGGTCATGCCGCCGGACGCCGGGATGACGGTGCAGCCGAGCCGCTCCGCCCCGTAGTGCGCGCCCAGACCGCCGGTGAACAGGCCGTATCCGTAGGCCACATGGACCTTGTGGCCGGGGCGCCCGCCGGCCGCCCGGATGGAGCGGGCCACCACGTCCGCCCAGTTGTCCAGATCCCCCTGGGTGTATCCCACGACGGTCGGGCGGCCCGTGGTGCCGCTGGACGCGTGGATACGGCGGACGTCCTTCTGGTCGACGGCGAACATCCCGAAGGGATAGTTGTCCCGCAGATCCGTCTTGGCGGTGAAAGGGAAGCGGGCGAGGTCGGCGAGCGAGCGGCAGTCGTCCGGCCGCAGCCCGGCGGCGTCGAACGACTCACGGTAGAACGGCACCCTCTCGTACGCGTGGCGCAGCGTCGCCCGCAGCCGCGTGAGCTGCAACGCCTCCAGCTCGTCCCGGCCGAGCAGTTCCCCGGCGTCCAGCTCGTCCGTCATGACTGACTCTCCGAATCTTGACGTACCAACGGGTCGATCCACCGAGAACCGGACAGACCCGGACACGCGGCCGGACGGCCATTCCGGACGACCGATCATTCGGTTGATCCTCTTCCCGCCCAGTAATCCAGCCCTCCGGGCGGGCGTCAAGGCTCAGGGAGTCCCCGGGTCCCCGGGAGAGCGGCGGGCGCTCCGCCGCGGCGCTCGGCCGAGCGGGCGGCGGACCTGGTCGAACGGCTGTCCGGCGGGTCGTCCGGGGCTCAACTCGCCCCCGTCGCAAGGGGGTTGGGGACGGCCCGTGCAGCGGCCTGTCCGGGACCGGAAACGATCGATAGGCTGACCCCGGACGACGAACCGGGAGGAGCGGGACGTGGCTGAGAGCACCACCACCCAGCAGCCGTTGGCGGGCTGGGACAAGCCGGAGCTGGACCTGAGCAAGGCTGACTGGCGGTCCAGCAGTCAGGGCACGGGGGACGTCCAGATCGCCTTCGTCGAAGGTTTCATCGCGATGCGCAACGGCGGCAAACCGGAGAATCCCTCGCTGATCTTCAGCCCCGCGGAGTGGCGGGCCTTCGTACTCAACGCCCGCGACGGGGAGTTCGACCTCACCTGACCGCGCCCCGCGTCCCACCCCCGGCGAGCCCAGGGTCCCGCGTCGCCGGGGCCGCGCGGAGACGTACCATGGCCGCATGTCCTTCCTCCGCCGCCGCAGCGCCGCCACACCCGCGGGCCCGGACTTCGACGTCCTGGCCATGGACCCGGGGGACTGGCCCGGAAATCTGGGCGCCGGCCTGCTGCCCGCCCCCGACGGCAGCTGTCAGGGCGTCTTCCTGCGGTACGACCTGTTCGGCGGGCGCGGCCCCGCGATGATCATCGGCAATCTGCCCGAGGGATCACCGGCCCGCGAGCTGGAGGAGGGTCAGATCCCCTTCGAGGTCGCGCAACTGCTGCTCGCCCTGGAGAACGAGGAGCAGGTCGACGTCGTCAGTACGGAGGACGTGCCCGTGATGCAGGGGGACAACCTGCTGATCGTGCGCCGGCTGAAGCTCTCCGAAAGCCGTATCGCCTGCGTGCAGTTCGACCGCAGCGACAACGTCCTCGTCACCATCGCCAGCTGGGACCGCCCGATCACCGACGATCTCTACGCCCTGCTGAAGCCGCTGCCGGCGGAGCTCTTCCAGCAGGGCTGAGCAGGACGCGGCCGAGGCCCGGTCCACCCCATCGCCTCGCGGCAGGAAAATTGACTGCCGCGAGGTTTTGTCATCTGCCTTGCCAATTCAGTCATCGGACTTTTAACGTCTGCCGCATGACTCAGGGCATCACCCGCAGAACCACGATGAAGTCCGCCCTCGGCGTAACCAGTGCTCTCGCGCTGGGTGTTCCTGCTCTGGCCGGTAGGGCCGCAGCCGCCGACCCCTCCGATGAATTGACGCTCTGGTACACGAAGCCCGCCGCCAACTGGGAGCGCGAGAGCCTGCCCATCGGCAGCGGCGCGCTCGGCGCCGGTATCTACGGAACGCTCGCCTCCGAGCGGCTGGTCCTCAACGAGAAGACCCTGTGGACCGGCGGCCCCGGCGCGCCGGACTACGACCACGGCAACTGGACCAGCCCGCGGCCCGGTGTGCTGCGTGCGGTCCAGGACCGGATCGACGCCGAGGGGTCCATGACGCCCGAGGCCGTCGCCGCGGAGCTGGGCCAGCCCAAGCACAACTTCGGCTCGTACAACGTCTTCGGCGACCTGCTGATCGACGTCCCCGGCGCGCCCGGTGGCCCCGACGCCTCCTACCGCCGCGCGCTGGACATCGGTACGGCACTCGCCTCGGTCTCGTACGCGCACCAAGGCGCCACGTACACACGGGAGTTCTTCGCCTCCCACCCCGGCAAGGTCATCGCGGGCCGGTTCGCCGCCGACCAGCCCGGCAAGATCGGCTTCACCCTCCGCTACACCTCCCCCCGCAACGACTTCACGGCCACCGCGAGCGGCGACCGTCTCACCGTCAAGGGCAAGCTCCAGAACAACGGGCTGCTCTTCGAAGGCCAGATCCGCGTACGTACCCAGGGCGGCACCGTCACCGCCGGAAACGGCACCCTCACCGTCAGCGGCGCCGACAGCGCCTGGTTCGTCCTCGCGGCCGGCACCGACTACGCCGACACCTATCCCGACTACCGCGCCGACGACCCCCACGACGCGGTCACCGAAGCCGTCGACCGGGCGGCGGGCCGTGGTTACGAGGACCTGCGCACCGAGCATGTCGCCGACTACCAGGGGCTGTTCGACCGGGTGTCGCTCGACATCGGCCAGCAGCTGCCCGACCTGCCGACCGACCAGCTGCTCGCCCGGTACACCGGCGGCACGAGCGCCGCCGACAGGGCGCTCGAAGCGCTGTACTTCCAGTACGGCCGCTATCTGCTCATCGCCTCCTCACGGGCCGGGTCACTGCCCGCGAACCTCCAGGGCGTCTGGAACAACGTCACCAACCCGCCCTGGGACGCCGACTACCACGTCAACATCAACCTCCAGATGAACTACTGGCTCGCCGAGGTCACCAACCTCGCCGAGACCACCGTGCCGTACGACCGTTACGTCGACTCGATGCGCGCTCCGGGCCGCGTCACCGCGCGGGAGATCTTCGAGACGGCCGGCTGGGTGGTGAACAACGAGACCAATCCGTACGGCTTCACGGGCCTGCACCAGTACCCGCAGTCGTTCTGGTTCCCCGAGGCGGGCGCCTGGCTCACCCAGCAGATGTACGACCACTACCGGTTCAACGCCTCCACGGACTATCTGCGCTCCACCGCCTTCCCGGTGATGAAGGAGACCGCCGAGTTCTGGCTCGGCTTCCTGCGGACCGACCCGCGCGACGGCAAGCTCGTCGTCACCCCCAGCTACTCACCGGAGAACGGCGACTTCACGGCCGGCGCGGCGATGTCGCAGCAGATCGTGCACGACCTGTTCACCAACACGCTGGAGGCCTCGGAGATCCTGGGCGACGACCCCCGGTTCCGCAGGCGGCTGCGGCTGGCGCTGCGCGAACTCGACCCCGGACTGCGTATCGGGTCGTGGGGTCAGCTCCAGGAGTGGAAGGAGGACTTGGACGACCCGAACAACGACCACCGGCATGTCTCGCACCTCTTCGGTCTGCACCCGGGCCGGCAGATCGAGGTCGGCACCGACTGGGCGGAGGCCGCCAAGGTCTCGCTGACCGCGCGCGGCGACGGCGGTACGGGCTGGAGCAAGGCCTGGAAGATCAACTTCTGGGCGCGGCTGCGCGACGGGAACCACGCGCACAAGATGCTCACCGAGCAGCTGAAGAGCTCCACGCTGCCGAACCTCTGGGACACCCACCCGCCGTTCCAGATCGACGGCAACTTCGGCGCCTCCTCCGGTGTCGCCGAGATGCTGCTCCAGAGCCAGCACGGTCCGATCGAGGTCCTGCCGGCCCTGCCCGCCTCCTGGCCCGACGGCTCGGTCTCCGGGCTGCGGGCCCGCGGCGGCGCCACCCTGGACATCACCTGGGCGGCGGGGAAGGCGAGCCGGATCGTCCTCACGGCGAGCCGCACCGGCGAGGTGACCCTGCGCAGCACGCTGCTGCCCGGCGGTGAGAAGAAGTTCCGCGCCACCGCCGGACAGGTGTACGAATTCACAGCGGGCCGCGGCCGGCACTGACGGCACGCGGTGCGAGGGGGTGTCCCGCCGGCCCGGCAGGATCGGCAGGACACCCCCTGAGGGTCTCGTCCGGGCAGCGGCGGCAGCCCGGACGGGGCCCTGCCGTGATTCGGCGGCTCCGCCCCCCCTGCGGATATCGGTCCGGTCCCGCACCATGGAGACAGGTCCGGGGTGCTCCATACCGGCCGTTCGCCGGTGTCGGACCTCCGCCGAGCGAAGGGGCAGCATGGACAGTAACGATCTGACGCCCGAGGTCCTGCGGAGGCTGCGCAAGCCGCGGTCGTATCCGGCGGTGTCCCTGACCGTCCCCACGCATCGGCGCGAGCCCCGCAACGACGGGGACCCGGTACGGCTGCGCAACGCCCACGCCGAGGCCCTGCACCGGATGGACGCCGACCCCGACATCCCGAAGGCGGCCCGTATCGCCGTCCGCGCGCAGCTCGACCAGGCGATGGCCGAGGTGGACCTGCGCCACAAGCAGGACGGACTGCTGATCCTCGCCGACGCCGACGAGCACCAGGTCTGGTACCTGCCGCGCGAGACGCCCGAGTCGGTCGTCGTCAGCGACACCTATCTCACCCGCAACCTGGTGGCCGCCACCGCCCAGACGCCCCACTACTGGGTGCTGAACGTGGCCGCCGACCGCGCGACGCTGTGGAGCGGCGACGGCGACTCCCTGCGGGAGCACCGCGCCGACGGCTTCCCGGCGACACCGCCGGAGGAGACCTGGGACGTCGAGCGCGAGGAGCGGATCGGCGACACCCCGAGCACCTTCACCGACGAGGAGACCCGTAAGTTCCTGCGGTCCGTGGACGACGCCTTCACCGCCGTGCTCGCCGCGCGCCCGCGTCCCTTCTACCTGGTGGGTGTCGCCCCCGCGCTCGCCCTGCTGGAGGACGCGGGCAGTACCGCCAGGTCGGCGGCGGGCCGCCTCGCGAAGGGCGGCCTCACCGACGGCCCCGCCCCGGTGCTGTGGAAGGCGGTCCAGCCCGTCGTCCGGCAGCACGCGCGCAGCGAGGAGACGGAGACCATGGCCCGGCTCGACGACGCGAAGGGCAGGCGCACCTTCGCCGCCGGACTGGACGAGGTGTGGGTGGCGGTACGCGAGAGGCGCGCCGGCCTGGTCGCGGTGGAGGAGCACTTCCAGCGCTCCGCCCGGGTCAGCGACGGGCATCTGATCCCGGTCGACGGTGACGACGGCGCGGCGCTCAGCCGTGACGTACAGGACGACATCGTCGACGAACTGGTCGAGTCGGCGCTGGACGGCGGCGCGCAGGTGGTGTTCCTGGACGACGACGTGCTCGCCGGGCACCACCGGATCGCGGCGGTGCTGCGCTACTGACCCGCCCCCCCCGCGCGGGAGAAACGGGTGAGGCGCCACCGGCCCCCCACAGACCGGTGGCGCCCGTCGCCCTACGAGGGCCGCGTCTCAGCGGCCCGAGGGCAGGACCCGGACATCGGACGCCTTCACATAGGCGACCCGGTGCCCGAACTGGATCTCGTAGTACTCCTCCTCGCCCTTCACCACGCGGTGACCCGTCGTGTCGAAGGTCGGCGCGAAGTAGTACGCGCCGGGCACCCGGTCACCGACCACGTACTTCTGACCGGCGAGCAGCTTGTACGGGAACGGTGAGATCGCCTGAACCGGGATGTCCGCCGGGTACGCGGCGGCCTCCGGGTAGGCCCTGCCGTACACCGGGATCTCCGCGAGACCGGCCTTCGGCGTCAGCACCCTCTCCTGGGCGCTCACGGCGGTGGGCGCCGAACGCGGATTGTGGAACCAGGCCTTCTGCCCCAGGTACCAGATCGCCGTCCAGTCGCCCTCGCGCCCGGCGACCGCGTACTGCTGGCCCGTCGACGCCCGCGCCCCCAGGTCGTTGACCCCGGTCGTGGAGTCACCGCCGCCCGGCCGCAGACCGATGTCCTTGACCAGCGGCGACGCGGCGTCCGGCGCGGTGTGCAGCCGGACCGCCCCCGAGCCGTGCGGCGCGCACGCCTGACCGGCCGTCACGCAGCCCGTGTAGAGCGGCTGGTTCGACGCGTAGTCGGGACGGATCGTCACCGCGCCCGCGTCGCGCCCGCCGGCCGCCTTGAACGGCTTGCCCAGCAGCTCGAAGTAGTGCGCCCAGTCCCAGTAGGGGCCCGGGTCGGTGTGCATCCCGGCGATGGTCGACGCGGTCGTGCCGGGCACGTTGTCGTGGCCGATGATGTGCTGCCGGTCGAGCGGGATGTCGTACCGGTCGGCGAGGTAGCGCACCAGCCGCGACGACGTCCGGTACATCGCCTCGGTGTACCAGGCGTCGGGGGAGACGAGGAAACCCTCGTGCTCCAGGCCCACCGAAGTGGAGTTGACGTACCAGTTGCCCGCGTGCCAGCCGACGTCCTTCAGCGGGACGTGCTGGGCGATGTGCCCGTCGGACGAGCGCAGCGAGTAGTGCCAGGAGACATACGTCGGGTCCTGGACCAGTTTCAGCGTGGTGTCCCAGGTCGCCTCGGTGTCATGGATGACGATCGAGTTGATGGCGGGGGACCCGGCCTTGGGGCGCTGCGCCTTGTCGTGGTTGCCGTAGTCGCCCTCGCCGAATTCCTCGTAGGGCGCCGGGATCCACTCGCAGGCCACGGTGCGCGGGCACTCCGTCAGTCCCGCGTCCACCCGGCGCAGTCCGAGCTTCGACACCTGTGAGGTGTCGGGGGCGAGGCCCGGTGTGGCGCGCAGCGCCACCCGCTGACCGCTGTCGGTCGTACGCGTCTGGCCGTCGCGGATCACCGCGTAGACGTCGTTCGCGTACGTCGCGGCGGTGGCCGAGTCGTCCGCGCCGGAGAAACGGGCGACGGCGCCGTACCAGTCCGCCGGGTCGGCGCTCAGCGGCCTGCCGAGAGCGCGCTGGGCGTCGGCCAGCAGGGCCGCGCCGCCCTGGATGTTGGCGGCGGGGTCCTGCCGCAGGCTCTCGGCGGACCGGCCGGTGAGCTTCGCGGCCCGGTCCACGGTGCGCAGCCGCGCCGGGAGTTCGGCGTTCCCGGGCACGACGGCCTCGCGGACCGTGTCCGGCGCGCCGGTCCTCACCGCGCGGGAGGTGTCGCCGCGGGCGTCCTCCGTGCCGTGCGAGTGGTGGGGCGCCTCGGCGAGCGCGGTCCTGGCGTCGGTGAGGTGCATGGGGCCGTAGCCGCCGGTCACGCTGGGGGCGCCGCTGTGGGTGTCCCAGCGCGACTGGAGATAGGAGACGCCGAGCAGGACGCTGTCCGGCACGCCGTACCGGTCGGCCGCCGCCGCGAAGTCGCCCTGGAGGGAGCCGGCGGCGGGCTGTTCGGCGGTGGCGGAGGGGGCGGCCGACACCAGCGACAGCAGCAGGGCCGCCGAGCCGACGGCGCCCGCCGTGCGCGTCACGCGTCCGCGGCCGGATCTGACGGGTGTGGGGGCGGAACGTTGCAATGCAGCCTCCAATGACATGGTGCGCGAAGCGCCCGCGGGGCCGTACCCGGCACACGACAGGTCGTACGGGGACGGGGTGCGACGTGCGGAATGGGGTGTGCGCAGTACAGGGCAGGGATACAGGGGTATCGGCTGGAAGGCGATCCGTCAATCAGGCGTGACGGCAAGGATTTCGCACGTCAGCGCGCGTGTCGCGGACTTCTCCGGCGTTTGCCGGGGCGGCAGGCCACGGGCCTGCGGCGCGTCAGTGGTGTGAACCAATGAGCGAACTCGACCGGCCTGGAACGATGTTGGGCCGACCTTGACGTTTCTTGAACATGACGAGCCGTCAGATAGCGCTGTCCGGCGACCGGGTGGGGCTCACGAGATGACGTCGCGCGCCAGCTGCCGGTCCACCTGGGCCGGCGACAGCGCGTGCTCGATCGCGAGGATCCCCGCCCCGAACGCCGCCGCGTTCTCACCCGTACGGCTCGGCTCGATCCGCAGCACATGCGTGGCCAGCGGATGCGACCGCCGGTACACCGCCTCCCGTACGCCCGCGAGCAACTGGTCGTGCACGGCCGCCAGAGCGCCGCCGAGCACCACCGTGTCGGGGTTGAAGAAGTTCACCAGCCCCGCCAGCACCTCGCCGACCGCGCGGCCCGCCTCGCGCACCATGCGCAGCGCGTCCCTGTTGCCGGACTTCACCAGCCGTACGACATCACTGCCCGACGCCGCGTCGAGTCCCAGGCCCGCCAGCTTCGCCGCGATCGCGGCGCCGCCCGCCACCGCCTCCAGACAGCCGAAGTTGCCGCACCGGCAGGCGTCCTCCTGCTCGCTGACCTTGATGTGCCCGATGTCGCCCGCGCTGCCCTGCGCGCCCCGGTGCAGCCTGCCGTCCGCGACGATGCCGCAGCCGATGCCCGTACCCACCTTGATGTAGAGCAGGAAGCGGGTGTCGGGGAACGCGCGCCGCTGCTCGGCCAGGGCCATCACGTTCACGTCGTTGTCGACCAGCGCCCGCGCGCCGAAGCGCGAGGCGAAGAACTCCGGGATCGGATACTGGTGCCAGCCGGGCATGATCGGCGGATCGACGGGCCGCCCCGTCGAGAACTCGACCGGCCCCGGCACCCCCACCCCGATGGACCGCAGCGTCCGCGGCTCGCGCTCCGACCTCTCCAGCAGGGTGTGCAGCGTGCGCTCCACATGGCGCAGTACGGAATCGGGCCCGTCCCCGATCGACAGCGGATCCTCCTGGGTGGCCAGGGTCGTACCGCCGATGTCCATCAGCGCCACCCGGCAGTGCGAGGCGCCGAGATCCACCCCGGCCACCGCGTGCTCGCGCGTACGCAGCCGCAGCCTGCGCGGCGGCCTGCCGCCCGTCGAGCCGCCGGCCTGCGGCCCCGACTCGTCGACGAAGCCGTGCGCGATGAGCGCGTCCACCCGCTGGGAGACCGTGGAGCGCGCGAGTCCCGTCAGCCGGGAGAGATCCGCGCGCGTCGCCGCGGCCCCGGAACTGATCAGCGTGAGCACCTCGCCCGGTGAGTGGGAGACGGCGTAACTGCTGTGATCCGGCAGCGCAGACATGGCATCACCTTAGGGACGACTTTCGCTGCTCACAAGACACGGTTGATTCGTCCATCGACCAAAGTCCGAGCCAACTCCGCTGAAATGAACGGTGCTTGGACCCTTGACAGGTCAAAGCCCAGTCACGACATTGCACAGCAGACCGCGACCGAGGAGCCATCGAGGAGCCAGGGGATGCTGACGATGCAGGGCGTGTCCAAGAGCTTTCTCGGGGTGCGTGTGCTCCATGACGTGGGACTCGATCTTCAACCCGGCGAAGTCCACGCCCTGGTGGGCGAGAACGGCGCGGGGAAATCCACCCTGATGAAGGTCCTGGCCGGCGAACACGCCCCCGACACCGGCACGATCACGCTCGACGGAACGGCGCACACCTTCAGCCACCCCGGTCAGGCGCAGGCCGCCGGGATCGGCATCATCCACCAGGAGTTCGCGCTCCTGGCCCACCGCACCGTCGCCGAGAACGTCTTCCTCGGCCGGGAGCCGACCCGCTACGGCCTCGTCGACCGCGCGGCCATGGAGCGGCGTACCGCCGAACTGCTCGCCGAGATCGACGAGACGGGCATCACGCCGCGCACCCTCGTACGGGATCTGTCCGTCGCCCGGCAGCAGACCGTCGAGATCGTGAAGGCGCTCGCCTCCGACGTACGTGTGCTTGTCATGGACGAGCCAACCGCGCCGCTCGCCGACCACGAGGTCGCGCTCCTGTCCGCCCTCGTGCGGCGGCTGACCGCGCGCGGCCTCGGCATCCTGTACATCTCGCACCGCCTGGGCGAGGTCTTCGACCTCTCGCGGCGCGTCACCGTCCTCAAGGACGGCCGTCGTGTCACCACCGTGCGTACCGCCGACACCACCCCGGACGACATCGTCCGCGCGATGGTCGGCCGCGACCTCACCGCGTACTACCCACCGCGCGCCCGCCACGACGAGATCGGCGACGTGACGCTCACCGTCACCGGCGGCGGCAACTCCCGGATCAGGGACATCGATCTGACGCTGCGCGCCGGCGAGGTCGTCGGCATCGCGGGCCTCCAGGGCGCGGGGCGTACGTCACTGGCCCGCGCCCTGTTCGGCGCCGCGCCCTTCACCACCGGCGCCATGACCGTCGGCGGGAGACCGCTGCGGCCGTCGACGCCGCGCCAGGCCATCCGCGCGGGCATCGCCCTGGTCACCGAGGACCGCAAGACCGAGGGTCTCGCCCTGCGCCAGTCCGTACGCGACAACGCGCTGCTGGTCACCCGCGCCGTCGCGGTACGGGGCAGACCCCCGGCGGGCCGCGAGGTCACCGCACTCCTGGGACGCGTACGGCTCCAGTCGCGCGGCGAGGACCAGCAGGCCCAGTTCCTGTCCGGCGGCAACCAGCAGAAGGTCGTCATCGCCAAGTGGCTCGCGGCCGGTCCGCGGGTGCTGCTCTTCGACGAGCCCACGCGCGGCGTCGACGTCGGGGCCAAGGCGGCCATCCACACCCTCGTACGCGAACTCGCCCGCGAGGGACTGGCCGTGCTGATCATCTCCTCCGAACTCCCCGAACTGATCGGGATGAGCGACCGGATCCATGTGATGTCGGAGGGCCGTCTCGTGGGTGAACTGCCCGCCGGGGCCACGGAGGAGAGCATCATGCGCCTGGCGACGGCCGGATCGCAGCGCCCCTCCGGCGCCCCGGACACCCGACGGGAGGGCGCCGCGTGACCACCGTCGAATCCGCTCCCGCGCCGTCCGGACCGCCCCGGAAGCGGACATCGTTGTCCGGCGGCAAGGGCCTGAGCACTGTCCGCCGCTCCGTCGACCCCGTCGTCGGCGTCTGGCTCGCCGCACTCGCCGTGACCATCCTCGGCTGGATCGTCGTCGCGGCCCAGGGCGGCAACTTCCTCACCACCAGCAACGCCGTCGCGATCCTCCAGAACTGCGTCGCGCTCGGCCTGGTCGCCGTCGGCCAGTCCGCCGTCATCCTCACCGGCTCCCTCGACCTCTCCGTCGCCTACCTCATCAGCCTCGGCACACTCGTCGCCGCCGAGACCATGGCGAGCGGCGGTGTCGTCACCGCCGTGCTCGCCGTCCTCGCGCTGTCCGTCGCCGTCGGACTCGTCAACGGACTGATCGTCACCGGGCTGAAGGTCAACGCGTTCATCGCCACCCTCGGCATGGCGTTCATCCTGCGGGGCTGGATCGAGGACAACTACACCGGACCCGCCGGGGAGGTGCCCGTCTCCTTCCAGCGCCTCGGCTACGACCGTATCGGCCCCATTCCCGTCTCCGTGTTCCTGCTCATCGCCGTGGCCGCCCTGATGTGGCTCATCACCCGCCGCACCCGCCTCGGCCACCACATGTACGCCACCGGCGGCGACGAACACGCCGCCCGGCTCTCCGGCGTACGCACCGGGCGCACCGTCGTCCTCGCGCACGTCCTGTGCTCGCTGTGCGTCGGCGCCGCCGCGCTCTTCCTCGCCGCACGCCTCGCCGCGGGCGCGCCGTGGGCCGGCACCGAGGCGCGCTACGACCTGGAGTCGATCGCCGCCGTCGTCCTCGGCGGCACGGCGCTCGCGGGCGGGCGCGGGGGAGTGGCGGGCACCCTCGGCGGCGTGTTCGTCCTCGCCGTACTGGACAGCGTGTTCAACCAGCTCTCCGTGGACCCGTTCTTCAAGAATGTCGTACGCGGCGTCGTCATCATCGCCGCCGTCGCCCTCTACGCCCGGCCCCGACGGACCCCGAAGCCACCGAAGGCCCTGCCGGAAGGGCGGACCGCATGAGCGCCCCGACCGACACCGGAACCCCGGCGAAGAACGTGCCCGCGGCCACGCCGGGCAAGCGTGTCGTCCGCGCGCTCGGCACCGGCATCCCCGTCTACGTCCTGCTCGTCGTGCTGCTGCTCGCCCTCCTGGTCACCGACCCCGGCTTCTACGAACCCGACAGCTTCCTCTCCTTCGTCAAGCGCGCGGCGCCCCTGGTGATCCTGGCCGCCGGACAGTATCTGGTCATCGTCTGCGGCGAGTTCGACCTCTCCGTAGGCGCCATCGTCACCGCCGGCGTCGTCGTCGCGGCCGAGCTGTACGGCTCCTTCCCCGACGCCCACTGGCTGGTCGTCACCGCCGTCCTGCTCGTCGGAGGCGCACTGGCCGGACTGGTCAGCGGGCTGATCACCACCGTCCTGCGGGTGCCGTCGTTCATCACCACCCTCGGCATGATGCTCATCCTCGAAGGCGCTGTCTTCTTCTGGACCGGCGGCTCGCCGCAGGGCGTACTGCCCAGCGCCTTCCGGCAGCTGGGCCGGGGCACCGCCTTCGGCTGGCTGCCCTGGGCGGTCGTCGCCTGTCTGGTCGCCGGGACCGTCGCCGTGCTGGTGACGCGCTCCGACTTCGGACGGACGCTCCTCGCCACCGGTGACAGCGACCGGGCCGCCGCGCTGTCCGGCGTGCGGGTGATCCGGGTGCGGACCGTCGCCTTCATCCTCTCCGGCGCCGCCGCCGCGCTGGCCGCCGTCCTGGTCGGGGGCTTCTCCGGGGTCTCCGCGCAGGCGGGCCGGGGCTACGAGTTCGAGGCCATCACCGCCGTCGTCCTCGGCGGGGTGGTGCTCGGCGGCGGACGGGGCTCGGTGGTCGCCGCCATGGCCGGCGCCTTCTCGCTCCAGGCGCTCTTCACGCTGCTCAACCTCCAAGGAGTCTCCGGCGCGCTGGAGTCCACCGTCCAAGGCGTGATCGTCATCGCTGCCGTCGGCCTCGGAGCCGCCGACTGGTCCCGGCTGCGAGGCCGCCGTACGCCGTCCGGCAGCGGACCACCGGGCAGTACGCCAACGGGCGCCGCACCACCGGGTCCGACGCCGCCGAGACCCACGCCCCCCACCGGTACGCACCCTTCGGGAGGAACACCCTCATGAACGCCATCCGTACCGTCCGCCGCCGCGCGCTCGCCGCGAGCGCCGCGCTGCTCGGCGCCGTACTCGTCGCCGCCTGCACGAGTGACGCGCCCCCCGAGTCCCCGCCGGCCGCGTCGGGCGGCGGCAGCACGGCGGACGCGGGCACCGGCAAGCAGTCCACCTTCTTCGAACAGGCCGAGTACGACCGCCAGTTGGCTCTCGCGGACCAGACTCCCGAAGGACCGGCCGACAAGCCGTGGGAGCAGATGCTCAACCCGGAGATGACCGACACCTCCCAGTACAAGACGGCCGACCCGGGCGACATCGAGCTGTGCTTCTCCAACGCGGGCGTCTTCAATCCCTGGCGCCAGGTGGGGCTGAAGAACATGCGGGCCGAGGTGAAACTCCACAAGGAGATCACCAAGTTCACCGTCCTGGACGCCCAGGGCAAGGACGACAAGCAGATCTCCGACATCCAGGAGCTGTCCGCCCGCGGCTGCGACGCGCTGATCGTGTCGCCGAACACGACGGCCACGCTCACCCCCGCCGTGAAGCAGGCGTGCGGCAAGGTGCCCGTCATCGTCTTCGACCGGGGTGTCGAGACCGACTGCGCCGTCACCTTCGTCAACCCGATAGGCGGCTACGCGTACGGCGCGGTCGCCGCGGACTTCCTGGTCGAGAAGGTCAAGCCCAAGGGCAAGATCCTCGCGCTGCGCATCTCGCCCGGCGTGGACGTGCTGGAGACCCGGTGGTCGGCCGCGAAGGTCGCCTTCGACAAGAGCGAACTCGACGTCGTGGACGTGAAGTTCACGGACGGCGACCCGGCCAAGGCCAAGTCGATCGTCACCGACGCGCTCACCCGGCACGGTGACATCGACGGCGTCTGGATGGACTCGGGCGCCACGGCCGTCGCCGCCGTCGAGGCCTTCGAGGACGCCGGCAAGGACGTACCGCCCATCACCGGCGAGGACCAGCAGGACTTCCTCCAGGCGTGGCAGGACAAGGACCTGACGGCCATCGCCCCCGCGTACCCGACCTTCCAGTGGCGTACGCCCGTGATCGCCGCGCTGGACATCCTCAAGGGCGAGGACGTGCCCAAGGAGTGGAAGCTTCCGCAGCCCACCATCACCCAGGAGAACCTGGGCGACTATCTCAAGCCCGGTATGCCGCCGCTGCACTACGCGATGTGCGGCTGCGAGTCGATGCCCGGCTTCCCGAAGGACTGGGGCGGCAAGTGAGCACACCACAAGGGCGGTTCGCGCTCGGGGCCAACCCGTGGATCTGGCACTCCCCGGTCGACGGCGCGGCCCTGGACCTGACGCTGCCGCGCCTGGCCGCCTGGGGCTTCGACTGCGTCGAGCTTCCGCTGGAGGCGGCCGACGACTGGGAGCCGGCCGCCGTGTCGAAGCTGCTGGGGGCCACCGGCCTCGCCCCGGCCGCCGTCGTCGCCGTCATGCCGCCGGGCCGCGACCTCGTGGACACCGACCCGGCGACCGTGCGCGCCACCCAGGACTATCTGCGGCGCTGCGTCGACGCGGCGCACGCGATCGGCGCGCCCGTCGTGGCCGGTCCGGTCTACACGGCCGTCGGACGTTCCTGGCGCATGACGGACACCGGGCGGGCGGCGGCGTGGGCCCAGTGGCGTGAGCACGTCGCGCCCGTCGTCAACCACGCGAGGGAGGCCGGGGTCACGATCGCCGTCGAGCCGCTGAACCGGTACGAGACGAGTCTGCTCAACACCGTCGCCCAGTGTCTCGAAGCGATGGACGGCCTGGACCCGGCGGGCATCGGCATCGCGCTCGACGTCTACCACCAGAACATCGAGGAACGCGGCCTGCCCGGCGCCGTACGCGAGGCCGGTGACCGTATCGTCCATGTCCAGGTGTGCGCCAACGACCGGGGCGCACCCGGCGCCGACCACCTCGACTGGCCCGGCTTCCTGACCGCGCTCGCGGACAGCGACTACCGGGGGCCCCTGTGCATCGAGTCCTTCACCGCGCACAACGACGCGATCGCGGTCGCCGCCTCCGTCTGGCGCCCCCTGGCACCGAGTCAGGACGCCCTGGCCACCGAGGGGCTGGCGTTCCTGCGCCGGGCCCTCGCCACCGTCCGACAGCCACCGCGGATCTCCGGACACCCCCGGACCGACTGACAAGAGCCGGAACCACCCGCCCGATCCCATCCCCCCAGAGAGGACCGGCACATGGAATGGCATGAACATGACCGAAAGCGTCGTGGGAGAGCGGTCCGAAGAGCGCTCGTGGCCGCCGTCGGCGCCCTGCTGCTCGCCCTGACCGCCCTGCCCACCGGCGCCGGAGCCGCCGAGAAGGAAGAACCCGCCTTCAAGGCACTCCTTTTCACCCGCGCCGTCGGCTACGTCCACGGATCCATCCCGAACGGCATCAAGATGTTCGAGGAGGAGGCCGCCGAGAACGGCTTCGAGATCGTCCAGAGCGACGATCCCACCGTCTTCAGCGACGACAACCTCGCCCAGTACGACGCGATCGTCATGCTCCAGAACTCCGGCATGGTCTGGGACACCGAGGCCCAGCGCCAGGCCATGAAGACGTACGTGGAGAGCGGCAAGGGCATCGTCGCCATCCACAACACCCTCGACATGGGCGTCGAGGAGGCCTTCCCGTGGTGGGACGAGACCATCAACGGCGGCGCCCACATGCCCACCCACTCACCCGGCGTGCTCCAGGGCACGGCCAAGGTCGCCGACCAGGTCCACCCCTCCACCAAGGGACTGCCCGAACGCTGGGAGCGCCCCGAGGAGTGGTACAACTTCGACGAGAACCCGCGCGGTGACGTCCACGTCCTGGTCACCGCCGACGAGACGACGTACAACCCGGGCCCCGACGCCATGGGCGCCGACCACCCCATCTCCTGGTGCCGCAACACCGGCGGCGGCAAGGTCTGGGCCACCGCCATGGGCCACGACACCCCCGCCTACGACGAGGAGTACTTCCGCGACCATGTCGTCGGCGGACTCCAGTGGGCGGCCGGCCAGAAGCCCGGCGACTGCGGCGGCACCGACTGGGGCGCCTACGAGAAGGTCACCCTCGACGACAACACCGCCGACCCGATGGAACTCGACGTCGCCGACGACGGCCGGGCCATCTACGCCCAGCGCAGCGGCGAACTGAAGATCTTCGACCCCGCGTCGCACTCCACCGTCACCGCGGGCAAGCTCGACGTCTACACCGGCGGCGAGGACGGACTCGTCGGCATGGAACTCGACCCCGACTTCGCCAAGAACAACTGGGTCTACCTCTACTACGCGCCCGCCGCCGAGACCAAGGACGTCAACCGGCTCTCCCGCTTCACGCTCAAGGGCAACACCCTCGACCTGAAGAGCGAGAAGAAACTCCTCGACGTCCCCGCCTACCGCTCCCGCACCTTCACCGAGCCCGGACACACCGGCGGCGCCGTCGAGTTCGGCCCCGACGGCACCCTGTACCTCGGCGTCGGCGACGACGTACCGCCCAACCTCGACCCCGACTGGCAGGGCTACGCGCCCATCGACTGGCGGCCGGGCAAGGAGATGCTCGACGCCGCGCGCACCGCCGGCAACACCAACGACCTGCGCGGCAAGCTCCTGCGCATCAAGCCCAAGGCGAGCGGCGGCTACACCATCCCCAAGGGCAACCTGTTCGCCAAGGGCACCGCCAAGACCCGCCCCGAGATCTACGCCATGGGCTTCCGCAACCCCTTCCGCTTCACCGTCGACCAGGAGACCGGCTACGTCCACCTCGCCGACTACGGCCCCGACCGCGGACTGCCCACCACCGACCGGGGCCCCGAGGGCCTGGTCGAGTACAACGTCGTGAAGAAGCCCGCGAACTTCGGCTGGCCCTTCTGCCACGGCGACAACCAGGCGTACGCGCCGTACAACCCGGACACCGGGGTCGTCGGCGCGAAGTTCGACTGCGCCAAGCCCACCAACCCCTCACCCAACAACACCGGACTGACGAAGCTGCCGCCGATCCAGCAGCCCGAACTCTGGTACGGCTACGGCGAGTCCGAGAAGTTCCCGGAGATGGGCGCGGGCGGCTCGGCGCCGATGGGCGGACCCGTCTACCGCTACGACGCGGACAACCCCTCCGAGACGAAGTTCCCCGAGTACTTCGACGGCGCGAGCTTCCTCTACGAATGGTCACGCAACTACATCAAGGAAGTCCGCTTCGACAAGGACGAGAAGCTCCTCAAGGTCAACGACTTCATGGACTCGGTGGCCTTCAAGAGCCCCATGGATATGACCTTCGGGCCCGACGGCTCGCTGTACGTCCTGGAGTGGGGCAGCGAGTTCGGCGGCGGCAACAACGACTCGGGCCTCTACCGCATCGACTACGCGCAAGGGCAGCGCAGCCCCGTCGCCAAGGCCGCGGCCTCCGTCACCGACGGGCCGCTCCCGCTGAAGGTGGACTTCTCCAGCGAGGGCAGCACCGACCCGGACGGCGGCCCGCTGACCTACGAGTGGGACTTCGACGGTGACGGCACCTACGACTCCACCGACGCCAACGCCACCCACACCTACACCGAAGGGGGCGAGTTCAGCGCCCAGTTGAAGGTCACGGACTCCAGCGGGAAGTCCGGCTTCGCCAACGTGCCCATCACCGCGGGCAACACGACGCCGAAGGTGACCATCGACTTCCCCGTCAACGGCAAACTCATCGAGTTCGGCGACCAGATCCCGTACAAGATCACGGTCACCGACCCGGAGGACGGGACCGTCGACTGCGCCAAGGTCACCATCAACCCGGCACTCGGGCACGACGACCACGAGCACCCGACCAACGACATCGCCGGCTGCGAGGGCACCGTCAACACCGGCGACCTGGGCGGCCATCCCGAGGGCGCCGACCTCACCTACGTACTCAACGCCAAGTACACCGACGGCGGCGGCTCCGGCGCACCGGCGCTGACCGGGTACGGCCGTGCCGTCCTGCAACCGAAGCTCAAGCAGGCCGAGTACTACGACAGCCAGTCGGGCACCCGCATCGTGGACCAGGCGGGCGCGGCGAACGGCAAACGCATCGGCGACATCAGCAACGGCGACTGGGTGGCGTTCGAACCGATGAGCGTGGAGGGCATCGACTCGGTCACCTACCAGGTCTCCTCGCCCTACGGGGTCGGCGCGATCGAACTGCGCGCCGGCGCACCGGACGGCGAACTGCTCGCCACCACCCCGATCCCCAACACCGGGGACTGGGACGTCTACCGGGCGACCGATCCGGTACCGGTCAAGGCCCACCCCGGCACGCACAAGCTCTATCTCGTCTTCACGTCACCACAGAACAACTCGTTCGACGTGGACACGGTCGAGTTCAGCGGGCCGTAAGACCGTCAGGCCCTCGCAGGCAGGCCACAACGCACGTCGCGCGCCCGGTGTGTCGGCACCGGGCGCGCGACGCGCCGCTTCTCCACGTCCGTACCCGCCGGTCAGCGCGTACCGACCGCCGCGCGCACGGCCCGGCGGGCCATGGCGCAGTCCTCGTGCAGCCGCCGCAGCAGCAGCCGCTGCTCCTCGCCGCTCGGCGCGCCCGGCTGAGGCTGGTTCGCCCCGCCGACGGGCGGCGCCTCGCGCATCGTGCGCTGCACCTGCGTCTCGTACTTACGGATCTCCGAGGTCAGCACCAGCATCAGATTGACCAGGAAGGCGTCCCGGTCAGCCGTACCCGTGAGCTGCGCGAGCTTGCTGATCTGCTGGCGCGCCAGGGCGTCGTTGCCGAGCACCATCCACAGCGTCGCCAGGTCGTACCCGGGCAGATACCAGCCCGCGTGCTCCCAGTCGAGCAGCACCGCCCCCGCCGGGGACAGCAGCATGTTGGAGAGCAGCGCGTCCCCGTGGCAGAACTGCCGCGTGCCCGGCCGTCCGAGACCGCGCAGCAGCTTCTGCAGATCCCCCAGATCCCGGTCGGTGAACAGACCCAGCTCGTGATAGCGGGTGATCCGCCGCGCGTAGTCGAGACCGGCACCGAACATGTCACCCGGCGGACGCCAGGTGTTGAGCCGCGTCACGGCGCCCAGCACGGTCCGTACGTCGGCGCGCGGCGGGGCCTCCAGGGGGTGGCGCGACAGGGCGGCGGCCCGGCCGGGCATCCGCTCGACGACCAGCGTGCAGTTGTCGGGATCGGCGGCGATCAGCCGGGGCACCCGCACGGGCGGGCGATGGCGCACGAACGAGCGGTAGGTGGCTATCTCGTGCCGGAAGCTCTCGGCCCACGCGGGCGACTGGTCGAGTAAACACTTCGCCACCGCGGTCGTCCGTCCGGTCGTCCCGACCAGCAGCACCGAGCGGCCACTGCGCCGCAGCACCTGCACGGGGTTGAACTCGGGACAGATGCGGTGCACGGCGGCGACGGCCACCCTCAACTGCGCTCCCTGGGGGCCCGACAGGTCGAGCCGGCCGCCGAGCGGTCCGCCCGTCGGCCCCGGCCAGCGCCTGGCCCGGCCGGCGTGGGTGGGGTCGAGATACGGTCCACCACCGGCCGCCGGTGGCCGCTGCTGGCGGGGCGGGGCGGTCACGGAGGACGATGCTGTGTACGACGACGCTGTGTACATGGGCCAACGGATCCCTTCGTGTACCGATGAATTCCCGCGCCACCCGTCCCGGCGGTCGTTCCGCACCCTGGGGAATGTGTCCGACTGCCGGGGCGGGGTGGCGCTTTCCTACACCACACCCCGCCACGGGTGGCACACCATGTGGCGCACCCTGGCGAAGCCTGGCGAATAGTCGCCAGGCATCTGACAGAGGGTTACTGTCAACTCAGCCGAGAACCTGGGGGCTTGACGTGACCGGAGAACCCAACGCCCGCCTGTCGGACCTGTTCGGCCTCGCCGGCTGGTCCAAGGGCGAACTCGCGCGGCTGGTGAACAGACAGGCGGCGGCCATGGGCCACCCCCAACTGGCCACCGACACCTCGCGGGTCAGACGCTGGATCGACATGGGGGAGATCCCACGCGATCCGGTACCGAGGGTGATGGCGTCCCTGTTCACCGAGCGGCTCGGCCGTGTCGTGACCATCGAGGACCTCGGGTTCGTACGACACGGACGCGCGGGGAGACGACGGGACGCCGGGAACGTATCGAACCCCGACGGCCTGCCTTGGGCGCCCGACCGGACGGCTGCGGTCCTCACCGAATTCACGGGAATGGACCTCATGCTCAACCGACGCGGATTGGTGGGCGCGGGTGCCGTGCTCACCGCAGGCACTGCACTCAGCAGTTCCATGTACGACTGGCTGCACTCCGACCCAGCGATGACCGCCGACGCTCCCCGGAGCGCCGACCCGATGCACGCCGAACCCGCCGCGTACGACCGTTACGAGGCCGCCCCCATCGGGGCGCAGGAGATCGACGCGCTGGAGCACTCCGTGGACGTGTTCCGGGCCTGGGACGCCTCCCGGGGCGGCGGCCTCCAGCGCAAGGCGGTGGTGGGCCAGCTCAACGAGGTGGGCGGCATGCTCGCCTACCGCCACCCTCCCCATCTGCAGCGGCGCCTGTGGGGCGTCGCCGCCAACCTGGCCGTGCTCGCCGGCTGGATGTCGCACGACGTCGGCCTCGAACCCACCGCCCAGAAGTACTTCGTCATCGCCACCCACGCGGCGCGCGAGGGCGGCGACCGTCCTCGCGCGGGTGAGGCGCTGTCCCGCGCGGCCCGCCAGATGGTTCATCTGGGGCGGCCGGACGAGGCACTCGATCTGATGAAGCTGGCCAAGTCCGGTTCAGGGGACGAGGTACTGCCCCGTACCCGGGCGATGCTCTGCACGATCGAGGCCTGGGCACAGGCGTCGATGGGGCGCGGCCAGGCCATGCGCCGCACCCTGGGCGAGGCGGAAGACCTGTTCGTCTCGGACAAGGGCGATGTGCCGCCGCCGAGTTGGATGCAGATGTTCGACGAGGCGGATCTGCACGGCATGGAGGCGCTGGCCTACCGTACGCTCGCCGACCACGAGCCCTCGGCGGCGGCCATAGCGCAACGGCATGCCAAGCGGGCGATCGAGCTGCGGCAGCACGGCCGTCAGCGGTCGATGATCTTCGACTATCTCTCGCTGGCCTCGGCCTGCTTCATCGCGGACGATCCCGAACAGGCCGACCGCTACGCGCGGTTGGCGCTGGTGTCGATGGGGGAGACCTCGTCGCACCGCACCTGGGACCGGCTGCGGGAGATGTACCGGCTGACCGGCCAGTACGCGGCGCACGCCACGATCCAGGAACTGCGCCGGGAGATCGACGCCGTCCTGCCCAACCCCACCAAGAAGCCGAGGAGTTCGGAGATCTAGTCGCGGATCAGGCAGATCCGGTACGTCCTCACGTCCCCGCAGAAGGAGCCGTCAGGGGCTCTCAGGGGTGTCTCTACCGTGCCGGGCCGATCCTGGCCACCAGTACACAGGCGTCGTCCTCGCGTCCGGTCTCGCCGAACTCCTCGACGATCGCCCTGACACAGCCCTGCGCGTCACGTGCCCCGGTCAGGCGGGGCCCGAGCGCCAGCAGCCGGTCCACCCCGGTCCGGTCCGTCAGCCTGCCCGTGTGCAGCACCAGCAGATCACCGGGCAGCAGCTGGATCTCGGCCTGTTCGTACGCGGCACCCGATGTCGCGCCGAGCAGGACGCCGTCCAGCGTGGTCAGCGCGCGCCCCGTCCCGTCGCGGAACAGCAACGGGGCGGGGTGACCCGCCTGCGCCCAGACCAGGGTGCGGGTCTCGGCGCGATAGCGGCAGCAGACGGCGCTGCCGAGCGCGGGCCGGTCGGCCGTGTCCAGCAGCTGGTTGAGATGCCCCATCAACGCGCCGGGCTGCACGCCCGCCACCGCCATGCCACGCACCGCGCCGAGGAGCATCGCCATCGTGGAGGCGGCCGTCACGCCGTGGCCGGTGAGATCGCCGACCGTCAACAGGGTGTTCCCGTCGGGGAGTTTCAGCGCGTCGAACCAGTCGCCGCCGACGAGTCCGCCACCGGTGGGCGGCAGATAGTGGCCGGCCAGATCCAGAATGCCCGGCTGACACTGCGGAGAGTGCAGGGACCCGCGCCACGACGGCAGCACGGCCTCCTGCAACTCGGCCACCATCCGCTGCTCGGTCCTGGCGCTGCGCTCGCGACGGCGCAGCGTGTCTCCGGACTCCAGGACGGCGCGCCGGCTGCTGCGTAATTCGCTGACGTCCCGCAGCACCGCCCACATCGAGGCGGTGCAGCCGTCGGAGTCGAGCACGGGCTCGCCCATCATGTGCAGCGTGCGGACGCGCCGGTCGGGCCTGACGACACGGAACTCGCTGTCGATGGGCTTGCCGTCGACGAGGCATTCGGTGACCAGCGCCTGGAGCAGGCTCTGGTCCTCGGGGACCATCACGGACGGCAGTTCGTCCAGGGTCATCGGGCCCTTGCCGGCCGGCCGGCCGAAGATCTCGTACAGCTCGGGCGACCAGGTGACCTCGTCGGTGAGCAGATTCCACTCGGCGCTGCCGACCCGGTTCAGCAGCGAACCGCTCTCGTCGTCCTGGTCGGCCGCCGCGGCGGTCGCCGACTCCGTCCCGTCGCCGGGCAGTCCGTTCTTGAGCTGACCCAAGTGGGCCCCGAGGTCGTCCAGTTGATGCACCGCCAGATCGCACAGCGCGCGCTGCCAGCGCCGTCGCGTGTCGTGCTCGTCGGCGACGGCGTCCCTGCGCACGGCGTCCACGTCGCCGCGCAGCCTGCGGGTGCGCGTGATGAGGGACTCCACCACGCCCCGCTCCGGTGGCTGCGGCGCGGGACGGTCCGCGAACAGATGGGACGGCATCTCGAACTCCGATACAGGCGTGGCACTGCCAGGTCTGAAGAGTGGACCGTTACGACTGTTGCACAGGCTGCGAGGGGCCGTAAGGCATTCGGCAACACTCGATCCGGTGGTGCTTCCGGCATATGCCACAGGCTGAGCAAGTGACCTACCGTCACGGACGAGCTGGGAGACGGGCCGCGCGGTTCGTCAACCGCCCGCCGGGGCGTCCTCGACCACCCGTTTGAGGTTACTCAGCGTCCGGTGGATGTTCCTGGCCTGGAACGCGGCGAAGGTGTGACCGCCGGTCGCGATCCGGTCGAAGACGCCCGCCACGGCGTCGGGCCAGGCGCGCCGGTCGTCCGTCCATGTCTCGGTCACGCGCGTACCGCCGTCGACCGCTTCCAGGCGGTACTCCCAGCTCGCGATCGGACCGCGCAGGCG
>NZ_MDCR01000075.1:0-76504 GCF_001723055.1 Streptomyces niveus
CGACCGCGCCGGCGGGGGCGCGGAGACACAAGTGAGGGGCGAACGCTTTCCGCGTTCGCCCCTCACCCGTACCGGCCGTGTCCCGGCCGGCCGCACCACTTCAAGCTTGGGAGCCTGTGGGCCCGTACTACTACGCGCTACTGACCCTGCTCGTCACGGCGACGCTGCCAGCGCTGCTCGATCCTGTTCATGAACGAGCGGCGCTGCCGAGGTTGTCGCCGGTCGGCCGTGGCCTCACCGGATGCCTGTTGCTCACCCGGTTTCGGGGCCTTGCGCCAGCCGGTGACCGCGAGAACCGCGCAGCCCAGCATGACGAGGAAGCCGACCACGCCCATCCAGATCTGCTTCGCGACCATACCGGTCATGAGGAGCGCGATACCCACCAGAAAGCCAGCGACCGCCTGGTAGACCCGTCGCCGGGTGTACGTACGCAGCCCAGTTCCCTCAAGCGCTGTCGCGAACTTGGGATCTTCGGCGTACAGCGCTCGCTCCATTTGCTCGAGCATTCGCTGCTCGTGCTCCGAGAGCGGCACGGAGTCCTCCTAGTCGTCGGTCGCGGGGGGCGACCGGTATGCGGCCCCTTCAGGATAGGCAGGGAATCGCCCCCGTGATACCCGCCCTCTACGCCATTTCGCCAATCCGGGCCGCCATGCCGACTCGGCCGCTGAGGCGTTGATTCCCCAACCGTCGACCCGTCATGCCGGAAGGCGTACCCCGATCATACGGCGCCGAACGCGTTGCCGGGGGGCCTGTGGCGCACTCCATGTGCAGCTGCGTTGCTGATCAGCCCGTCGATCAGTGCTCGGGAGCGTTCACTGTCAGGCCCGCTTCTGGCCCAGGACGTGCAGCTGGCTCGCGACCGAGTGGAAGGACGGCTGTTCCGCGGCGGCGGCCTCCAGCCTCAGAAGGGCGTCCAGCGCACCGGGCTGAGTGTCCACCAGGACACCCGGAACCAGGTCGGAGAAGACCCGTACGCCGTGGACCGCGCCCACGTCGACACCGGCCTTGTCGACCAGCTCGGTGAGCAGCTCGACCGTGAACCGCCTGGGCACCGGGTCGCCCTCGCCCCAGCGGCCCGCGACGTCGGTGAGGGCCTGCCGGGCCTCGGTGAAGTGCCCGGCGAGCGCCCTGGCGAGGACGGCGCCGCCGAGGCCGGCCGCCAGGAGGCTGAGCGCACCGGAGGGGCGCAGCGCCTCGACCGCGTTGCGGACGCCCTCGGCCGGGTCGTCGACGTACTCCAGGACGCCGTGGCAGAGCACGGCGTCGTAGCCGCCGCGCTCCACCACGTCGAACAGGCCGTGGATGTCACCCTGAACGCCGTTGACGCGGTCGGCGACGCCCGCCTCGGCGGCCCGGCGCTCCAGCGCGAACAGCGCGTTGGGGCTCGGGTCGACGACGGTCACCCGATGGCCGAGGCGGGCGACGGGCACGGCGAAGTTGCCCGTGCCGCCTCCGGTGTCGAGCACGTCCAGGGCCGCCGTAGCCACGGCTGCGGCGCGCGCTTCGAGGGCGCGGCTGAGCACCTCCCAGACCACGGCGGTGCGCAGGGAGTTACGGGGGCGCGACGGCGTCTCTCCACCGACGGCAGGGGAAGGGTCCGACACGGCAGTTGACTCCTCGGCGCGGTGCCGCCCCAGGTCGCGGGGCGTGGGCGGTGCAGGTTCCGCACAGCCTATTGCCTCCGTCGGCCGTCCCCGTCACCCAGCGGCGCCGCCCTTCTCCGGTCCTTCGGCCCTGGGCTGGGGCAGCACCGGTTCGAGCACGAGCAGCCGCTCCACCAGGCGCAGGAACATGGCGACGTCGCGCAGCAGATCGTCGGCGTCGCGGCTGCTCGCCGCGCCCTGTATGCCCGCCTCGGCCCGCGCCCTGCGAGTGGCTCCCGACGCGAACAGCGCGCTCCATTCCGACAGCTCGGGCACGATCTCGGGCAGCACCTCCCAGGCGCTCCGTATGCGCCTGCGGCGCGGGCTCGTGGGCTCGGGGCGGCCCCGGGCGGCGAGAACGGCCGCGGCGGTGCGCAGGGCGGCGAGATGGGCCGTGGCATAGCGCTCGTTGGGTGTGCCGAGAGTGGCGGCCTCGTCCAGCCCGGAACGGGCCTTGGCGAGCAGATCGAGGGCGGCGGGCGGCGCGGTCGCGCGCCTCAGGACGGGGTGGACATCGGTCGCGGCGCCGGTCAGTGAGGGGGCAGGGCCGCCTGTGCTTCGCCGGCGTGCGGCTGCGGCGTAGGAACTGGCCATGACGAACCTCCTGGTCGTCTCTGTGACGGCTCTGTGGCCGTATGTGTCCATCGTGGGGCACACCACTGACAATCGGCCCTGACCTGCGCTTTTGCTTCAATCATCGGTTCGGAGTAGCTTTTGCACTGACTGGTCAGTGCAAAAGCTCTGGGGAGGGCGCGTGAGAGCCGGACCGATCGACGGGGCCGCCGTCGTCGCCGAGGGATTCGGGCTGAAGGGGCCGCGCGGCTGGGTCTTCCGGGACGTCCGCGTCGACGTGGCCCCCGGTGGGATCCTCGCGATCGAGGGCGCGTCCGGTACGGGCCGCACCTGCCTCCTGCTCGCGCTCACCGGGCGGATGCGTCCCACCGCCGGACACGCGGAGATCGCCGGTCTGCGGGTGCCGCGCGCGATGGCCGCCGTGCGCCGTATCAGCGCGCTGGGCCCCGTCGCCGGCGTCAGCGAGCTGGACGCGGCCCTGACCGTCGCCGAGCACCTGCGCGAACGGGCCCTGCTCCGGCGCAGGTTCGACAGCTCCTTGAGAGGCTCGCTCCGCGCCCTGCTGCGGCCCCGCGCCGAACGCGCCGCCGAGGCACGCGGCCGTACGGAGGGCGCGCTGGCCACCGTGGAACTCGACCTGGGGGACCTGCCGAAGGGCGGTCGCACCGCCGTACGCGACCTGGAACGGCTGGAGGCGCTGCGCCTCTCCGTGGCGCTGGCACTCATCGGCCGGCCGCGGCTGCTCGCCGTCGACGATCTCGACCTCAAGCTCTCCGACACCGAACGGGCCCTCGCCTGGGACCTGTTGAGGTCTGTCGCGGCAGGCGGCACCACCGTCGTCGCCGTCTGCGGCCAGGCCCCGACGGGCATCGCCACCGTCCGCCCGGCCGGCGCCCCCGCGCGGAGCAAAACCACCGCCGACACCACAGCCACCGACGACCACGAAGACGCCGGGCACACCGAGGAGGGGACGGCCGATGCGTTCGCCGAGACTGGCCGCGCTTGAGCTGAAGCGGTTCGGCAGGGGGCGGCTGCCGCGCGCCGCGCTCGTCGCGATCACGCTGCTGCCCCTGCTGTACGGCGCGCTGTACCTGTGGTCCTTCTGGGACCCGTACGGCAGACTCGACCGGATCCCCGTCGCGCTGGTCAACGATGACAAGGGCGCCACCGCGTCCGGCGAGAAGCTCACCGCCGGCGACGACATCACCCGCGGTCTGCGCGAGAGCGAGGTCTTCGACTGGCGCGAGGTGAGCGCCGAGCAGGCCCGTGAGGGCGTGGCGGACGGCACGTACTACCTGTCGCTGACCATGCCCGCCGACTTCAGCCGGCGGATCGCGTCCAGTTCCGGCGACTCCCCCGAGACGTCCGCGCTCCAGGTCGTCACGAACGACGCCAACAACTACATCGTCGGCCAGATCTCCCGGACCGTCTTCAGCGAGGTGCGGACGGCGGCCTCCGCGAAGGCGTCGCGCTCGTTCCTCGACCGGATCTTCATCTCCTTCTCCGGCATCCACGACGCGACGGAGAAGGCCGCCGAGGGCGCCGACAAGCTCAAGGGCGGCGTCAGCACGGCCAAGAAGGGCTCGGCCGACCTCGCGGCCGGGCTGAAGGACGCCAAGGCGGGCAGCGGCGAGCTGGCGGGCGGCGTCAAGAAGCTCGACAAGGGCGCGGGAGAGCTGGAGAAGGGCTCGCGGCAGGTCTCCGCCGGGACCCAGGCGCTCGCCGACAAGGTCAACGGGGCGGCGGGGAGCCTGCGTCCGTATCTGAAGGAGAACGGCGCGACGATCGCCGAGACGGCCCGTCTGGTCGCCGATTCCTCCGGGGCGATGCGCGGCCATCTCGACGACCTCGTGAAGGGCGCGCCCCTCGCGGCGACCGCCGCCCACGAGGCGTCCGACGACCTCGCGGACATCTACCGGACGCGCTGCGAGGAGAGCGACGAGCCCGACCCGGCCGCCTGCCCGCCGCTGGAGCGCGCCAGGACGGCGGCGGCGGACGCGGCCCAGGTCGCCGACGACGTGAACGCCCTCGTCGAGGACAGCGGCGACGATCTGACGAAGCTCGACGGGCGGCTCGCGAAGCTCCAGGAGCAGGCGACCGCGCTCGCGAAGCGGGCCCCTCATCTGAACGACGACCTCAAGACGGCCGTCGCCAAGGTCAACCAGCTCAACTCCGGTGCCAAGAAGGTCGCCAAGGGCGCCGACGAGCTGCACACCGGGCTCACCACCGCCAAGAAGGGCTCCACCGACCTAGACGCCGGCGTGAAGAAGCTCGGCGCGGGCGCGAACAGCCTGGACGGCGGTCTCTTCACCCTCGCCGACGGTTCCGCCGACCTCGCCGCCGGACTGGGCGACGGTGTCGGCAAGATCCCGGACTACGGGAAGAGGGACCGCGACCTCCGTACGGAGGTGATGGCCGACCCCGTCCAGCTCGCCTCCCGTTCCACCCACGAGGCGCCCAACTACGGCACCGGTTTCGCCCCTTACTTCATCCCGCTCTCCCTGTGGGTCGGCGCGATGGTGGCGTACATGCTGATCCAGCCGCTCAACCGGCGTGCCCTCGCCGCCGGTTCGTCCGCGTGGCGGATCGCCGTCGCGGGCTGGCTGCCGGTGGTGGGCATCGGTCTGCTCCAGGTCGGCGCGCTGATGTCCGTACTGCACTGGGGACTCGGCCTCCAGATGACCCGCGCCGTCGGCACGGTCGGTTTCCTGGCCCTGGTCACCTGCTGTTTCGCCGCGATCGTGCAGTGGCTGAACGCCCGCTTCGGGGCGGCGGGGCGGATCCTCGTCCTCGCCGTGCTGATGCTCCAGCTGACCTCGGCGGGCGGCACCTACCCCGTACAGACGAGCCCCGGCTTCTTCAACGCCGTCCATCCCTTCCTGCCGATGAGTTACGTGGTGGAGTCGCTGCGCGTCCTCATCACCGGTGGCGGGCTCGGGCCGGTCTGGCAGGGCTGCGCCGTCCTCGCGGCGTTCACGGCGGGCGCGCTGGCGCTGACGGCGGTCTCCGCGCGCCGCAGGCAGGTCTGGACGGTGGACAGGCTGCATCCCGAGTTGAGCCTGTGAGCCGGTGAGTCGGCCCCGTACGCCAACACCTGTGAGAATCGGCCCCATGGACAGGAGCAGCACCCGCCGGCAGGCCACCCGACAGAAGCTCTACGAGGCCGCGGTGACGCTCATCGCCGAACAGGGCTTCTCGGCGACGACCGTGGACGAGATCGCCGAGCGCGCCGGAGTCGCGAAGGGCACGGTCTACTACAACTTCAAGAGCAAGACCGAGCTGTTCGAGGAGCTCCTGCGGCACGGCGTCGGCCTGCTGACCGCCTCCCTCCAGTCCGCGGCCGACGACACGGCGAAGCGCGACGGGACCAGCGTGCAGGCGCTGGACGCCATGATCCGGGCGGGGCTCGCCTTCATCGACCGCTATCCGGCCTTCACCCAGCTGTACGTGGCCGAACTCTGGCGCACGAACCGCGCGTGGCAGTCCACGCTGCTGGTGGTGCGCCAACAGGCCGTCGCCGTCGTGGAGAAGGTGCTCCAGGAGGGCGTCGACGGCGGTGAGCTGAGCCGTGAGATCGACATTCCGCTGACGGCCGCCGCGCTGGTGGGGATGGTGCTGGTGGCGGCTCTGGACTGGCAGGCGTTCCAGCCCGAGCGGTCGATCGACGACGTGCACTCGGCACTGTCGCTGCTGCTGCACGGCCGGGTCGGCGGGGGCTGACACAGCGACCGGCCGACAGGAAGCGACGCGCACACATGGAAATGCGCCGCTCCGACCGGGCTTCCTCACTCCGGGCCCGGTCGGAGCGGCGCACGTCCCACCCCGTAGCGGTCGGGGTGCCACGCCGCTCCGCCGCCCCGTGCCGGCGGTGTCGGCGTCGCGCCCCTCCCGTGCCCCTCACTCTTCCGTCTCCGCAGGTGGGGGCCCATCCGCGTCTCTACTCATCTCACGTACTAGGTACGGATACTCAGAGCCCCGTTCCGGAGCTCACCCGTCCGGCCCACACTCTGGCTACGATCACGTCCGTGTCCGTACTCCCCCTTGTCTTCACCAGCGGCTGGGCCAGCGGCATCAACGCCTACGCGGTGGTCCTGCTGTTCGGCGTCTTCGGCGCGACCGGGCTGACCGACGAGGTCCCCGAGTCGCTTCAGCGCACCGACGTGCTGGTCGTCGTCGGTGTCCTCTTCGTCTGCGAGGCGGTGGCGGACAAGATCCCGTACGTCGACTCGATCTGGGACACCGCGCACACGGTGATCAGACCGGTGTCCGGCGCGGTGGTCGCCGCGCTGCTCGCCGGGCAGAGCGGTTCGCTCCCGGAGATCGCGGCGGGCGCGGTCGGCGGCTCGACCGCCCTGATGAGCCATCTGGTGAAGGCCGGCACGAGGATGGCGGTGAACACCTCCCCGGAGCCCTTCAGCAACATCGCCGTGAGCACCGCGGAGGACCTGGGCGTCGCCGGGATCATCACCTTCGCGATCTTCCACCCGCTAGCGGCGGCGATCGTCGCGGGCGGTCTCCTCCTGCTCGGCATCGTGATCATCGTCTTCCTGGCCGCGAAGATCCGGAACTTCCGGCGGCGCAAGGCGGAGAGACGCACGCGGCGGCGCGTCGCCGCGACGTGGCCCGACTGACGGGCGGCCGGACGCTCCCCGGGCGCGGCGGCGGGAAATCCGGCCGCTAAGGTCCACTTCCATGGCACGAATTGCGGTGATCGGCGCCGGGATGGGCGCGATGGCGGCGGCTGCCCGGCTGGCGGTGGCCGGGCACCGGGTGACGGTGTACGAGCGCTCGGCGACGTACGGCGGCGCCGTCGGCCGGTTCGAGCGTGACGGTTTCGCGTACGACACGGGGCCCGGGCTGCTGCATCTGCCCGCCGTCTACCGGGATCTGTTCGTCAAGACCGGCAAGAAGCCGCTCGAAGAGTGCGTGCGGATGACCCAGGTCGACCCGGCGAGCAGGCATGTGTTCCCGGACGGCACCGTCGTGTCCCTGCCGAACGCGTCGCGCGGCGGTGTCGTCGCGGCCCTGGACGCCGCGCTCGGCGCGGGCGCGGGCGAGCGGTGGGGCGACTTCCTCGGCCGGGCGCGGGACGCCTGGGACCGGTCGCGGCGTCCTCTGTTGGAGGAGCCGCTGCGCGAGGACTGGCAGGTGCTGGGGCGCGATCCGTATCCGGCCCTGCGGCAGCGGCGGCTGCTGCGCGGCCCCCGGTCGGCGGGCACCGTCGCCGAGGTGGGGTCGTGGGAGCTGGGTGATTCCCGGCTCGCCGCGCTGTTCGACGGGTACGCCCTGTCGTACGGGCTCGATCCCCGGCACACCCCGGCGGGCGCCGCGCTGCTGCCGTACATGGAGCAGACCTTCGGGAGCTGGTACGTACGGGGCGGGATGCGGGCGCTGGCGCACGCGGTGTACGAGCGGTGCCTGGAGCGACGGGTGGAGTTCGTCTTCCACGCCGACGTGGTCCGGATCGTGGAGAAGGACGGGCGCGCGGCCGGTGTCGAGCTGGCGCCCGGGCCGTCCGACGACGCCGCCACCGTCGTCGACGCGGACCATGTGGTGGCCGGCACCGCTCCCGCCGCGCTGGTGGGCGACGAGCTGTGGCGGGACGACGACGTACGGCCGCGGGGCGGTGGCGCGGGTGTCGGGACGCCGTCGGTGCCCGGCAGGTTCACGGTGCTGCTGGCCCTGCGTGGTGGCAGACCGGACGGTACGGCACACCGCACGGTCATCCACTCCCCCGGCCGTGGCGACGAGGCCGGCGCCGTGTTCTCCGGGCGGACGGCGGAGCGGCCCACGGTCACGGTGCTGCGGCCCGACGACCCGACGACGCGTCCGGACGACGGGCACGAGGCGGTCACCGTGACGGCGACCGTGGCACCGCACGGTCCGGTGGACTGGACGGACGCCGGGCTGCGGGAGCGGTACGCCGATGTGCTGGTGGAGGTGGCGGGCGCCGCCGTGCCCGAGCTGCGGGAGCGGCTGCGCTGGCGGGAGATCCGTACGCCGGCCGACACGGCGGCCAGGACCGGGGCGCGGGGCGGTTCGGTGCCCGCGCCGTCGCTGGCGGGTGCCGACGGCCGGCTGCTGCGTCCGGCGAACAGCACGCGGCTGCCCGGTCTGTATCTCGTCGGCGGCGAGGCGCACCCGGGCGGTGGGCTGGCGCACGCGGGGATGTCCGGGGCGCTGGTCGCGGGGCTGATCGTCGAGGGGGCGGACTTCCGCGGCTCGCGCTGAACTCGCGAACATATGGCGGGAGTTGACCGGCCGCCGTCAGGAGCGGTCAGTAACGGGGGCGCTGCTCGTCGTGGTTGGGGTCGTAGCCGTACTGCTGGGGCTCCTGCCGCGGCATCGGGGGGAGGTGCTCGCCCTCGCGCTGCTGGGGGACCCAGACCCCGCCGGGCGGCGTGTCCGCGCCGTACGCCTGCTGGCCGCCGGGTCCGGCGCTCTGGGCGTTCGGGTCGCCGTAGGGGGCGCCGTACGGGTCCACGTAACTCTGCTGGCCGCCGTAACTGTCGTACGAGCCGTAGGAGTCGCCGCCGGTGGTCGCGCCGCTGTACGGGTCGGTGTAGGCGGCGTACTGCTGCTGGTCCGTGTCGTAGTCGTACTGCCCGCTCTGGCCGTGCTGGCCGTTCTGCCCGGCGTACGCGTCCTGTTGGCCGCCGTACACGTCCTGGCCCTGGCTCGCGTAGGGGTCCGTGGTGCCGTAGGCGTCGTTCGTGCCGTACCCGCCCTGGTCGGAGGACGGGGCGTAACCGGCGTACGGGTCGTAGTTGCCGTACTGGGTGGCCTGGTAGGCGGCGTCGCTGTACACGCCGTACTGCCCGGTCTCGTCGGGCATCGGCTCCGGCTCGTAGACGGACGCGGCGTACGGGGGCTCGTCGGGGACGGGACCGGCGGAGCCGGCGGGACCCTCGGGGCCGTGGTGGTCCTGGTGGCCGTCCGGGCCGGTGGTCACCGGCTGGTACTCCAAGTCCGAGACTTCCAGGCTCGGTTCGCGTGTCTCGGCCTCACCGGCGCCGGCCCTGCGGCGGCGGCTCGCGCCGGGGCTGCCGCCGATCGCCCAGCCGGTGGAGAAGCCGCGCCGGAACGAGAGCGTCACATAGGTCTGTCCGATCGCGAACGCGATCGCGCCGACCGCGATGACCGGGACGGAGGCGAGCAGGACACCCAGCACCACGCCGACGAAGCCCGTGAAGGCGAGAAGTCGCCAGCGCAGTCGCGCCTTGTACTGAAGCAGCACTTCGCCCAGCAGCCACAGCGCGACGACGCCGAACGCGATGTAGAGGACCGTCCAGCCCATGCCCGCCCCTCTCCTGCGGTCACCGCCCCGGAGCGGGGCGGGTACGACCGGTCAGGACTGCTCGTGCAGTCCGAGATTCTCGTAAATTTCGAGCGTCGCCGTGGAGTTGTTGAGTGTAATGAAGTGGAGTCCGGGGACACCCTCCGCGCGCAGCGTCGCGCAGAACTCCGTCGCGTACTCGATACCGATGGAGCGTACAGCGGCGGGATCGTCCTTGACGGAGAGGATCCGTTCTTTCAGCGCCGGGGGCACGACAGCGTTGCTGAGCTGCGAGAAGCGCTCAAGCTGCCGGACGTTGGTGATCGGCATGATCTCCGGGATGATCGGCGTGTCGCAGCCGGCGGCCGACACCTTGTCACGCAGCCGCAGATAGTCCTCGGGGTCGAAGAACATCTGGGTGATCGCGTAGTCGGCGCCCGCGCGGCACTTGGCCACGAAGTGCCGGATGTCGCTCTCCCAGTCGGTGGAGCGCGGATGCATCTCGGGGAAGGCCGCGACGCCGACGCAGAAGTCGCCGGACTCCTTGATCAGCCGGACGAGGTCGGCCGCGTACTCGACGCCCTCGGGGTGCTTGACCCACTCGCCTCTCGGGTCGCCGGGCGGATCCCCGCGTACGGCGAGGATGTTCCTGATCCCGGCGTCCGCGTACTGGCCGATCATGTTGCGCAGCTCGGCCACCGAGTGGTTCACGGCGGTGAGGTGGGCGACCGGGACGAGCGTGGTGTCGGCGGCGATGCGCTCGGTGGCCTTGACCGTGCCCGCGCGGGTGGAGCCGCCCGCGCCGTAGGTCACCGAGACGAAGTTCGGCGCGACGGCCTCGATGCGGCGCAGCGCGTTCCAGAGGTTCCGTTCGCCCTTCTCGGTCTTGGGCGCCCAGAATTCGAACGAGTACGACAACTTGCCGGTCGCCAGCAGATCACGCACCGTGCGGGCGTGGTCCGTCCTGATCGAAGCTGCGCCGAGAGCCATACGGAAAGGCTATCGAGGGTGCGGCGATCACCCAACCAGACCAGGGAATTTTGTCCGTTTCACACCATCCCTGCCCATTTTTTGGACCGTACGGACACGGCCCACCGCTGCCGCGTACCGGCCGTCAGGCGACCCGGTCGCGTACGCGCTTCGCGAGGCCGGCGGCCGCCATGGCCGGATCGTCCGCCTCGGTGAGCGCCCGTACGACCACGACCCGGCGGGCCCCGGCGTCCAGCACCTCGTCGAGATTGCCCGCGTCGATCCCGCCGATCGCGAACCAGGGGCGCCGGGTGGCCAGCGACGCGGCGTACCGCACGAGGTCGAGTCCCGGGGCGTGCCGGCCCGGCTTGGTGGGGGTGGGCCAGCAGGGTCCCGTGCAGAAGTAGTCAACGCCGGGCTCGCCGGCCGCCGCCATCGCCTCGGCCTCGGAGTGCGTGGAGCGTCCGATCAGCAGATCCGTACCGAGGATGGCGCGGGCGGCGGAGACGGGCAGGTCGCCCTGGCCCAGGTGGAGCACGTCGGCGCCGATCGCGTGCGCCACGTCGGCCCGGTCGTTCACGGCGAGGAGCTTGCCGTGGCGCCGGCAGGCGTCGGCGAAGACCTGGAGGTGGTCCAGCTCCTCGGCCGCCTCCATGCCCTTGTCGCGCAGCTGCACGACGTCGACACCGGAGGTGAGGACGGCGTCCAGGAACTCGGGGAGATCCCCCTGCCGCTTCCGGGCGTCCGTGCACAGATAGAGCCGGGCGTCGGACAGCAGATCGAGTGCGCTGGGCGCACCGGGCACTGCGGGCATGCGGGTCTCCCCCGTCGGATCAAGAGCCGTGTCTGCCGGATCAGGGTCTTGGGACGGCCGTGCGCGGGGCGGGCCGGCGTGGCCCGGCCCGCGTACGGCCGGTGGTGTCGTCAGACGGCGAGCGCCTGCGCGCGGCGCTTCACCTCCGTACCGCGATTCTCGCTGAGGGCCTGCGCGGGCGTGCCCGGCAGGGACGGGTCGGGAGTGAAGAGCCACTCGAGCATCTCTTCGTCGGTGAAGCTGTCGTCCCTCAGGAGCGTCAAGGTCCCCGCGAGGCCCTTGACCACCTTGTTGCCGTCGATGAAGGCGGCCGGCACCTGGAGCGCGCGGTTCTCACCGCGGCGCACGGCGATCAGCGTGCCTTCCTTCACGAGCTGGCGTACACGCGTCACCTCGATATCGAGCATTTCCGCGATATCGGGCAGGTGAAGCCAGGCAGGGACGAGAGCATCGATCTTTGCGTCAATCTCAGTCACAGGACAAGCCTGCCATCCCGGACTGACAGTCGGAAGCCGAGCGGGTCACAGGGCCGTCAGTTTGAGCGGTACGGCGGGGTCGGCGGCACGCTCCGTGTCGATCCGCGCGCCCGCCGCGACGAGCTTGCGGCCCTGCGCCAGATCACGCGGTCTGCCCACGGTCAGCAGCGCCACCAGCGCCCCGTCCCGCAGCCACAGGACCGACCAGGCGGCGCTCGCCGGATCGCCGCGCCACAGCAGCGTGCCGGCCCGCGCGTGGTGGCCCGCGTACTGCACGAAGCGGCCGAACTGCTCGGACCAGAAGTACGGCACCGGGTCGTACGGCTCGTGCGACTCACCGACGATGTCGGCGGCGACCGTACGCGGCCCCTGGAGCGCGTTGTCCCAGTGGTGCACCATCAGCCGTTCGCCGTAGCGGGCCGAGGGGAACGAGGCGCAGTCCCCGACCGCGTACACACCGGGCCACGAGGCGCGCAGCCGGTCGTCGGCGGTGACGGCGCCCTCGGGGCCCGTCGCGATGCCGGAGCCCGCCAGCCAGGCCGTGGCGGGCCTGGCGCCGATGCCCACGACCACGGCGTCCGCCGCCAGCTCGCGGCCGTCGGCGAGGGTCACCCTGCCGGGCTCGACGCCCGCCACGCGCGCGTGGGTGAGGAGTTCGGCGCCGCTCTGCGCGTACCAGTGCGCCATCGGAGTGGCGACCTCGGCGGGCAGGGCGCCTGCGAGCGGCCGGTCCGCCGCCTCGACGACGGTCACCTGGCAGTCGGCCTCCCTGGCCGCGGTGGTGAACTCGGCGCCGATCCAGCCCGCGCCGACCACGACGATGTGCCGCTTGCGGTCCAGGACGGGGCGCAGCCGCGCGGCGTCGTCCAGGGTGCGCAGCAGATGGACGCCGGGCACTCCGTCCGCGCCGGGCAGCGTGAGCGGTTCGGCCCCGGTGGCGAGGACGAGCACGTCGTACGGAACCGGGCCCGCCTCTGTGTCCAGCTCCTGGTCCCCGGGGCGTACGCCGGTCACTTCGAGGCCCAGGCGCAGGTCCACCGAGAGCGCCTCGAAGTCCACGTCGAACGCCGAACTCTCCGCCGTCCCGAGGAGGACGGCCTTCGAGAGCGGAGGCCGGTCGTAGGGCTGGTGGGGCTCGGCGCCGATGAGGGTGACGGGGCCTTCGTAGCCCTGTTCGCGCAGTGCCACGGCGGTCTGCACACCCGCCATGCCCGCGCCGACGACGACGGCGCGCCGCTCGTCCGTCTGCTTCCGCTGCTCGCTCACCCGAACACCTTAAGGACCCGGCGGGGCGACGACTCCCTTACCCGGCGCGGGGAGAGGGGGTTACGCTGACTCGTGAAGCGCTTATCGGCAGTAGCGAACAAGAGACTTCACACCTCGCGGGAGCCCGGACGCAGCGGGCTGAGAGGGAGGCTGACGCGGCCTCCGACCGTACGAACCTGATCCGGGTCATGCCGGCGAAGGGAGGAGCGGGACGCCCATGCGGTCATCTCATACCGATGTCCTCGTCGTCGGGGGCGGGATCATCGGCCTCGTCACCGCCTGGCGGGCGGCGCAGCGCGGACTCGGGGTCGCCGTCGTCGATCCGGAGCCGGGCGGCGGCGCCGCCCTGGTCGCCGCCGGAATGCTCGCCGCCGTCAGCGAACTCGACCACGGCGAACAGACGTTGCTGGGGCTGAACATCGCCTCCGCGCGGCTCTACCCCGACTTCGTCGCCGAGCTGGAGTCGGTCACGGGCCGGGACACCGGCTACCGCGCCTGCGGCACGCTCGCGGTCGCTCTCGACAGCGACGACCGGGCGCAGTTGCGTGAACTCCACGCCCTCCAAAGGAGGTCGGGTCTGGAGTCCGAATGGCTCACCGGCCGCGAGTGCCGACGGCTGGAGCCGATGCTCGCTCCGGGCGTACGCGGCGGTCTTCGGGTCGACGGTGACCACCAGATCGACCCGCGCAGGCTCGCGGCGGCCCTGGTGACGGCCTGCGAGCGGGCCGGGGTGGTCTTCCACCGGGCCTGGGCCGGGCGGCTGCGGGTGGTCGGAGACCGGGCCGCGGGGGTCACCCTCGCCGGCGGCCCCGAGCGGGGCGCCGAACTCGACGCCGGCCAGGTCGTGATCGCCGGGGGCAGCCTCAGCGGGCGGCTGGCGGGCGTGCCGGACGACGTCGTGGCGCCCGTACGCCCGGTCAAGGGCCAGGTCCTGCGGCTGACGGTGCCGCGCCCGTACGCGCCGTTCCTGTCCCGGACGCTGCGGGCCGAGGTCCGCGGCAGCCACATCTATCTCGTGCCGCGCGAGAACGGCGAGCTGGTCCTGGGCGCCACGAGCGAAGAGCTGGGCTGGGACACCACGGTGACGGCGGGCGGGGTGTACGAGCTGCTGCGCGACGCCCACGAACTCCTTCCCGGCATCACCGAACTCCCGCTCACCGAGACCCGCGCCGGGCTGCGGCCGACCTCGCCGGACAACGCCCCGCTGCTCGGTCCGACCGCCCTGCCGGGCCTCCATCTGGCGACCGGGCACCACCGCAACGGGGTGCTTCTGACGCCCGTCACCGGCCGGGTGATGGCGACCGTGCTCACGACGGGCGAACTCCCCGACGACGCACGGCCCTTCGCACCGGGCCGCTTCTCCCCCGCCGCCTCCGCACGTCTGGAGCAGCACGCATGAGCGACACCGCGAACGAACCCGTGAACGAGCCGGCGACGGGCTCCATCTCCGTCTCGGTCAACGGCGCGGCGCGCGTCCTCGCCGCGCCCGTCACCCTCGACGTCCTCGTCGCGACCCTCACCCCCGCCCCGTCGGGCGTCGCCGCCGCGCTCAACGAGACCGTCGTCCCACGTGGGCACTGGTCGGCCACTGCACTCTCCGAGGGTGACCGTGTCGAAGTCCTCACCGCCGTCCAAGGAGGCTGAACCCGATGTCCGACGACCGGCTCGTCATCGGCGACTCCGTCCTCGACTCCCGCCTCATCATGGGTACGGGCGGCGCGCCCAGTCTCGACGTGCTGGAACGGTCCCTGATCGCGTCCGGCACCGAACTCACCACCGTCGCCATGCGCCGGCTGGACCCCACCGTGCAGGGCTCCGTCCTGTCCGTGCTCGACCGCCTCGGCATCCGGGTCCTGCCGAACACGGCGGGCTGTTTCACGGCGGGCGAGGCCGTCCTGACCGCCCGTCTCGCGCGCGAGGCGCTGGGCACCGACTGGATCAAGCTCGAAGTGGTCGCCGACGAACGGACGTTGCTGCCGGACCCGATCGAACTGCTCGACGCCGCCGAGACGTTGGTGGACGACGGCTTCACGGTCCTGCCGTACACGAACGACGATCCGGTGCTCGCCAGGAAGCTGGAGGACGTGGGGTGCGCGGCGATCATGCCGCTCGGTTCGCCGATCGGGTCGGGTCTGGGGATCCGTAATCCGCACAACTTCCAGCTGATCACCGACCACGCGCGCGTGCCGGTCATCCTGGACGCCGGGGCCGGTACGGCCTCGGACGCCGCGCTCGCCATGGAGCTGGGGTGCGCGGCCGTCATGCTGGCGTCGGCGGTCACCCGCGCCCAGGAGCCCGTCCTGATGGCGGAGGCGATGCGGCACGCGGTCGAGGCGGGCCGGCTGGCGCACCGCGCGGGCCGTATCCCGCGCCGGCACTTCGCCGACGCCTCGTCTCCTACGGAGGGGCGGGCGATGCTGGACCCCGAGCGGCCCGCGTTCTGACGCCAGGAGACGCGCGCGGCGAAGGGCGGTCCGGGGGCCGGTGGCCGATTGCCGCGATGTGATGTGTGTGCTGTCACAAGACGGCTCCAGTGGCGCGTCAGGCCTGACCCGGGGCTGCGGGAGTGTCGGCGGCGGCTCGTAGACTCAGCGGGTGGACACCACGCTCAAGGACCCCCTCGTCGGCCAGGTGCTCGACGGCCGTTACCGCGTCGACGCGCGCATCGCCGTCGGCGGCATGGCCACGGTCTACCGGGCGGTCGACACCCGGCTCGACCGGGTCCTGGCCCTGAAGGTCATGCACCCCGCCCTGGCGACCGACGCCGTCTTCGTGGAGCGCTTCATCCGCGAGGCCAAGTCCGTGGCGCGCCTCGCGCATCCGAACGTGGTGGGGGTCTTCGACCAGGGCGCCGAGGGCGCGTACGTGTATCTGGCGATGGAGTACGTCGAGGGCTGCACGCTGCGGGACGTCCTGCGCGAGCGCGGCGCCCTCCAGCCGCGTGCGGCGCTCGACATCCTGGAGCCGATGCTGGCCGCGCTGGGCGCGGCCCACCGGGCGGGCTTCATCCACCGCGACATCAAGCCCGAGAACGTGCTGATAGGGGACGACGGCCGGGTGAAGGTCGCCGACTTCGGTCTCGTACGGGCCGTCGGCTCGGTCACCAACACCACGGGCACGATCCTCGGCACGGTCTCGTATCTGGCGCCGGAGCAGATCGAGTACGGCACCTCCGACACCCGCGTCGACGTGTACGCGTGCGGTGTCGTCCTGCACGAGATGCTGACGGGGGCCAAGCCGCACGGCGGCGACACCCCCGCGCAGGTGCTCTACCTGCATCTGAACGAGGACGTGCCCGCGCCGTCCGCCGCGGTGCCGGGCATGGCGATCGAGCTGGACGAGCTGGTCGCCACGGCCACCGCCCGCAATCCCGAGATCCGCCCCGAGGACGCGGTGGCGCTCCTCGCGCTGACCCGTCGCACACGCGCGGCGCTCAGCGACGCGCAGCTGGACGCGGTGCCACCGCAGGCCACGAACGGAGCCGGTGGGCACGCGGGCGCCGCCGGCGCGTCCGGCCCGTCCCAGGACAGCCACGACGCCACCACCGGCGGCGAAGACGCCCGTACGAGCGTGATCCCGCGCCTGGTGCGCCCCTCGTCGCCCGACGACGGGTCCGATACGCCCGACCTCCCGCCGGCCTCCTCCTCGGGAGACGGCGTCCACCGCACCAGCCGGCTCACGATGCCGCCGGGGCCGTCCGCCCCGCCCTCCCGGCCGCCCACGGGCCGCCGGGCCTTGCGCGGCGGCCTCGCCCGACCCCGCAAAGGCGTCCTCACGATCGTCGTGGCCGCGCTGCTGGTGCTGGGTGTGGGGATCGGCGTCTGGTACATCAACTCGGGGCAGTTCACCCGCGTCCCCTCCCTCCTCGGGCAGACCGAGCAGGTCGCGAAGAAGCGCCTGACCGACGCCGGGCTGGACGCGAAGGTCGGACACGACTTCAGTAGCACGTTCGAGCGCGGCACGGTCATGCGTACCGACCCCGAGCCCCGGTCGCGGATACGGGGCAACGGCTCGGTGACCCTGGTCATCTCACGCGGCCCGGAGATCGTGCGGGTCCCCGACCTGACCGGCAAGTCACTGGCCGACGCCAAGGACGCGCTGAAGAAGGCCGGTCTCGCGCCCGGCGTCATCACCCGGTCCTTCGACGAGGAGACCGCCCAGGGCGGGATCATCCGCACCCAGCCCAAGGCGGGTACGGAGCTGCGGCCCGACGCGGGAGTGGCCCTGGTCGTCAGCAAGGGCCGGCCGGTCCACATGCCCGACGTGACCGGCCAGTCCGAGGAGGAGGCGACCGCCTCGCTCGAAGACGCCGGACTCGATGTGAAGATCGCCGCCGAGCGGGTCAACTCCCCCGAAGAAGAGGGCTCGGTGGCCGAGCAGTCCGCCAAGGAGGGCAGCAGGCTCGCCCGCGGCGACACCGTCACGCTGACCATCTCCAAGGGCCCGCGGATGATCGCCGTCCCCGATGTCACGGGGAAGTCGATAGACGACGCAAGGGCCGAGCTGACGGACGCGGGCTTCGAGGTGGAGGTCGACCGGAGCTTCCCGTTCCTGGACGACACGGTGGCGAAGCAGTCCGTCGACGGCGGCGGGACGGCCGCCGAGGGCAGCACCATCACGATCACGACCAAGGGAATCTGAGGCTTGACGCTCGCCGACCGCCCCTCCGACCGCCCGCGCAATCCCGTCGGAGGCCATGTTCCGGTGGCGGGCGGCCTCGCCCGCGTGGGGCTGGCCTGGGCGCGTGACATCGGCGCCGAGACCGTCCAGGTCTTCGTCGCCAATCCGCGCGGCTGGGCGACGCCGCCCGGCAATCCGGCGCAGGACGAACAGTTCCGTACGGAGTGCGCCGCCGAGGGGCTGTCGGCGTACATCCACGCGCCGTATCTGATCAACTTCGGCTCCCACACGGCGGAGACGGCCGAGCGGTCCGTGGACTCGCTGCGGCACAGCTTGCGCCGGGGCCGGGAGATCGGTGCCCCCGGCGTCGTCGTGCACACCGGTTCGGCGACCGGCGGGCGCTCGCGCGAGGTGGCGCTGGCGCAGGTACGGGAGCGGATGCTGCCGCTCCTGGACGAGCTGACGCACGACGACGACCCGTATCTGCTGCTGGAGTCGACGGCGGGACAGGGCTTCTCGCTCTGCTCGCTCGCCGAGGACTTCGGTCCGTACTTCGACGCGCTCGACTCGCACCCGAAGCTCGGCATCTGCCTGGACACGTGCCACATCTACGCCGCGGGCCACGATCTGGCGGCGCCCGGCGGGACGCACCGGACGCTGGACGAACTGGTGGCGACGGTGGGTCCGGGGCGGCTGCGGCTGATCCACGCCAACGATTCCAAGGACGTGTCCGGCGCCCGTAAGGACCGCCATGTGAATGTCGGCGCGGGCCATATCGGCGAGGCGCCGTTCCGGGACCTGTTCTCGCATCCGGCGACCGAGGGTGTGCCGCTGGTGATCGAGACCCCCGGCGGCAAGGAGGGGCACGCGGCGGACGTGGCGCTGCTCAAGAAGCTGCGCGAGGACACCCCCTAAGGCCGGCTACAGCTCGGGGCCGTCTCCGGGGCCTTCCTGGTAGGAGTAGCGCTGCTCGCTCCAGGGGTCGCCGATGTTGTGATAGCCGCGCTCCTCCCAGAAACCGCGGCGGTCGGCGGTCATGTATTCCACGCCCCGGACCCATTTCGGGCCCTTCCACGCATAGAGATGCGGCACGACGAGCCGCAGCGGAAATCCATGTTCGGCGGTGAGGAGTTCGCCGCCTTTGTGTGTGGCGAAGATGGACCGTTCCGATGTGAAGTCGTCGAGACGGACATTGGCGCTGTAGCCGTACTCGGCCCAGATCATGACATGGGTCACGCCGGGCGCCGGCGGAGCCAGTTCCAGGACCGTACGCGCGAGCACTCCGCCCCATTCAGCCCCGAGCATGCTGAACTTTGTGACGCAATGCAGATCGGCGACGACTGTCGAGAACGGCAGCGCCGAGAACTCCTCGTGATTCCAGCAGTGCTTGTCACCGTCGGCCGTGGCGCCGAAGACGCGGAACTCCCAGCGGTCCGGCTTGAACTTGGGCACGGGCCCGTAATGGGTGACCGGCCAGCCGCGCTGGAGCCGCTGCCCCGGTGGGAGACCGGACTGCGCCGACTCCCGCTCTTCCCGGCTTTCCGGCTGACCCATGCCTTCCATGGTGACAGACCGCGAAGGGTGGTCATGACCAGGTACGGCCCGATTCGGGCAACTGCTACTAAGTGGGGCCTTACTGGACGCTGTTCTGGCGCGGTGCGAAGATGCGCGCATCCTGGCCAGTCCCCGTGTGGAAGGAGCCTCTGCTATGCAGGGCGACCCCGAGGTCATCGAGTTCCTCAATGAGCAGTTGACCGCCGAATTGACCGCGATCAACCAGTACTTCCTGCACGCCAAAATGCAGGAGAACTTCGGTTGGACGAAGCTCGCGAAGTACACACGGGCCGAGTCGTTCGACGAAATGAAGCACGCGGAGGTCCTGACCGACCGGATTCTCTTCCTGGAGGGCCTGCCGAATTATCAGCGGCTATTCCATGTACGGGTCGGCCAGACCGTCACCGAGATGTTCAACGCCGACCGGCAGATCGAGGTCGAGGCCATCGACCGGCTGCGGCGCGGGGTCGAGGTGATGCGCGCCAAGGGGGACATCACATCGGCGAAGATCTTCGAGTCGATCCTCAAGGACGAGGAGCACCACATCGACTATCTCGACACCCAGCTGGAGCTGGTGGAGAAGCTCGGTGAGGCGTTGTACATCGCCCAGCTGATCGAGCAGCCCGACAGCTGACGGGCCTCCTCGGCGCGCACGTCTGCCGGGCGGCTCGGGGGTGTCAGGCGGCTTCCAGGCCCGCGGACGTGGCCACCGCCCGTACGACGGCCGGCTCCGCGACCGTAGTCGTAGGCATGGCATCCGCCGCCGCTGTGCCCAGCAGCTCGCGGCGCGGGCAGCCGCCACGGCCGAGGATCGACTGGATGCTGCGTACGCACGACCCGCAGTCCGTGCCGGCCTTCGAGGCCGAGGCGATCTGGCGGGGGGTGCACGCACCCGCCTCCGCGTGTTCCCGTACCTGCTTCTCGGTGATGCCGAAGCACGAGCAGACGTACACGCGGTTCACCTCCCGGCGGGATCGTTGGCTGGCGCCGCCCCGTTTCGCACGGTGAGGCAAACCTAACCTTACCCGCCCTTCGGTGCACACGACAGCCCCCGTACGAGGGTGGGGCGCGGATCACATCGCGATCCGCGCCCCACCGTGCGTACTGCTCCGCGTCCCTACTGCGCCCGGTACATCTCCGCCACGAGGAAGGCCAGATCGAGCGACTGGCTGCGGTTGAGCCGGGGGTCGCAGGCCGTCTCGTACCGCTGGTGCAGGTCGTCGACGAAGATCTCGTCGCCGCCGCCCACGCACTCCGTGACGTCCTCACCGGTCAGCTCGACATGGATGCCGCCCGGGTGCGTCCCGAGGGCCTTGTGGACCTCGAAGAAGCCCTTGACCTCGTCGAGGACGTCGTCGAACCGGCGGGTCTTGTGGCCGGACGCCGCCTCGAAGGTGTTGCCGTGCATCGGGTCGGTCACCCATGCCACGGTCGCGCCGGACGCGGTGACCTTCTCGACCAGCTCGGGGAGCTTGTCCCTGACCTTGTCGGCGCCCATGCGGACGATGAAGGTCAGCCGGCCGGGCTCGCGTTCGGGGTCGAGCCGGTCGATGTAGGTCAGCGCGTCGTCGACGGTCGTCGTCGGGCCGAGCTTGATGCCGATCGGGTTGGCGATCTTCGAGGCGAACTCGATGTGCGCGCCGTCCAGTTGACGGGTGCGCTCGCCGATCCAGACCATGTGCCCGGAGACGTCGTACAGCTTGCCGCTGCGCGAGTCGACGCGGGTGAGCGCCGACTCGTAGTCGAGGAGCAGCGCCTCGTGCGAGGAGAAGAACTCGACCGTACGGAACTCCGCCGGGTCGGTGCCCGCCGCCTTCATGAAGTTCAGCGCGTTGTCGATCTCGCGGGCGAGCCGCTCGTAACGCTGCCCGGACGGGGAGGACTTCACGAAGTCCTGGTTCCAGGCGTGCACCTGGCGCAGGTCCGCGTAACCGCCGGTGGTGAAGGCACGCACCAGGTTGAGCGTCGCGGCGGACGCGTGGTACATCCGCTTCAGCCGCTCCGGGTCCGGGGTCCTGGCCTCCTCGGTGAAGGCGAAGCCGTTGACGGAGTCGCCGCGGTAGGTGGGCAGCGTCACACCGTCGCGCGTCTCGGTGGGCTTGGAGCGCGGCTTCGAGTACTGACCGGCGATCCTGCCCACCTTCACCACCGGCACCGACGCCGCGTAGGTGAGGACCGCGCCCATCTGGAGCAGGGTCTTGAGCTTGCTGCGGATCTGTTCGGCGGACACGCCGTCGAAGGCCTCGGCGCAGTCGCCGCCCTGAAGCAGGAACGCCTCGCCCCTGGCGACGGCCCCCATCCGGGCGCGCATCTGGTCGCACTCACCCGCGAAGACGAGCGGCGGATAGCTTTCGAGCTCCGCGACGGCAGCGCGCAGGGCCTCGGCATCGGGATACTCGGGCTGCTGCGCCGCGGGGAGGTCTCGCCAGGTCGCCTGCACGGCGGGTGCTCGGGTGTCAGCGTTCACGGTCACACCGACAACATTACGGGGTCCCGGGTGCCGTCCACGCAGTCTCTCAATGGTTGAGACGGCTGTCCGGGGTCGTTTCACGGGCCGCCGGTGTCGGTTATGCTCCGCGACATGTTCGCGCAGCTGAACCAGGCTTGGTGGTGGACCGCACATCCGGCGGTCCACTGATTCACGCGCGCGACACCGAATCGAAAGGCCGCCCGAGGGGCGGCCTTCCGTGTTTCCCGGCCAGTTCGGCCGGTGCGGACCGGACACCGGGGCCGTTCCTCCTCTCCGGAAGGAACGAAACCCCATGCGGAACTCAGACACCGGCAGTCTCCTGGCGAGACTCCTCGCCGACGACTGCCCGCCGTTCGCCCTGCTGCGCCGCCGGACGCCGGGGCGGGACCACGACACCGTGGAACTGCTGATCGGCGGTGTACGCGAGGTGGCGCGGCTGGCCGACATCCCGGCCGGCGACGAGCGGCCCTCGCTCACGCTGGTGCCGTTCCGGCAGATCCGGGAGCGCGGCTTCGAGGCACACGACGACGGCACGCCGCTGTCGGTGCTGGTCGCCGACGAGTCGTACGAGCTGCCGCTCGCCGACGTCCTCGCGAGGCTCCCCGCGCACCGGGTCCACGTCGAGGACGGTGCCTTCGACATCGACGACGCGGCGTACGCGGACATCGTCGGGCGTGTCGTCGAGGACGAGATCGGTCGCGGCGAGGGCGCCAACTTCGTCATCCGGCGCACCTTCGAGGGCCGGATCCCCGGCTTCGGGCGGGCCGACGCGCTGGCGCTGTTCCGGCGGCTGCTGGCCGGCGAGCGGGGCGCGTACTGGACGTACGTGGTGCACACCGGCGCGCGGGCGCTGGTGGGGGCGAGCCCGGAGGTGCATGTGCGGATGAGCGGCGGGACCGTCGTGATGAATCCCATCAGCGGCACCTTCCGCTATCCGCCCGGGGGGCCGACGACCGAGGGGCTGCTCGCGTTCCTCGGCGACCGCAAGGAGACCGACGAGCTGTCGATGGTCGTCGACGAGGAACTGAAGATGATGTGCACCGTCGGGGACATGGGCGGGGTGGTCGTCGGTCCCCGGCTCAAGGAGATGGCCCATCTCGCGCACACGGAGTACGAGTTGCGTGGCCGCAGCTCGCTCGACGTACGCGACGTGCTGCGCGAGACGATGTTCGCGGCGACGGTCACGGGATCGCCGGTGCAGAACGCCTGCCGGGTCATCGCGCGGTACGAGCCGCCGGGGCGCGGCGGTGTCGGGCGCGGCTACTACGCGGGCGCGCTGGCGCTCGTCGGACGGGACGCGGGCGGGGCGGAGACCCTCGACTCGCCCATCCTGATCCGGACGGCCGACATCGACGCCGACGGCGGGCTCCGGGTGCCGGTCGGGGCGACGCTCGTACGGCACTCGGACCCGGCGGGCGAGGTCGCCGAGACCCACGCGAAGGCGGCGGGGGTACTGGCGGCGCTGGGCGTGCGTCCGGGGCCGCCGCGCGACGCCTCCGTACGGAAGGCGCTCGCCGACGACCCGCGGGTCCGGGCCGCGCTGGACTCGCGGCGCGCCCATCTGGCGCCGTTCTGGCTGAGGATGCAGGAGCGGTCGGCGGCGCTGACGGGGCACGCGCTGGTCATCGACAGCGAGGACACGTTCACGGCGATGCTCGCGCATCTGCTGCGCTCCGCGGGTCTGACGGTGACCGTACGGCGGTACGACGAACCGGGCTTCGGTAAGGAGGCCGTGCTGGCGCACCGGGGGCTCGTGGTGCTCGGCCCCGGTCCCGGCGACCCGTCGGACACGACGGACCCCCGCATGCGCACGCTGCGCGCGCTGACCCGCGTACTGCTGCGTGAGCACCGGGACGGCCTGCTGGGCGTGTGCCTCGGCAACGAGCTGATCGCGGCGGAACTGGGCCTGCGCACCGCGCGCAAGCGGGTGCCGTACCAAGGGGCGCAGACCCGGATCGACCTCTTCGGCAGGACGGAGACGGTCGGCTTCTACAACAGCTTCACCGCCCGCTGCGACGACGCGCGGGCGGCGGAGCTGGCGGCACGGGGCATCGAGGTGAGCCGGGACGACGCGGACGAGGTCCACGCGCTGCGGGGCCCCGGCTTCGCCGGGGTGCAGTTCCACCCGGAGTCGGTCCTGACGCTGCGGGGCCCGGAGATCGTCGCGGGCCTCGTCACGGAGGCGATGCGCTTCCAGGTGCCGGAGGGCACGCCGGGGACGTAGCCGGGGGACCAGGTCCTGTCTTCGAACTGGCGTCGTCCGCCCGAAGGGCGGGGCTCACGGCGGCTGGTGCGTGCGATGGCACGGCGGAGGACCGGCCTCGTACGGGCGTACTCGGACGCCTTCGAGCACGCTGCCAACGCGGTGAGGGCGCGTGCCAGGCGCCGTGAGCCAGACGCCAGTTCGAAGAGAGGGCCCAGGGGCGCCGGGCGGCCGTCGGGGCGGGCCGCCCGGCGCTTCGTGAGCAGTGGTCAGCGGTCAGGAATCGGTGGGCAGCGGTCAGCGGTCAGCGGTCAGCCGAAGAAGACGCCGACCTCCTCGTACAGCTCCGGCTGGACGGTCTTGAGTTCCGCTATCGCGTCCGCGATCGGGACCCGCACGACGTCCGTGCCGCGCAGGGCCACCATCTTGCCGAAGTCGCCGTCCCGCACGGTCTCGATCGCGTGCAGCCCGAAACGGGTGGCAAGCCAGCGGTCGAAGGCGCTCGGCGTGCCGCCGCGCTGCACATGGCCCAGGACCGTCGTGCGCGCCTCCTTGCCGGTGCGCTTCTCGATCTCCTTCGCCAGCCATTCGCCGACGCCCGACAGCCGGACATGGCCGAAGGAGTCCAGGGTGCCGTCCTTGAGGATCACCTCGCCGTCCTTGGGCATCGCTCCCTCGGCGATGACCACGATCGGCGCGTACGAGGCCTTGAAACGCGACGTCACCCAGGCGCAGACCTGGTCGACGTCGAAGCGCTGCTCCGGGATGAGGATGACGTTCGCGCCGCCCGCGAGGCCCGAGTGCAGGGCGATCCAGCCCGCGTGCCGCCCCATCACCTCGCAGACGAGGACGCGCATGTGCGACTCGGCGGTGGTGTGGAGGCGGTCGATGGCCTCGGTCGCGATGCCGACCGCCGTGTCGAATCCGAAGGTGTAGTCGGTCGCCGAGAGGTCGTTGTCAATGGTCTTGGGCACGCCCACACAGGGCACGCCGTGCACGTCGGAGAGCTGGGCCGCCACGCCCAGGGTGTCCTCGCCGCCGATCACGATGAGCGCTTCGACCTCGCTGCTCGCGAGGTTCTCCTTGATCCGGCGGATGCCGTCGGCCGCCTTGAGCGGATTGGTGCGTGAGGATCCGAGGATGGTGCCGCCACGGGGCAGGATGCCGCGCACGGTGGGGATGTCGAGCGGTACGGTGTCGCCTTCCAGCGGTCCGCGCCAGCCGTCCCGGAAGCCGGTGAACTCGTACCCGTACTCCTGGACACCTTTGCGCACGATGCCTCGAATGACCGCGTTGAGCCCTGGGCAGTCGCCGCCCCCGGTCAATACTCCGACCCGCATGGAAACACTTCCCTTCGCCGTCGGTGACGCACCTGAGCCACATCCGGGTGACACAGGTCACCCCGGCATGGTGCGCAGGGTCATTTCCGTTGCACCAGAGGGCTGCGGGAGGTGGTTGCCGGACGGCGGGGCGCCGGGCGGGCGTTCACACGTCGTCGAGGCCGCGCTCGATCGCGTATCGCACCAGTTCGACGCGGTTGTGGAGCTGGAGCTTGCCGAGGGTGTTCTGGACGTGGTTCTGCACCGTGCGGTGCGAGATGACCAGGCGCTCGGCGATCTGCTTGTACGAGAGCCCCTTGGCGACCAGGCGCAGCACCTCGGTCTCGCGCTCGGTCAGCTGCGGCACCTTCGGGTCGTCGGACGCCGCGGGCTCGGGCTCGGAGGCGAGCCTGCGGTACTCGCCGAGGACGAGGCCGGCCAGTCCGGGGGTGAAGACCGGGTCGCCGACGGCGGTGCGCCGTACGGCGTCGGTCAGTTCGGCCGTACTGGCGGACTTCAGCAGATAGCCGGTGGCCCCGGACTTCACCGCTTCCAGTACGTCGGCGTGCTCGCCGCTCGCCGAGAGCACCAAGACCCGCAGACCGGGCTGGGAGCCGACGAGCTCCTTGCAGACCTGGACGCCGGGCATGCCGGGCAGGTTGAGGTCGAGGACGAGTACGTCGGGGGTGGTGGCGGTCGCGCGGCGCACCGCCTGGGGGCCGTCACCGGCCGTCGCCACGACGTCGAACCCGGCCTCGGCCAGATCGCGGGCGACCGCGTCGCGCCACATGGGGTGGTCGTCCACGACCATCACCCGTGTCGGACCGGGCGTGCCGCCCTCGTTCTTCCGCGTCTGCTCGCTCATCGCTCCGCCTTCCCCCGTGGAACCTTCAACTCGACTTCCGTGCCCTGGCCGGGGACCGAGATCAGCTCGGCCGTGCCGCCCAGCTCCCGCAACCGCCCCCGGATCGAGAGGGCGACACCGAGGCGCCCCTCCCCCTCGGCCTGCGCCAGCCGGCCCTCCGGGATGCCGGGGCCGTCGTCCCTGACCGTCACGATCACCTCGTCCGGCGAGTCCTCGACCAGGATCCAGGACCGGGCGCCCTCACCGGCGTGCTCACGGACATTGTCCAGGGCCGCGTTCACGGCCGCGGCCAGTTCCCTGGCGGCGGCGGGCCGGAGCAGGACCGGGGCCCCCGGCTCGGCGAGCGTGACGGCGGAGCCGGAGAGCGGTGCCAGCAGCGTACGCAGATCCCACAACCCGCCCCCGTCGGAGCCGTCTTCCGCGTACTCCACGTCGTCCACCGTGCGCACCACCGCGCCCAGCGAGGCGTCCTCGGAGGCGCGGGTGGTCGGTACGAGACCGCTGGAGACCAGTGTCCGCAGGGCGACCTCCTGCTCCCCGGCCATCCGCCCCAGCTCCGACGCCTCCCCGCCGAGGGCGGTACCGCGCCGCTGCACCATCGCCAGGACCTGGAGCACGCTGTCGTGGATGTCGCGCGCCAGGCGCTCGCGTTCGCGGGTCGCCGCCTCGATCTCCAGGGCGCGCGCCAGGGTGCGTTCGGAGGCGCGTGCGACCTCCACGATGTAGCCGATCGCGATGGACGCCACCCACACCAGCAGCACGTTGTGCAGGGTGTCCCGGCTGGGGGTGCCGCGCCCGAACAGGCTGGCCACGGCGACCAGCGAGGAGGCGAAGGCCGCCCAGCGCCAGCCGCCCTTGACGGCGAAGGCGAGGACCGCGCCCGCGGTCCATATGCTCGGCAGGGTGGGGCCGTCCTGGTGCCTGGCCTGCATGTCGACGAGCGGGGTGAGCAGGACGCCGACGAGGGCGATGGTGAGGTCGACGCCGAGGAAGCCCTTGGTGCAGGAGACGGCGTTGGCCACCTTGGGCAGCGTGGCGACCGTCCAGACGACGAGGACGGCGAGATACCCGGCGGCGACCCAGGGGTGGTCGAACTTCTCGCGCCCGAAGGCGGCGATCAGGGTCGCGTAGACCATGGTCAGCAGGCGGTACGCGGTGAGCGCGCGCCACAGCGGCTGCTCGACCGACATCCGTACGACCCGTTCGCGTCCCGCCACCCGTTCTCCCCCTGCCCGCCTCACCCGCGTGCTGATCGCCGTGTCGGCCCGATCAGCCCGTGCTCCCGGCGCTTCCCGTGCTCCCCGCGCCATCGGTCTTCCCGGCCTTCTCGGCCTTCGCCTCCTCGGCGATCCTGCGCTTGGCCGCCGTCGCGTAGACGTCGACGTACTCCTGACCGGAAAGCTTCATGATCTCGTACATGACCTCGTCCGTCAGCGAACGCAGGATGAAGCGGTCACTCTCCATGCCCTGATACCGGCTGAAGTCCAGCGGCTCGCCGATCCTGATCCCCGGCCGCATCAGCTTCGGCATCACCGTCCCCGGCGGCTGGATCTTCTCCGTGTCGATCATCGCGACCGGGATCACGGGCGCGCCGGTGGCGAGCGCCACGCGCGCGAGGCCGCCGGGCTTGCCCCGGTAGAGCCGGCCGTCGGGCGACCGGGTGCCCTCGGGGTAGATGCCGAAGAGTTCGCCGCGCTCCAGGACCGCTATGCCGCTCTTGATGGCCGCCTCACCCGCGCCGCGCACGCCGGAGCGGTCGACCGGCAGCTGGCCGACGCCCTTGAAGAACGCGGCCGTGAGCCGCCCCTTCACACCCGGCGAGGTGAAGTACTCCGCCTTGGCGATGAAGGTGACCTTCCGGGTCAGGACCGCGGGGAGGAAGAACGAGTCCGAGAACGAGAGGTGGTTGCTCGCGAGGATCGCCGGCCCCTCCTCGGGAATGTTCTCGATGCCCTCCACCCAGGGCCGGAAGGCAAGTTTGAGCGACCCTCCGATGGAGAACTTCATCGCGCCGTAGATCAACTCGGGTGCCTCCTGTGTGCTGTCGACCGACCTTAACCCGCGGGGGGCGCGCGGGTTCCGTCCCGGGCCGCCGACGGCTCTGGTCGGTGTCGGTCCGGTCGCGTACGGTGAAGTACCACTCCCACACGCATCACTCCCACACTCACGAAGACTCATGAACAGGAGACCCTGTGCCGGTCCTTCCTGGAGCCGAGCCGTACCGCCACGAGGGCGGAGATGTCGGCGTCCTCCTCTGCCACGGATTCACCGGTTCCCCGCAGTCGCTGCGCCCCTGGGCCGAGTATCTGGCCGCCCGGGACCTCACCGTGTCGCTGCCGCTGCTCCCCGGGCACGGCACACGCTGGGAGGACATGCAGATCACCGGCTGGCAGGACTGGTACGCGGAGGTGGACCGGGCGCTGCGGGAGCTCGGCGAGCGGTGCGGGAAGGTCTTCGTCTTCGGTCTCTCCATGGGCGGGACGCTGGCGCTGCGGCTCGCCGCCAAGCACGGGCACGCGGTCAGCGGCGTCGCCGTCGTCAACCCCGGGAACAAGGTGCACGGCCTTTCGGCGTACGCCCTGCCCCTCGCCAGGCACCTCGTCCGGACGACGAACGGCCTGCGCAGCGACATCGCGCTGGCGGGCGGCGAGGAGGTCGGATACGACCGGGTCCCGCTGCACGCCGCGCACTCGCTGCGGAATTTCTTCCGGCTGGTGGACGGGGAGCTGCCCCAGGTCACCCAGCCGCTGCTGCTGATGCGCAGCCCGCAGGACCATGTCGTGCCCCCGGCCGACTCGGCGAGGATCCTCGGCAGGGTCTCCTCGACCGACATCCGGGAGGTCGTCCTGGAACAGAGCTACCACGTGGCGACGTTGGACCACGATGCGGAGCGGATTTTCGAGGAGAGTCACGCGTTCATCGGCCGACTCGCTCCGAACGTCGGGAAGAAGGGGAGCACAACCGGTGGCTGAGCATGACGCGGACCGTGAGCCGCAGCCGATCGACGAGGACGCCGCCTGGGCGGCGATCGTCGCGGGTTACGGGGAGGAGCCGGCCGATCCGCCGGGCGCCAAGCCCTTCAAGTCGGTCGAGGATCTGGCGCTCCTGGAGAGCGACCGGAACAGTTCCGAGCCCGCGCCGCCCAAGGACAAGGGGTCCGGGACGACGAAGGCGGACCTCGGGCCGGTGAACCGGTCGGAGACCGTGCCGGACACCAAGCCGGGGACCTCCGCGAACACCGCCGGTGCCGACGCCGATTCCGCCGTGAAGCCGCCGCCCGAGCCCGCGCGGGAGCCGGACGCCAAGCCCGACAAGCCGTCGCTCGGCGGCTCGATCGTCTTCGCGCCCGGTGTGGGCGGCGGGGGGCCGCGTGACTACTCGGTGGCCGAGCCGAAGGACGACGACCTCGACGACAGCGACGAGGGCCATTTCGTACCGCCCGAGCCGCCGCCGCTGCCGGAGGCCGACGTCACCGCCAAGTTCGCGTGGCTCGCGGTGATCGGCGGTCCGGTGCTGATGCTCCTCGCCGTGCTGTTCGGGTGGGAGATGACCTGGTGGCTGACGACGGTGTGTATCGGCGGCTTCCTGGGCGGTTTCGTCACGCTGGTGGCACGGATGCAGCACGACGACGACGAGGAGGACGACCCGGGCCGGGGCGCGGTGGTCTGACGCCGCGCCCGTCCTGGGCCGAGCCGGTCTTGACGGGTGTTCAGGCCCGTTGCCCCGGGCGGGAGTTCAGGACGCCGGTACGCGCAGGGCGGCCAGCACCGGAAGGTGGTCCGTGGCCGCCCGCAGGTCGCTCTCCTCGACGCCCGGCAGACCCGACGGCACACCGCAGCCCAGGACTTCGACGCCCCCGGTCGTGAAGATCGCGTCGATGCGCTGGTGCGGATCGGCGGGCGTGGAGGTGTACTCGCTCCCCCACGGCTTGACGGCCCAGGCGTCCTGAAGCTCCCCGGCGATCCGCCGGAACGCACGCCCCTGCGGCCGGTCGTTGATGTCGCCGGCCACGATCGTGTGCGGTACGTCCATGGTCCGTACCCGGTCGAGCAGCATGCCCGCCTGGGCGAGCCGTTCGTCGCCCCGCAGGCTGAGATGGCAGCTGAGCACCCCGATGCGGGCGCCCCCGATCCGTACAACGGCCGTGGCGAAGCCGCGCCGGTGCTGGCCGGGGGTGAGGGGCAGCAGTACGTCCTCCGTACGCTCCACGGTCGCGCGCAGCGAGCACAGCAGCAGCGGGCCCGCCGCCGTACCGCCGCCGCTGAGGACGACGAGATCGGTCCGGGCGGCCAGCCACGCGGCGCGCTTGCGCCAGCGGAAGAAGCGCGGCGCCTCCTGGACGAAGACCAGATCGGGCTCGCAGGCGCTGATCACCCGGGCCAGCGCGTCGCAATCGTCGCGCATGGAGCGGACGTTGTAGGTGAGCACCCGGATCACGGCCGAACCGTCGGGCTCGGTACGGGAGTCGGGCAGCGAGATCGTGGGGACGGGTCCACCCTGTCCACTTACCGGAACTGTCACCGGTCCACGATAGGCCAACGCCCGCCGCACCCCCGGGGGGCACGGCGGGCGTGATCGTCCGGAAAGGAGCGAGCGGCTCAGCCCTGGCGGGCCAGGTCCGCGGCGCCCACCAGCCCGGCCTTGCCGCCCAGTTGGGCGGCGAGGACCTGCGCGTGCGGTCGCCATTCGCCGCCGATCAGCCAGCGGCGGAAGGACTTTCGGATCGGGTCGAGGACCAGTTCGCCCTCGTCCGACACACCGCCGCCGACGATGAACGCCGACGGGTCGAAGAGCGAGGCCAGGTCGGCCAGGCCCGCGCCGGCCCAACGGGCCAGCTCCCGGAAGGAGTCGACGGCCACCGGGTCGCCCTCGCGGGCGGCGGCGCTGACGTGCTTGCCCTCGATGCCTTCGGGTGTGCCGTCGCCGAGACGCAGCAGGATCTCCGCGTTCTCGGGGGTGGCGTTGGCGCGTTGTCTCGCGTATCTGACGAGGGCGCGCCCCGACGCGTACTGCTCCCAGCAGCCCTGACTGCCGCAGCCGCACAGCAACCCGTCGGGTACGACCCGGATATGGCCGAATTCCGCCGCTACGCCGAAGCGTCCCCGGCGCAGTTTGTTGCCGATGATGATGCCGCCGCCGAGGCCGGTGCCGAGCGTGATGCAGATGACGTCGTCGTGGCCCTGTCCGGCCCCGAACTTGTACTCGCCCCAGGCCGCCGCGTTCGCGTCGTTCTCCACGACGACCTGCATCCCGACCCGCTGCTCGACCTTGTCCTTGAGCGGTTCGTGACGCCAGTTGATGTTCGGCGCGAACAGGACGGTGGCGCGCTTGTCGTCGACGTAGCCGGCGGCGCCGATGCCGACGGCCTCGATGTCATGTCCCTTGCCGGCGCCGGACACCGCCGCGCAGATCGCGTCGACGATGCCTTCGGCGGTCGAAGGGGTGGGCACCTGGTACGTATCGAGAATCGCGCCTTCTTCATCGACCACGCCCGCCGCGATCTTCGTGCCGCCGATGTCGACGCCGATGGTGAGTCCCATGTGTCCCTCAGTTTTCGGTCGAGCCCCGCTGCGCCCAACCGTACCCGAGGGCAGGCTCTCCCTGGTCAGTCCAGGTCGATGTGCGTACCGGGGGTGGGGCCCTCATCGCGGGGATCCGAGGGGTCGTTGGCCTTCTCGTCCGGCTTCTTCAGACTGATGTCCGGTGCCTCGGACGGTCCCTGGGTCCAGCGGCGTTCGTCGCCCTCGACGGCGGAGCGGTAGGCCGCGAGCAGTTCGTTTCCGGCCGCCGCGAGGTGGTCGAAGAGGTCGGGGTTACGGTCGATGACCGGCTCGACGGCGGACTTGGCCTGATTGATGAACTGCTGGACGGCGCCCTGGGCGGCCATCCCGAGCAGCGGGCTCTGGAACGAGGACACCTTGTCGGCGACGGCGTCGACGAACCGGCGCAGTTCCTCGGAGGCCGAGCCGGGCGGCGGCCCGTGGACAGCACGGCGACGCGCCTTCTCGGCGGCCAGGTCCTCGGCGCAGGCCGTGGCCCAGGCGTCCGGGTCGGCGGCGGGACGCTCGATGGCATCACTCATGGGTTACTCCCCGCATCGGGCAAGGCGCCTCGTCCGGGGCGGACCGGAGGCTGTGTACCTTCGACGGTACCTGAACCCCGGTGGGACATTCAGGGAGTGCGCGGCCAGAGCCCGGGGTCCGGCGTGAATCGGACCTTCAGGACACCGTCCGTGAGCGCGGCGCCCGAGACGGTGCAGCGGCGCAGGGCGCCCGCGAGGGGCACGATGCGGTGGAACGGACCGACGGTCAGCAGCAGTTCGTCGCCGCGCCGTACCAGGCCGATGTCCGCCTTGACGGCGCCGGGCAGTGGCAGGGACCACACCAGCAGACCGTCCTCCTCGCGCCGGTCCTCGACCCACCAGGGGTCGGGATCAGGCTCGGTGTCCGGTCCCGGGTCCGGGCCCAGGTCGGCGAGAGCCTCAAGATCGGCGAGGTCGTCGAGCCCGCGCGGATCCCGGCCGAGGTGGCGCACCTCGCGCAGCGGCCACCCGGTGCCCGAGCCGGCGCCCGAGCCGGGGCCGTACTCCTCGCTCCACCCGTCCAGGCACTTCTGCTGCTGGGCGGCGAGCGTCGCGAGCCAGGCGTCGGACGAATCCGTCGGCAGCACCTTGTTCGGTACGAGGGCGTCGACGCGCAGCCCGTACAGGCTGAGCCCGTCGCGGGCCACGCGCAGGGCGTCGGCGGCGGCCGGGCCCGGCTCGGCGACGAGCCGTACGGTCGTGCCGGGGGACCCGATCAGCGCCTGGACGGCGGCCAGTTCCTCGTCCCGGCGGGCGGCGGCCCCGTACAGCCAGTCCGCGGGCATCGGTACGCCGGCGAGCTGCGCGATCATCGGGCGCAGCGCCCGCGCGGCCTGCCGCTCGGCGGGCAGGAGGCGGCCGATGAGACGGCGCAGCCGTTCGGGCAGGGCGAGGACGGACAGGGCGTCGCGCAGCGGCGGCAGGTCGACGACGAGCACGTTCCAGTCACCGGCGGCGGCCCGGCGCAGCGCCTGGAGCAGGGCGAACTGTTCGGCGCCCGGCAGCTCGGTCAGCTCCTCGCCGTCGAGGCGGCGGGCGCCGAGCATGTCGAGCGCGGCTGCGGCGCGCTCCTGGAGCGCGAGGAACTCGGTGCGGAAATAGTCGGCGGGGTCGACGCGCGCCACCCAGAGCCCGGGGGTCACCTCGGCCGGTCCGGCACCGGCGGCGGTCGTGACCGCCGTACCGAGGACGGTGCCGGGGCCCGCCGGGTCGGCGCAGAGCAGCAGTGTGCGGTCGCCGCGCCGGGCGGCGGCCAGGGCGGTCGCCGCCGCGACGGTGGTGCGACCGGCGCCGCCGGGGCCGGTGACCAGGACCGTACGCGGCGTCTTCCCCGTCATCAGGTGGTCGGGGTCTCGGCCGCTCCGGCGGACCCGGTGGAGCCGGGGGCGCTCTCGACGCGCTTCTTCAGACCGGCCAGGGCGCGGTCGATGATGACCTTCTCGGCCTTGCGCTTGATCATGCCGAGCATCGGGATCTTGACGTCGACGGTCAGCCGGTAGGTGACCTCGGTGCGCGCCCCGCCGTCCCTCGGCGCCAGGTGGTACGAGCCGTCGAGCGAGCGCAGCATCTGGGACTTGACCAGCGTCCAGCTGACCTCGTCACCACCGGTCCAGGTGTACGCGAGGGTGTGGTCGTCCTTGATCGCGCCGGCGTCCAGCACCAGCCTGACCTGCTCGGCGCGGCCCTCGGCGTCGGTGGAGAGCACCTCGGCCTCCTTCACCTCGCCGGTCCACTCGGGATAGCGGGCGAAGTCGGCGATCACGCCCATCACGTCGGCGGGTGCCGCCTCGATCGTGATGCTCGACTTGGTGTGTTCCGCCATCGACGTGCTCCTCCAGATGGTGTCTCCCCGGCGGTGCGGGGCGACGGTCACGCGTTCCGGTACCGGCCGTGCGGTGTGCAGGCTATCGCGTGCGCGCCGGTCACCATTCCATGGCCCAGGGCCGTCCGGTGGACGCGAAGTGCCCGACGTTCACACACTCCGTCGAGCCGACGCGCATCCGGGCGGCGAGCGGCTGGTGGACATGGCCGAAGAGCGCGTACCTCGGTTTCGTACGGCGCACGGCGTCCAGCAGCGCGCGGCTGCCGCGTTCGAAGCGGCGGGCGACGGTGTCGTACGTCAACTCCGGCACCTCCGGCGGAATGTGCGAGCACAGCACGTCGACGTCGCCGAGCCGCTCGACCTTGGCCGCGTACTCCTCGTCGGAGATCTCGTACGGGGTGCGCATCGGGGTGCGCAGGCCGCCGCCGACGAAGCCGAAGACGCGGCCCCCGATCTCGGCCCGCTCGCCGTCCAGGACGGTGATGCCGGGGCCGGCGTACTCGGGCCACAGGGCCGGGATGTCGACGTTGCCGTAGGTGGCGTACGTCGGGGTGGGCAGGACGGCGAACATCTCGGCGTACTGGCGCCGTACCGCCGATTCGATGACGGTGTCCCGGTCGGCCTCCAGGCCGGCCCAGAGGTCACGGCCCAGGTCACGGGCCTCGTCGAAGCGGCGGGCGGTGCGCAGCTCGACGATGCGGTGGGCGTTCTCCTCGCCGAAGAGGTCGGGGAAGATGCCGCGCGAGTGGTCGGCGTAGTCGAGGAAGAGGACGAGGTCGCCGAGGCAGATCAGGGCGTCGGCGCCGTCGCCGGCGCGGGCCAGGTCGCGGGCGTTGCCGTGCACGTCACTGACGACGTGGACGCGGGTACGGCCCGTCCCGCCGTTCCGGTCGGACACGTCACCGTTCTCGTCGCTGTTCCCGCCACCACGCATGCCGCTCACCCTAGATCGCCGCCCTCCTCCTGTGTAGAGGGGTCCGGACCTGCGGTTACTCCCACGCCCGCAGCGCTGTGGACTACTCTGCGCGAAGGACCGTCAAAAAACGTGTGACGCAGGGAACATCTGGCCGGGACCCCCTATCCGGAACTGAGTACCGGTGGGTAACGTCCGGGCCGTCCCGTCGTGCTCATCCCCAGGAGCACCTGCCCGATGTGGACCGCAGCCGGTCCGGCACAGTGTCGTGCCGCCGGCGCCCGACGAGGAGCAGCAGTCTTGCGCGAGTTCAGCCTTCCGGCCCTGTACGAGGTCCCCTCGGACGGCAACCTGACGGATCTCATCGGCCGCAACGCCGCTCAGTATCCCGATGCCGCGGTCGTGAGCCGCAAGGTCGGTGGTGCCTGGACGGATGTCACGGCCGTCCAGTTCCTCGCCGAGGTGCGGGCGGTGGCCAAGGGCCTGATCGCGTCCGGCATCCTCCCGGGTGAGCGGGTCGCCCTGATGTCGCGGACCCGGTACGAGTGGGTGCTGCTCGACTTCGCGATCTGGAGCGCGGGCGCCGTCACCGTACCGGTGTACGAGACCAGCTCCCCCGAGCAGGTGCAGTGGATCCTCGGCGACTCGGGCACCGCGGCGATCATCGTGGAGTCCGGGGAGCACGCGGCGGCGGTCCGGTCGGTCTCCGACGGGCTGACCGGGCTGCGGCACGTCTGGCGGATCGACGGCGGCGGGGGCGGGGGCCAGGGCGAGGGCTGTGTGGCGGAGCTGACCGCCGCCGGCGCGGAGATCACCGAGGCGGTGGTCGACGAGCGCAGCGCGACGGCGAAGGCCGACGATCCGGCGACGATCGTGTACACCTCGGGGACCACCGGCCGCCCCAAGGGCTGCGTGCTGACGCACCGGGCCTTCTTCGCGGAGTGCGGCAACGTGGTGGAGCGCCTGAAGCCGCTGTTCCGTACGGGCGAGTGCTCGGTCCTGCTCTTCCTGCCCGCCGCGCACGTCTTCGGCCGGCTGGTCGAGGTGGCGTCGGTGATGGCGCCGATCAAGCTGGGCTGCGTACCGGACATCAAGAATCTGACCGAGGAGCTGGCGGCGTTCCGGCCGACGCTGATCCTCGGGGTGCCGCGCGTCTTCGAGAAGGTCTACAACTCGGCGCGCGCCAAGGCGCAGGCGGACGGCAAGGGCAAGATCTTCGACCGCGCGGCGAGCACGGCGATCGCCTACAGCCGCGCGCTGGGCACGCCGCAGGGGCCGTCGCTCGGGCTCAGGATCAGGCACAAGGTGTTCGACGCGCTCGTGTACAGCAAGCTGCGGGCGGTCCTCGGCGGCCGTGGTGAGTACGCCATCTCCGGCGGCGCCCCGCTGGGCGAACGGCTGGGCCACTTCTTCCGCGGCATCGGTTTCACGGTGCTGGAGGGGTACGGCCTGACGGAGACGTGCGCGGCCACGGCGTTCAACCCGTGGGACCGGCAGAAGATCGGCACTGTCGGTCAGCCGCTGCCGGGTTCGGTGATCCGTATCGCCGACGACGGCGAGGTGCTGCTGCACGGCGAGCACCTGTTCACGGGCTACTGGAACAACGAGGCGGCGACGGCCGAGGCGCTGGCGGACGGCTGGTTCCACACCGGGGACATCGGCACGCTCGACGAGGACGGGTATCTCGCGATCACCGGCCGCAAGAAGGAGATCCTGGTGACGGCGGGCGGCAAGAACGTCGCGCCCGCCGTGATCGAGGACCGCATCCGCGCGCACGCGCTGATCGCCGAGTGCATGGTCGTCGGCGACGGCCGCCCGTTCGTGGGCGCGCTGGTGACGCTCGACGCGGAGTTCCTGGCGCGCTGGGCGAAGGACAACGGCAAACCCCCGGGCTCGACGGCGGCGTCCCTGCACGACGACCCGGACCTGCTGGCGGCGGTCCAGCAGGCGGTGGACGACGGCAACGCGGCGGTGTCGAAGGCGGAGTCGGTGCGCAAGTTCCGCGTCCTTCAGGCCCAGTTCACGGAGGAGGCGGGCCACATCACGCCGTCGCTGAAGCTGAAGCGGGGCGTGGTGGCGAAGGACTTCGCGGACGAGATCGAGTCGTTGTACCGCGCCTGAGCCGAAGCACGGCCCGCCAACCGGGTCCATTCGCGGCCCAGTCGGCCCTCACCCGGCGGACGGACCCGGCGTGCCCGCCCGGTGGCTACAGCAGGGCGCGCAGGCGTTCCGACAGGAGGTCCCAGCGCCAGCGTTCCTCCACCCATCGGCGGCCCCGCGTGCCCATCCGGTGGCGCAGTTCGGGGTCCTGGAGCAGTGTCACGATGCGGTCCGACGATTCGCGCGCGGCGAGCGTCGTGGGGGCGCCGGGGACCACCCAGCCCGTTTCGCCGTCCAGTACCGCGTCCGGCGCGCCGCCGGAGTCGCCCGCGACCACCGGGAGGCCCGTCGCGGACGCCTCCAGGTAGACGATGCCCAGGCCCTCCACGTCGAGGCCGCCGCGCCGGGTGCGGCAGGGCATCGCGAAGACGTCGCCCGCGCCGTAGTGGGCGGGCAGTTCCGACCAGGGCACGGGGCCGGTGAAGCGTACGGACTCGGCGACGCCGGTCTCGTGCGCCAGCTTCCGCAGCTCCTTGTCGTACGGTCCGCCGCCGACGATCAGCAGTACGGCGTCCGGGACCCGCGCCAGGATCGCGGGCATCGCGAGGATCAGCGTGTCCTGCCCCTTGCGCGGCACCAGCCGCGAGACGCAGACGACGACGGGCCGCTCGGCGAGCCCCAGCCGCTCCCGTACCTCGTCACCGCCCGACGCCGGGTGGAACGTCTTCTCGTCGACGCCGGGCGGCAGTTGGACCATGCGGCCGGCCGCGTCGGAGGTGAGGGCCGCGGCGATGCGGGAGCGTGTGTACTCGCCGAGGTAGGTGATCGTGTCCGTGCCCTCGCCGATCCGGCGCAGCAGTTGCCGGGACGCGGGCAGCTGCGCCCAGCCCGCCTCGTGGCCGTGCGAGGTGGCGACGATCCGCCGGGCGCCGGCCTGGCGCAGCGCGGGCCCCATCAGTCCGAGCGGGGCCGCCGCGCCGAACCACACGGACTCGCAGCCGTGTTCGCGCAGCAGTCCCACCGCCCGTCTGGTCACTCTCGGGGTGGGCAGCAGCATCGTCGTACGGTCGCGTACGACCGTGAAGGGCTGCTCGGCGTCGAAGGCCGCCGTCGCCTCCGCGCCCTCGGCGCCGCGCTTCCAGGTGGAGGCGTAGACGACGATCCGGTCGGGGTCCAGCCGTAGCGCCATGTTGTGCAGGAACGCCTGGATGCCACCGGGCCGGGGCGGGAAGTCGTTCGTCACGATCAAGGTCTTGTGCATCGTCGCCGACAGTACCGAACGGCCCTGCCTCATCGTTCCCGCGCCTGTCCCCCCGCATGATGGCTCCCGCCAACACATATGTACATTTCGCTCAAAACGGGCAGGGTGGTCATGACGGTCGGGGATGTCGAGGACACGACGCGGTCACACTACGGAGCGGGGACGGCCGGGCCCGTCGCCGTATGGCTCCTCACCAGGACCGTGCTGATGCTCTGCGTCCTGCGGATCATCATCACGCCGGGCTCCGACGTCACCCCGGACGTCTCCGTCACCTACCAGGGCTGGTACGACGTCCTGACCGCCGGCACCTTCCCCCAGGCGGACGTCACCTGGCAGTACCCGCCCGCCGCCGCCTTCGCGATCCTCTCCCCCGCCCTGCTGCCCTTCCTCGGCTACGCCACGGCGTTCTTCACCCTGTGCCTGCTCTGCGACGCGCTCGTCTTCGGGCTGCTTCTCCGTACGGCGCGGCGCCCGGGACGCTCGACGCGCGGCGTGTGGGTGTGGGTCGTCGGCGTCGCGGTGCTCGGGCCCACGGTGTACGCCCGGTACGACCTGATGGTCACCGCCGTCGCCGTCTGCGCCCTCCTCGTGGGCGCCCGAAGGCCCCAACTGCTCGGCGCCCTGGCGGGGTTCGGGGCGCTGCTGAAGGTGTGGCCGGTGCTGGTGCTGATCGGTACGCCGCGCGGCCGGGCCACCCGGCTGTCCTGGTCCGCCGCCGTCGCGACGGCGCTCGCGCTGCTCGCCATGGTGTCCGCGGTGCTGCCGGGCGCGCTGGACTTCCTCACCGCGCAGCGCGACCGGGGTACGGAGGTCGAGTCGCTGGGCGCGCTGGTCTTCCATGTGGCCCGGCATCTCGGCTGGGACGGCGTCGTGATGTTCTCCTACGGCTCGGTGGAGTTCCGGGGGCCGTACGTCCCGCTGGTCAGCGCGCTCGCCCTCGTCCTCAGCGTGACCGCCTTCGGCTGGCTGCTGGTCTGGCGGCTGAAGGCGACGGCGCTCACGGCGAACACCCTGTGCGACGCGGCGTTCGTCGCCGTCCTGCTCTTCACCGTCACCAGCCGGGTGATCAGCCCGCAGTACATGATCTGGCTGGTGGGACTGGCCGCCGTCTGCCTGCTGCTGCGGTCGAGCCCGATGACGCTGCCCGCGGTGCTGGTGGTGGCGGCCTCCGCGGTCACGGTGCTCGAATTCCCGCTGTTCTTCTCGCACGTGACGGCGAGCGACTGGCTGGGCGTGACCCTGCTCGTCGTGCGCAACGGGCTGCTGGTGGCCGCGGCGCTGACCGCGTGCGCGCGGCTGTGGCGCACGACGGTGCCGCTCACGCTCCCACGCCCGGGTACACACGCGGACCCTGACGCGACGGGCAACGCGGACGGGGCCAAGGAGGACCGGTACCGGCTGCTCGGCTCCTGAAGCCCCCCCGCCCCCTCAGCGCAGCCGCTCGCGCATGTAGTCCCGCCACTGCGCCGCGAACGCGTCCGGCGCCACCGACAGAACCTCGTTCATCGCGTCCTCCACGGCGCCCTCGCGGCGCTCGTGCGCGCCCACCGCCCGGTAGAAGTCCGTCAGCTTCTCCTCGCCCCAGCGCCGCGCGATCAGCTCGCACGCCAGGCGACCGCCCTCGTACGCCCGTGCCAGCTCCTCCGCCTTCGCGTCGAAGGCGAAGTCGCCGTCCCCGGGAAGCGCGGCGGGCAGCTCGCCCCGGCGCAGGGACCGTTGGAGCTCCGGTGCCGCCTGGCCGTCCACGCGGCCGGAGTCGCGGTAGGCGACCCAGTCCGCGAGGCCCTCCGACAGCCACATCGGGGTGGCCTCCGTCGTGTCCGTACGGGTCGCCACATGGGTCGTCTCGTGGGTGAGGACCACCTGGCGCCCGAAGTCGCCGAGGATGCCGTACGCGTCGGGGTTGACGATCACCCGGTCCGCCGGCGACGAGCCCTCCCGCCGCGTCTCGCCGGTCGTGACGGCGGCGATGCCCCGGTAGCTGCCCGCCGAGGCGCCCAGCAGGCCGGCCATCGACTCCACCGACCCGGGCACCAGCACCACCACACGGCCGGACCAGCTGCCCGGCCACGCCTCGTCGACGGCGGGCACCGCCCGGTCGGCGACGGCGGCGATCTCGCGCAGCCGCTCGTTGTCCTGGCCGACGCCGAGGATCAGGCTGCGCCTGCCGTGGACGACGTCGACGGGGCCCTGCTGCCAGAGCTGCTGCACGCCGTCCTCGCCGGGCCGGTCGGCGCTCACGTACCACCGCCCGTCGCGTTCGGTCAGCTCCAGGGTGCGGGCCGAGCTGACGGGCGCGCTGTCGTAGCCGGCTATCCGGAAGCGCAGCTCGGCCCGTGCCGTGGCGCGCGTGCCGGAGCGGTCGACGTCCCGCAGCTCGTACTCCCAGGACCGTACGGGTACGTCGGTGAGGTTCTGGTACGTCCGCCGCTCGGCGGCCAGCAGATCACCGGCCGAGGGGTCGACGGCGGCCAGATACCCGGCCTCGTCCCGGTCCACGAGGGCGTCGGCGCGGCGGTCGAGGGTCCGCCGGATCTCGCCCGTCGCGGCGTCGGTCCCGTCGGGCGCGGAGCAACCGGAGGCGACCAGCAGACACCCGAGCAGCGAGACCGCCGCCCGGCCGGGCACACCGCGGCGGCGGACCGGACGCCACCGACCCGCCGCACGTCTTCGAGTCGTACGTCCCCGACCTGCCACGCTGCCGATCGTACGGGGCGCCGCGGGCGGCACGCCTATACGCGGGTCACCGACGAGACCGGCATCATGCCCACCGGGTCGTAGCGGACCGAGGCGCCGGGGTACGGCGCGTGCACCACCTGGCCGTTGCCCATGTACATCCCGATGTGGCTGGCGTCGTCGCGGTAGGCGACCAGGTCGCCGGGTCTCGCCTGGGACAGCGGCACCTGCTGTCCCGCGTACCGCTGCGCCTGCGAGGTACGCGGCAGGGCGACCCCGGCCTGCGCGTACGCCCACTGGGTCAGGCCCGAACAGTCGAAGCCCGAGGGCCCGTTGGCGCCCCACACGTACGGCAGGCCGACGACGCCGCGCGCCGCGCGGGCCGCGGCGGCGGCGCGCGCGGAGGCCGGCGCCTCGCCCGAGAGCGAGAGCGGACCGCCGTCGCGCCCCGAGCGCGAGGCCCGGTCCGCGTCCCTCTCGGCGTCGGGCAACGAGTTCAGCAGCCGCCGCGCCTCGGCGAGCTTGGCCTCGACGGTGCGCTTGTGACGGGCGACGGCTGCCCGGCTGCGCTCCAGCTCCGCGAGGTCCCTGGTCGCCTCGTCGCGCTGCTGGCCGAGCTTGCGCTGGGCCTGCCCGAGGTCGCGCAGGGCATGGGCCTGGCGGTCGCTCAGCCGGTCGAGGGCCTCGGCCCGCTCCAGATAGCTGTCCGGGTCGGAGGAGAGCAGCAGCGCGAGGGCCGGGTCGAGCCCGCCGGAGCGGTACTGGGCGCCGGCGATCGAACCGAGCGCGCCCCGCATGCGGTTGACGCGCTCCTGGCTGCGGGCCGCGCCGTCCCGTACCCGGTCCACCCGCTCGCGCAGGGCGCCGGCCCGCTCGCCCGCCTTGTTGTACTGCTCGGTGGCCTTCTCGGCCTCCTCGTACAGCCGGTCGACGGTCGACCGGGTCGCCTCGGTCGTCTCCCTGGGGTCCGCGCCCGCCGGCGCCGTCCCGAGGGCTGCCGCGGCCGTGACCGCCGCGGCTGACAGGACCGTGACCCGGGTGCCCCGGCTGTGGCCGGGCTGTGAGGAACGACGATGGGACACCACAGGAAGCCGCACTTCCTTCCGCTGGACGCAACTGCGCAGCCCCTGCCGCCCGACGGGCGGAAACATGGCCGGGAGCTACGGCGCAGCAGACAGTAACCGTGCGGACACTCAGTGACCAAAGACCGCGCCGGGCACAGACAGTGATGCCCCGCCGGAGACCACAGGTCACCGGCGGGGCGTGCGTCAGCGGGAGTAACCGGAGTTCGCCCGAACGGGCGGTCGCGGTCGGGTCCGTGAGCGGGAGGGCGCGTCAGGTTCCGCGCGGAGTGTCAGACGCGGACGCCGAACTGGAAGCTGCCGGCCCACTCCATGGATTCGTAGCGCACCACGGTGCCCGGCTTGGGGGCGTGGATGACCTGGCCGTTGCCGACGTACAGCCCGACATGGCTCAGTCCGCTGAAGAAGACCAGGTCGCCGGGGGCAAGTTCGCTGCGGCCGATCTTCGTGCCGTCGTTGACCTGGGTGTACGTGGTCCTGGTGATGCTCACGCCCGCCTGGGCGTAGGCCCACTGGGTCAGCCCGGAGCAGTCGTAGGAGTTGGGGCCCTCGGCGCCGGATATGTACGGCTTGCCCAGCTGGGTCTTGGCAGCGGCCAGCGCGGCGGCGGCCATGCCCGAAGACGCCTTCTCGTTACCGAGGTTGGCGCGCTCGTTGCCACGGGCCGCGCGCTCCGCGTCCTCGGCCTGGATCTGCGCGCGCTCCTCGGCGGTCAGCGTGTTGAGAAGCTTGTTCGCCGCGTTGAGCTTGGCCTGGACGTCCTTCTTCTTCTTGGCCAGCTCCGTGCGCGTGTCGGCGAGGTCCTTCAGCTTGAGGGTCGCCTCCTGACGCTGCTGCGCGAGGGTCCGCTGCTTGGCCTGGATCTTCTCCAGCGCGGTGACCTGCTTGCTGCCCATCTGGTCGAGCACGGAGGCCTTGTCCAGATAGTCGTCGGGGTCGGCGGAGAGGAAGAGCTGGAGAGCGGGGTCGATGCCACCGGAGCGGTACTGGGCGCTGGCCATCGAACCGAGGCCGGTGCGCAGCTCGTTGAGCTCCTCCTGGCCACGGGCGACCTTGTCCTGCATCGCCTCGACCTGCTTCTCGAGCTTCTTTTCCTTCTCCTGGGCGCCGCTGTGCGCCTCCGTCGAGGCCTCGGCCTCGTGGTAGAGCTTGTCGACCTTTTCCTTGACGTCTTCCTTGGTCGGCTTCGGATCGGCCTGCGCGGCCTGGGACGTCAGGGCGACAGCTGCGGCTGCGGTCGCGGTGAGCACGGTCACGCGGGCGCGGCTCGGCTGCTTGGGACGACGGTGGGACGCCACGAAGGCGAGCTCCTTCTTCCTCGAGCCGCCTACCGGGTGTGGGGAGCGGATCCCCGGCTCCATGTGTTTCAGCTTCCCGGCGCTGCCGGACTGAACTACACGAATTCGGCGGTTCCTTCGCCGCCACCCCGGATGGGTGATCAACCGCGCGAAGGTTCGAGGCCTGACCCTAGTGACCTTCCCGTGATCAGTTCAAATCCTGAAGGGGAAAAATTTCGTCGCGGAGTGGTTTCTTCACATACATCGCACTGACAGTGATGAACAATTGACGCTGTGATGCGACATGGCGTGACCAAATGCCGCATTGGCCACAGGAGTTACTAGACGCGCGAAAGCCGCTTCAGCAGCAAGGCGGACGCGACGGGTCTCGCGCCGGCCCGCGCCACTCCGTCGGCGACCTCACGGTCGGTGGAGACGACCACCACCGGCCGCCCCGGCGGCTCCGCCCGGACCAGCTGGCGGATCAACTCGTCCGCCGTCACACCCGGCTTGGAGAACAGCACCCGCACCCCGCGCGGCGGCGCGAGCAGGACGGGGGCGGCCAGTTCGGCGCCGTCGAAGACACAGGTCATCTCCGCGCCGGTCTGCGCCGCGAGCATCGCGAGCCCGCCCAGCAGCCGCAGCCGCTGCTTCTCCAACGGCATCGTGGGATAGCCGGTCTTGGTGACGTTGTAGCCGTCCACGACCAGATGCGCCTGCGGAAGCGCCAGCAACTGGTCCAGCAGCGCGGGATCCATGTCGGACAGCGCGCGGGCCGCGACGTCCTTGGGAGACATCCGGCCCGGCTCCACGGCGTCGACCAGATCGGCCGGGTGCGCGGCGGCCGGCGGAAGCGCCAACTCGCGCCGCAGCCCCTGCGCCGACTCCAGGACCGTGTCCAGCAGCAGCCGCAGCCGCATGTCCTCCACCGAGCGCCCCTCGCGGGCGGCCCGGCGCCCGGCCTCCACGGCCGACTCCGCCTCCGCGAGGCGGGCCTTGAGGCGCCGCGACTCGCTCACCGCGGCGGACAGCTGCGTCGCGGCCTCCGCGCGGGCCGTCTCCATCTCGGCGGCCGTACGGCGCAGCGCGGCCTCACCACGCTTCACGTCGCTCAGGGCGCTGCGCAGCTTGCGGTGCGTGGACTCGGCCTCCCTGCGGGCGGCGTCCAGCTCCGTACGCAGCCGCTCCGTCTCGCTCTTCGTCGAGGCGCGGGCCTGCGCCAGCTCCTCACGCAGCCGCTCCAGCTCACGGCGGTTCTCCTCGTCCGCGCGCTCGGCGTCGGCGCGCTGGACCTCCTCGCCCGCGGCGGCCACCAGCTTCACCCAGCCGACGGGACGCAGGACATAGGCCGCCGCCGCCACGTCGACGGGGTCGGCGGCCGGGGGCGGCGAGCCGGATTCGACGGCGGCGGCCAGCTCGGGGTCCACCTGCCCGAACCGCTCGCCGATCCGCTGCCGGAACACCGGGTCGCTCTCCAGGGCGGCGGCCATCGCGTTGCCCGCGAACCGGGCGCGTCTGCTCGGCGTGAAGCGCGCGTACTGCCGTAGCTGGGCGGGCAGTTCGGTGACGGTCAGCCCGCCGAAGGCGTCGGAGACCAGCGCCACGACCCGGCGCCGCACTCCCTCGGGCAGCGGCCTGTCGAGCGCCTCGGCGTCGCCGCCGGCCGCACCGGCCGGCTCAGCGCCACTTGCGGGCTGCTCCACGATCCGTCACCCCACTACCCTTTCGGGCGGCTCCCTCAGGAACCGGCGCCCGGCCTGTCAACCAGCTCGATCTGATCCACCGCGTTGCACCAGCGGCAGCGGACGGACTCGATGGTCTCACTGACCACGTCGCGCTCCTCGACCTTCGGCTGCCCGGCCAGGTCCAGATGGACGTACTCCACCACCTTGGACGAGCGCGTCACGTCGAACCGGGTGAGATTGCCGCACAGCGTGCAGCGCCACCGGGTCGCGTCGGTCGGCAGGGGAACCGTCGTCATCGTGCGTCCTCTTTCGTCGAGCCCTGGAGTCCTGAAGTCGGAAGTACGCGCCGTAACCCTACGGCCTCCCGCGCGCCCCGTGTCGCGGCGAGGCGGTCTGTACCTGTCTGTCCGCGTACGGGATGATCCGTGGATGATCAATTGGCGTGCGGCGGCCGGAGCACCCGTGGTGACCTACGGCCTGATCGGCCTGTGCGCCCTGGCCTTCCTGACCGGTCCGCTCTCGGGGTTCAATCCCTCGTACGGGACGGGCGATGCCCTGCTCGCGGCGCAGAGCGCGTACTTCGAACGCTGGGGGGTGATCCCCGACCAGCTGACGAGCGGCGACCCGCACGCTCTGCTCACCCCGCTCACCGCCCTCTTCGTCCACGGCAGCTGGCTCCATCTGCTGGGCAACCTGCTCTTCCTCTACGTCTTCGGGGCGATGGCCGAGGAGCGGATGGGACGTGTGCGGTTCACCCTCTTCTATCTCGTGTGCGGATACCTCGCCCTGCTCGCGTACGCGGTGGCCAACGCGGATTCCGATCAGACCCTGGTGGGGGCGTCCGGCGCGATCTCGGGTGTGCTCGGCGCCTTCCTCTGTCTCTTCCCCCGTGCGCGCGTCACCAGCCTCTTTCCGTTCCTTTTCTTCCTGCCGCTGCGCTTCCCCGCCTGGATCGTCCTGATCTTCTGGTTCGTCCTGCAGTGGCTGGCGGCCCGGAACGCCGAGCCGGGCCCCGGCGTCGCGTATCTGGCGCATCTGGTGGGCTTCGTGCTGGGCGCCGTCGGCGCCTGGGGGCTCTTCCGGCGTAAGGCTAGAGTGAAGCCCCGTCTCGTGGCCCCCGAGGGAGAACGTCAACCGTGATCACCGCGATCGTGCTCATCAAGACCAGCGTCGACCGGATCCCCGAGATCGCCGAGGCCGTCGCGGCGCTGGACAGCGTCAGCGAGGTCTTCTCCGTCACCGGCACCTACGATCTGATCGCCATGGTGCGGGTCGCCAGGCACGACGACCTGGCGGACGTCATCCCGGGGAGCATCAGCAAGATCCCGGGCGTCGAGGCCACGGACACGCATGTGGCGTTCCGTACCTACTCCCAGCACGACCTGGAAGCGGCGTTCGCGATCGGCCTCGACGCCTGAGCGTCGTGCGTCAGCCGCGGTCGGGGACGCAACGGCCGTCCTCGGTGCGGTAGTTCCAGCGGGCGCCGTCCCGGACGAGTTCCCTGACGGCGCCGGTGAAGCGCTCGATGTGCTCGTCCGGCGTGCCGGCCCCGAAGCTGACCCGGATCGCGTTGAGCGACCTCTCGCCGGGACCGGCGTCAGGGGCACCGCACTCCCCCGGGTCCCCGGCGTCGCCGCCCAGCAGGGTCCGCACCAGCGGGTGGGCGCAGAAGAGTCCGTCGCGGACGCCGATGCCGTACTCCGCCGAGAGCGCGGCGGCGAAGTGCGAGCTGTTCCAGCCGTCGACGACGAAAGAGATGACGCCCACCCGGGGGGCGTCGTCGCCGAAGAGCGAGAGCACCCGCACCTCGGGCACCTCCGCGAGGCCCTCGCGCACCCGGGCCACCAGCTCCCGCTCACGCGCGACCAGCCGGTCGAAGCCCGCCTCGGTGAGGGCCTTGCAGGCGGAGGCGATGGCGTACACCCCGATGACATTGGGCGAACCGGCCTCGTGCCGGGCCGCGGTGGTGTGCCACTCGACGTCCACACCGCCGTCGGCGCGGCGCGCGACCTTGCGGCTGGCGCCACCACCGGCGAGGTACGGCTCCGAATCCCGGAGCCAGTCGGCGCGGCCGGCGAGCACACCGGAGCCGAACGGCGCGTAGAGCTTGTGCCCGGAGAAGGCCACCCAGTCCACGTCCAGCTCCGCGATGTCCACGGGGTGGTGCGGGGCGAGCTGCGCGGCGTCGAGGACGACGCGGGCGCCGTGGGCGTGCGCGACGGCGGCCAGTTCGCGCACGGGCCACAGCTCACCGGTGACGTTGGAGGCGCCGGTGACACACACCAGGGCGGGGCCCTTCGGGTCACGCGCCGCGAGGGCCCGCTTCAGTGTGGTGACGGCCTCGCCGGGGGTACGGGGCGCGTTCAGGTAGCTGACACGGGCGTCGCGCCAGGGCAGCAGCGACGCGTGGTGCTCGGTCTCGAAGACGAACACCTCGCAGCCGGCGGGCAGCACGGCGGCCAGCAGGTTGAGCGAGTCGGTGGTGGAGCGGGTGAAGACGACCTGGTCGTCCTCGCGGCAGCCGAGGAACTCGGCGACGGCGCGGCGGCTGTTCTCGAAGAGGTCGGTGGAGAGCTGCGAGAGATACCCGGCGCCGCGGTGGACGCTGCCGTAGTACGGGGCGTAGGCGGCGACGTCGTCCCAGACGCGCTGGAGGGCGGGGGCGCTGGCCGCGTAGTCGAGGGCGGCGTAGGTGACTTCGCCGCCGGTGACCAGGGGGACGGTGACGTCCCGCCCGAGGACGGGCAGCGGCTGGGCGTCGGTGGTCTGGGTGAGGGCGTCGATGGGTGCGGACATGGCGGTATCTCCCGGCAGGACGAGGCGGAAACAGCATCAGGACCCGCCGGCCGGACGCGTCGTCGTGACGGCGGAAGGCCGTGACGGCGCGGGAGGGACCGCGGGGGTGGCGCTCACTGAAGAGGGCGGTGGGGCGGCCCCGCGAAGTGCCGTCGTCCGCCCGGAGGGCGGGCTCATGGCGGCCGGCGGCTACACGCGGTACGTGCCGGGCGTCATGAGCGGACAGAACGTCGGTGGGCGGCCCCAGGGCTCGTCCGTCAAGTGACGTCGTCCGCGCGAAGGGCGGGGACGTCGTGGACGCGTCCTGGGCCCTATCGCATTCGCTTGCTCACGAGACTGCTCCCTTGAGGACCAGGACCCCAGGGATGACGACATCCGAACGATGTCCAGGGGTCCGCGCTTGCCGCAGACCTCGCTGACTGCGGCCTGGTCTTCACCCGGGGCACCCCGCCACGGACGGAGGGTTGCCGGACAGCGGGCCGGGGCCGTAGTCGCTGTCACTCATGACCTGGGGGGAGATTACCGCACCGGCACGCGGCGGCCCAGCCGGCGTCCGCGATGCGGGACACCGGCCGGGCCGTAGTGATCAGGCGATCGAGGACCGACCGGTCGCGGCGCTACGCGTTGCTCGCGGCCACCCAGCGCTCCAGTGTCCGCTTCGCCGCTCCCGAGTCCACCGCTTCCGCCGCCCGCGCCAGCCCCGCCGCGAGTTGGTCGTTCAGCGTGGCGTCGGCCGGTTCCAGCGCGACCAGCGCCGCCGCCGCGTTCAGCAGGACCGCGTCCCGTACGGGGCCGGTCTCACCCGCCAGCAGGCGGCGCGCGACGTCCGCGTTGTACGACGCGTCCGCGCCCCGCAGTGCCTCGACCGGGACCAGCTCCAGGCCGATGTCCCTGGGGTCGAATGCCTGCTCGGTGACCTTGCCGTCGCGAACCACCCATACGTGTGAGGTGGCGGTCGTCGTCAGCTCGTCCAGACCGTCGTCGCCCCGGAAGACCAGCGAGGAGTTGCCCCGCTCGGCGAGCACCCCGGCCACGATCGGCGCCATCCGGACGTCCGCCACACCGACCGCCTGGGCGCGGACCCGCGCCGGGTTGGTCAGCGGCCCCAGGATGTTGAACGTGGTCTGCGCGCCCAGCTCCTTGCGGGCCTTGGCCGCGTACCGCAGCGCCGGGTGGAACTTCACCGCGAAGCAGAACGTGATGCCCGCCTCCTCGGCGACCTCCACGACACGCTGAGGCGTCAGCTCCAGATTGACGCCGAGCTTCTCCAGCACGTCGGACGCGCCGCTCGCGGACGACGACGCGCGACTGCCGTGCTTGACGACCTTGCCGCCCGCACCGGCCACCACGATCGCGGCCATCGTGGAGATGTTGACGGTCTTGGCGAGGTCGCCGCCGGTGCCGACGATGTCGACCGTGGCGCCGGGCACCTCGATGGTCCTGGCGTGCTCGTACATGGCCCGGACGAGTCCCGTGACCTCGTCCACGGTCTCGCCCTTGGCGCGCAGCGCGACGGCGAAGCCCGCGATCTGTACGTCGGTGGCCTCGCCGCTCATGATGCGGTCCATGGCCCAGGCCGTGGCGCCGGCGTCGAGATCCTGGCCGCGCAGCAGCGAGTTCAGTACACCCGGCCAGGAACGCGCCGCCAGGGTGTCGCCTCCGGCCGGTGCAACAGCGCTGCTCATGCTCGCTCCTGGGGTATGTGGACGGGTGCACGGCCTGCTGGCCCGTGCTGCCAGGCGTCAGCCTATCGGCGCCGACCGCGATCCACGGCGCGGTGCCCGAACTGCGGACACCCTGAAGTCGGGCCGCCGGCGGCGTACCCGGAACGTACGAGGGCCCCGGCCGGTCCCCCGAAGGGAAACCGGGCCGGGGCCCTCGTACGCCGGACGATCAGTGGTGGCCGTGGCCGCTCGTGATCTCCTTGTACTCCTCGGCCGTCGGCTTGGGAATCTGGTTCCCCTCGCCGTAGTAGCCCTTGCTCAGCTTGACCCGCACCTTCTCCACCGGAGAGGTCTTGCGCTCGACACCGTTCTCGTCGACCGTCGGGCCCAGCTCGGCCGGCTTGTACTGCTCGTGCGCGGTGAGCGTGTGCAGCGCGCCCTGGTCCAGCGGCTGGTGGACCTCGACGAACTCACCGTGCGGCAGCCGCTTGATGACGCCGGACTCCCGTCCGTGCAGCACCTTCTCGGCGTCGCGGCGCTGAAGTCCCAGACAGATCCGCTTGGTGATGACGAACGCGACGACCGGGCCGACGAAGAACGCGATCCGGATGAACCAGGTGATCGTGTTGATCGACAGATGGAAGTGGGTCGCCCAGATGTCGTTCCCGCCACCGATGAGCAGGATGAAGTACAGCGTCAGCCACGCGACACCGAAGCCGGTCCGGGTCGGCACGTTGCGCGGCCGGTCCAGGATGTGGTGCTCGCGCTTGTCGCCGGTGACCCAGGACTCGATGAACGGGTAGACCGCGAGGGCCACCAGCACCAACGGGAAGATCATCAGCGGGATGAACACGCCCAGGACGAACGTATGACCCCAGACGTTGATCTCCCAGCCGGGCATCACGCGGATCAGGCCCTCGGAGAAGCCCAGATACCAGTCCGGCTGGGCTCCGGTGGAGACGAGGTCCGGACGGTACGGGCCGATGGCCCACACCGGGTTGATCGTGGCGATCGCGGAGATGATCGCGATGACACCGAAGACCAGGAAGAAGAAGCCGCCCGCCTTGGCCATGTAGATCGGCAGGAACGGGGCGCCGACGACGTTGTTGTTGGTCTTGCCGGGACCCGCGAACTGCGTGTGCTTGTGGTAGAAGACCAGGATCAGGTGCGCCACCACGAGGCCGAGCATGATGCCCGGCAGCAGCAGGATGTGGATCGAGTAGAACCGCGCCACGATGTCGTGGCCGGGGAACTCCCCGCCGAACAGGAACATCGAGATGTACGTGCCGACGATCGGCGTGGACAGGATGGCGCCCTGCGCGAAGCGGACACCGGTGCCCGACAGCAGGTCGTCCGGCAGCGAGTAACCGGTGAGTCCGGTGAACAACGCGAGCACGAACAGCAGGAAGCCGAAGACCCAGTTGATCTCACGGGGCTTGCGGAACGCGCCGGTGAAGAAGACGCGCATCATGTGCACGAACATCGCGGCCACGAAGATCAGTGCGGCCCAGTGGTGGATCTGCCGGATCAGCAGACCACCGCGTACGTCGAAGCTGATGTCCAGGGTCGAGGCGTACGCCTCGGTCATCCGGACGCCCTGCATCGGCACGTAACTGCCGTCGTACACGACCTCGTTCATGCTCGGGTGGAAGAACAGCGTCAGATACACACCCGTGAGGATGATGACGACGAAGCTCCACAGGGCGATCTCGCCCAGCATGAACGACCAGTGGTCGGGAAAGACCTTGCGGACCATGCCCTTGGCGGCGCCGTAGATCCCGAGACGACCGTCCGCCCAGTCGGCGACCCGCTCTCCCGCGGGTGCCTGGCGGGTCTTTTCGTCAGACGCAGTACTCATCCGCGCTCCCAGAAGGAAGGACCGACGGGCTCGTCGAAGTCGCCGAGCGCTTCGAGGTAACCCTCGTCGTTCACGCCGATCCGCAGCTGCGGAAGGGCGTGCCCGGCCGGGCCGAAGATGACGCGGGCGCCGTCGGAGAGGTCGAAGGTGGACTGGTGGCACGGGCAGAGGACGTGGTGCGTCTGCTGCTCGTACAGGCTGATGGGGCAGCCGACATGGGTGCAGATCTTGGAGTACGCCACGATGCCCTCGTGGGACCACTCAAGTTCGCGCTTGTCCTTGATCTCGGACGGCTGAATACGGACGATCATGAGAGCCGCCTTGGCGATCTCGTTGTTGAAGTCCGGGTTGTGGTCGTCCAGCCCCTCGGGCTGGGCGAACGTCAGCGACCCCACCGTGACGTCCTCGGGACGCAGCGGTTCGTTCGTGTTCTGGTTGATGAGCATCAAGCCCTTCTTCCAGAACGTCGTGCGGAGCTTGTCCTCCGGCAGCGGACCGAGGTCACGCAGCAGGACCACACCGGAGAGCGGCACCATGGCCAGCGCGCCGAACATGGTGTTGCGGATCAGCTTGCGCCTCCCGAAACCGGATTCCGCCGAGCCGAGGAGGAAGTCCTTCTTGGCCTGCGCGGCGACCTCGGGGGTGGCCTCGATCGGGTGCCGCTCCTGGATGATCTCCACGTCGCTCATCAGGGTGCGCGCCCAGTGGATCGCGCCCGCGCCGATGGCGAAGAGGGCGACTCCGAGGGTGAGCCCCAGCGAGAAGTTGAGCGCGCTCACATGGCCGAACGGCCAGATGTACACGATCTTGTCGACGGGGAAGGCGACGAACGAGGCGATGAAGCCGATCGTGGCCAGCATCGACAGCGTGAACATCGCCGCGACCGCGCGCTCGGAGCGCTTGGCCGCCCGCTCGTCGATGTCCTGGATACGCGGCCGGTGGGCCGGCATCCCGGGGTTGGCGAACGGGTCGTCCGCACGCTCGACCTCGGCGTGCGCGGATTCCTGCTCAGCCGGCAGGTTCTCGTCTGAAATCCGGTTGCTACTCATGACTTCCTGGCCTTCGCGGTGTGCGCCGCAACCCAGACGGCGACGGCGACCAGCGCGCCCAGACCGATGATCCAGGAGAACAGACCCTCACTGACCGGCCCGATTCCACCGAGCTTGAGCCCGCCGGGGTTGGCCGACGTACTGCTGTTCACGGACTCGATGTACTTGATGATGTCCTGCTTCTGCTGCTCGGGCATCGTCGAGTCGGGGAACGCGGGCATGTTCTGCGGACCGGTCAGCATCGCCTCGTACAGGTGCTTGGGAGTGACTCCCTCAAGCCCCGGGGCGTACTTGCCGTTCGTCAGAGCGCCGCCCTCACCACCGAAGTTGTGGCACTGGGCGCAGTTCGAGCGGAACAGTTCGCCACCCTTGGCGGCGTCCGCGCCCTGCGGGTTGTACTGCCCGGCGGTCGGGACCGAGGGCCCGGGGCCGAGCGAGGCGACGTACGCCGCGAGTTGGTCGATCTCCTTCTGGTCGTAGATGACCTTCTTCTTGGGTACCTGCGGGCCTGGCTGCTGCGCCGGCATCCGGCCGGTGCCGACCTGGAAGTCCACGGCGGCGGCGCCGACGCCGGTCAGCGACGGGCCGTCGGTCGTGCCCTGACCGCCGACGCCGTGGCAGCTCGCGCAGCCCACGGCGTACAGCTTCTTGCCCTCGTCGATGGCGAGGGACTGGGCGGTGTCGTCTGCCTGTGCCTTGCCCGCGGGCGCGAACGCGGCGTACAGCCCCCCGGTGGCCGCCAGCGCGAGGAGTAGGACGACGACCGCCGCCAACGGATGGCGTCGTCGTGCGGAGAGCTTTTTCACGGATTACCCCGGTGTCAGGATCTTCTGCGTCGGTGTTTCTGGGCGGTGTGCGAGGGCGCTTCGGGCGCTGTGGCCCGCTACTTGATCAGGTAGATCGTGGCGAAGAGGCCGATCCAGACGACATCGACGAAGTGCCAGTAATAGGACACGACGATGGCGGCGGTTGCCTGTTCATGGGTGAACCTCTTGGCCGCGTACGTTCTGCCGAGAACCAGCAGGAAGGCGATGAGACCGCCTGTCACGTGCAGACCATGGAAGCCGGTGGTCAGATAGAACGCGGAGCCGTACGCGTCGGACGAGAGCGAGAGGCCCTCGTGCTTGACGAGCTCCGTGTACTCGAAGATCTGACCGCCGATGAAGACCGCACCCATCACGAACGTGATCACGAACCACGAGCGGAGCTTCTTCACGTCGCCCCGCTCCGCGGCGAAGACGCCGAGCTGGCAGGTGAGTGAGGAGAGCACCAGGATCGTGGTGTTCACCGCGGAGAACGGGATGTTCAGCGAATCGGCCTTCTCCGACCAGAACGCATCCCCTGTCACCGACCGCAGGGTGAAGTACATCGCGAAGAGGGCCGCGAAGAACATCAGCTCGGAACTCAACCAGATGATCGTTCCGACACTGGTGAGGTTCGGCCGATTGACCGTCGGGTGCGCGTGCCCGGTTTCTACTGTCGTTGCTGTCGCCACGACCGACATTATGTCGGTCGCTTATCCCGCCCTCACTCCCGGGGGTGCCCTTCGGAGTGTCAGCCGCTCCGGAGGGGAGGTGAGCCAGGACCGAACGGCCCCTCGCGACAGGGCCGGGACCCGTGCTGACATGGTGTCCGACGGAGTAGCATCCGCTGTCACGACGGACGTCACGGAGGAACAATGCAGCCGACCGCCACGGTCCTGGTCTACAGCGACAACGCGAACACCCGCGAGCAGGTGCGTACGGCAGCGGGCCGCCGGCCGGCCGCCGACCTGCCGCCGGTCGAGTACATCGAGTGCGCGACGATGCACGCCGTGCTGAAGGTGCTCGACAAGGGTGGCGTCGACGCCTGTGTCTTCGACGGCGAGGCCACCCCCATCGGCGGGATGGGTCTGTGCCGGCAGATCAAGGACGAGATCTTCAACTCCCCGCCCGTACTGCTGCTGATGGGCCGCCCGCAGGACGCCTGGCTGGCCACCTGGAGCCGCGCCGAGGCCGCTGTGACGCTGCCGGTGGAGCCGGTGGGCTTCCCGGAGGCGCTGGCCGCGCTGCTGCGCACCAGGCTCGCCGTGGAGGCCTGACGGCTCCGACCGGTCCGGTCGTCCCGGCTCGCGTCAGACCTGCGGGCGGAGCCGGGCGGCCTCCACCTGGCCGCCGCCGTCCTCGCTGGGGCCGACGAGGGCGCTGCCCTGGCGCCACTTGGCCCAGTCCAGGTTCCAGTCGCCGAAGCCGTTCCCGAACGGGTCCATGTCCTCGCCACCGCTGTTGACGACCTTGACGATGTCGCCTTCGCGGACGGTGTCGAAGAACCACTCGGCGTTGTCCGTGGACATGCCGACGCAGCCGTGGCTGACGTTCGCCGACCCCTGTGAGCCCACGGACCACGGGGCGGCGTGCACGTACTCACCGCTCCAGGTGACCCGCGTGGCCCAGTAGACGGGCAGGTCGTACCCCTCGCTGCTGCCCGCCGCGATGCCGACGCTGGTGCCGCGCATCCGTACGAACTGCTGCTTCTCCAGGATGACCTTGGTGCCGTTACGGGTCGAGAAGCCGGGCTTGCCGGTGGTCACCGGGATCGTTTTGATCTCCTCGCCGTTGCGCAGCACCGTCATGTGGTGCGTGCCGGCGTCGGCGATGGCTTCGAGCCGGTCGCCGGTGGTGATCTTCAGGGGCTTCACGGGGCCGCCGTACAGCTTGTTGCCGACCTTGATGCCGTCGAGGGTGCTGCTGACGCTGACGGACGCGTTGGCGGGCCAGTACTCCCTGGGCCGGAAGTGCAGCTTCTTGTCGTCGACCCAGTGCCAGGAGCCTTCGGCGGCGGGGCTGGAGCGGACCTTGAGACCCCGTTCGACGACGGCCCTGGCCGCCCTGTCCTTGACCGGCGCGCTCAGCTCCGCCGTGATGGGCTGGCCGACGCCGTACTTGCCCGCCTTGGGGCCGAAGGTGACGGAGAGGTTGCGCTTGACCGGGGACGTCTCGAAGTCGAGCGTACGGCTGCCGGGGGCGCCGTCCTCGTCCTCCGTGGCGACCTTGACGGTGTAGCGGGCGCCGGCGGCCAGCGGGGCCGTGGAGCGCCAGCGGGCCCCGTCCGCGGCGAGTTCGCCCGCCAGGTGGTGGCCGGCGGCGTCGGTGACGGTGACGTCGGTGATGCGTGCGTCGCCGCCCTTGGCGACGATTTCCAGAGGCTTGTCGGGGTTCGCCTTGGCGTCGCCCTTGGGTGCGTTCAGGGAGACCTGGTCGGCGGCGTCGTAGGGCTTTTCCGACAGCGGGTGGCCGTCCGGGCCGCCACAGCCGGTCGCTACCGCCCCGAGGGACAGGACCAGCAGAGTGCAGCCGAGAACGGTGCGAAAGCGCGGCGTGTGGTTCATATGCACACGTTATGAAGAATGTCCGGTTACGGCGCGCTGTGTGACTGCAAACGAGGGGCCCGGATCCACCTCAGGGGTGAGGGGGATCCGGGCCCGTTGCCTCGTGGACGGCCTCGCGCCGCCGTTTTCGGCTACTGGTTCTGGTTCTCTCCGCTGTAGTACTCGAAGACCCAGCCCCACAGCCCGATCAGGAGGATCGGGAAGGAGAAGAACAGCAGCCACCAGCCGATGGCGATGGAGAGGAACGCGAGCGCGCCGCCGATGGCCAGCGAGAGCGGCTGCCAGCTGTGCGGGGAGAAGAACCCCACCTCGCCGGCCTCGTCCGCGACGTCGGCCTCCTTGTTGTCCTGCGCCATCGCGTCGACCCGCCGGGCCGTGAAGGCCAGGTAGAAGCCGATCATGAGGCTCAGGCCGAACGCCAGGAAGAGGGCGGTGGTACCGACCGGCTCCTTCGACCAGACGCCGTAGACGCCGGCGACGACGAGGATGAAGAGGCTCAGCCAGAGGAACATCCAGCCTTGGACCTTCACTTGCCGACCTCCTTGCCACCGAGCAGAGCGGCGTCCTTCTGTCCGTCGTTCTCAAGGTGTTCGAGCGCCGCGATCTCCGGGTGGTGCAGGTCGAACGCCGGGGATTCGGAGCGGATCCTCGGCAGCGTGAGGAAGTTGTGCCGGGGCGGCGGGCACGAAGTCGCCCATTCGAGTGACCGGCCGTAGCCCCACGGGTCGTCCACCTCGACCTTCTTCCCGTACTTGGCGGTCTTCCAGACGTTGTAGAAGAACGGCAGGACCGACATGCCCAGCAGGAACGAGCTGATCGTGGAGATGGTGTTCAGCGCGGTGAATCCGTCGGCGGCGAGGTAGTCCGCGTAACGCCGCGGCATTCCCTCCGCCCCCAGCCAGTGCTGCACCAGGAACGTGCCGTGGAAGCCGATGAACAGCGTCCAGAAGGTGATCTTCCCGAGCCGTTCGTCGAGCATCTTGCCCGTCATCTTCGGCCACCAGAAATGGAATCCGGCGAACATCGCGAACACCACCGTGCCGAAGACGACGTAGTGGAAGTGCGCGACGACGAAGTACGAGTCCGAGACATGGAAGTCCATCGGCGGCGACGCCAGGATGACGCCGGTCAGACCACCGAAGGTGAAGGTGACCAGGAAGCCGATGGTCCAGAGCATCGGTGTCTCGAAGGACAACGAGCCTTTCCACATCGTGCCGATCCAGTTGAAGAACTTCACACCGGTCGGTACCGCGATCAGGAATGTCATGAAGGAGAAGAACGGCAGGAGTACGCCGCCCGTCACATACATGTGGTGCGCCCACACCGTCACCGAGAGACCGGCGATGGCAATCGTCGCGCCGACCAGACCGATGTAACCGAACATGGGCTTCCGGCTGAACACCGGAATGATCTCGGAGACGATGCCGAAGAACGGCAGCGCGATGATGTACACCTCTGGATGCCCGAAGAACCAGAACAGGTGTTGCCACAGCAACGCGCCTCCGTTGGAGGCGTCGAAGATATGGGCACCGAATTTCCGGTCGGCCTCCAGGGCGAAGAGCGCGGCGGCCAGCACCGGGAAGGCCAGCAGGACCAGCACACCGGTCAGCAGCACGTTCCAGCAGAAGATCGGCATCCGGAACATCGTCATGCCGGGTGCGCGCATGCAGATGATCGTGGTGATGAAGTTGACCGAGCCGAGGATCGTGCCGAAGCCGGAGAAGGCCAGACCCATGATCCACAGGTCGGCGCCCACGCCCGGTGAACGGACCGCGTCCGACAGCGGGGAGTACGCGAACCAGCCGAAGTCCGCGGCGCCCTGCGGGGTGATGAAGCCGGCCACCGCGATGATCGAGCCGAACAGGTAGAGCCAGTAGGCGAACATGTTCAGCCGCGGGAACGCCACGTCGGGCGCGCCGATCTGGAGCGGCATGATCCAGTTCGCGAATCCGGCGAACAGCGGCGTCGCGAACATCAGCAGCATGATCGTGCCGTGCATCGTGAACGCCTGGTTGAACTGCTCGTTCGACATGATCTGCGTGCCGGGACGGGCCAGCTCGGCGCGCATGAAGAGCGCGAGCACACCACCGATGCAGAAGAAGACGAACGACGTGACCAGGTAGAGCGTGCCGATCGTCTTGTGATCGGTGGTGGTCAGCCACTTCACGACAACAGCGCCCGGCTGCTTGCGCCGTACCGGCAGCTCGTTCTCGTACGAGTCGTCAGCTGCTGCGGCGGCACCCTTGGGTTCGTTGAGGATGCTCACAGTTGTTTCTTCTCCGCATTCCTGGCCGGGTCCGTCAGCGCGATGCCCGACGGGATGTAGCCGGTCTGCCCCTTGTCGGCCAGCTCCTTCAAGTGCTGCTGGTAGCGCTCCGGGGAGACGACCTTGACGTTGAAGAGCATCCGGGAGTGGTCGACACCGCACAGCTCGGCGCACTTGCCCATGAAGGTGCCCTCCTTGTTCGGAGTCACCTCGAAGGCGTTGGTGTGGCCCGGGATGACGTCCTGCTTCATCAGGAACGGCACGACCCAGAAGGAGTGGATGACGTCACGTGACGTGAGGACGAACCGGACCTTCTCGCCCTTCGGCAGCCACAGGGTCGGACCCGGGTTGCCGTTCTGGGGATTCCGCGTGCCAGGGATTCCGGCGTCGTAGACGCCTTCGGCACCGGCGGGGAAGTCGTCCTGGAACTTCTGGGGGATGTCGCCGAGTTCCTTGGGGATCTCGGCGCCGGTGGAAGCCTTGCCGTCCACGTTCTCGACGTAGTTGAAGCCCCAGCTCCACTGGTAGCCGACCACGTTGATGGTGTGGGCGGGCTTGTCCTCCAGGGAGAGGAGCTTCGACTCGTCACGCGCGGTGAAGTAGAACAGCACCGACACGATGATGAGCGGAACGACCGTGTACAGGGCCTCGATGGGCATGTTGTAACGGGTCTGTGGTGGTACCTCCACCTTGGTGCGGCTGCGCCGGTGGAAGATGACACTCCACAGGATCAGCCCCCACACCAGGATGCCCGTGATGAGCGCTGCCGCCCACGAGCCCTGCCAGAGGGAGAGGATTCTGGGGGCCTCCTCGGTCACCGGTGTGGGCATTCCAAGGCGGGGGAAATCCTTGTATGTGCAACCGGTGGCGGTCGCGAGGATCAGGCCCGCAGTCAGCACCTGCGGCAGCTTCCGCCGCATCGGGCGCCGCGACGAGCGGTCGGAGCCGTTGGGACTCACGTAGCGCCTTCCCGAGAGTCTCGCCCACGCGGCCGGCTGCGGCCGTCACGGTCGGTCGCCGGCCCTGACGCGGGCAGGGGTTTGGATGTTTATGCGGACCAAACCCTACTGGACGCAATTTGGGGTCGCGCATGGAGGGTGCCCAACGCGCCGTCCGGCACCCCGAAGGGGTGGAATGCCTGGCTCCGGGACACTTCTGACGCCCCCTCCACGGGCCGCCGGTGTCCCGGCGGGCCGGTGGCGCGCACGCTGGCTTAGCGTGGCGGCGTGGCCTACTTCGACTCCGCGTCCTCCGCTCCGCTGCATCCCGTCGCACATCAGGCCCTGCAAGCCGCCCTGGACGAGGGCTGGGCGGATCCGGCCAGGCTCTACCGGGAGGGGCGGCGGGCCAGGCTGCTGCTGGACGCCGCGCGCGAGGCCGCGGCTGAGGCGGTGGGCTGTCGCCCCGACGAACTCGTCTTCACTCCTTCGGGGACGTACGCGGTGCACGCGGGAGTGGCCGGGGCGCGCGCGGCACGGCGGCGGGTCGGCGGTCATGTGGTGGTCTCGGCGGTCGAGCACTCGTCCGTGCTGCACGCCGCGCACGCGCGGGCCGCCGACGGGGCGGACGCGGACGTGACGGAGGTGCCGGCGGACCGTACGGGAGCGGTGTCCCCGGAGACCTACGCGGCGGCCCTGCGCACCGACACGGCGCTCGCCTGCCTCCAGTCGGCCAACCACGAGGTCGGCACCGTGCAGCCGGTCGCGGCGGTCGCCGAGGCGTGCCGGGCGGCCGGGGTGCCGCTGCTGGTGGACGCGGCGCAGTCGCTGGCGTGGGGGCCGGTGGACGGGGCGTGGTCGTTGCTGACCGCGAGCGCGCACAAGTGGGGCGGACCCGCCGGGGTGGGACTGCTGGCCGTACGCAAGGGGGTGCGGTTCGCGCCCCAAGGCCCGGTGGACGAGCGGGAGTCGGGGCGGGTGCCCGGTTTCGAGAACCTGCCGGCGATCGTGGCCGCCGCCGCGTCGCTGCGCGCGGTACGGGCCGGGGCCGAGGCCGAGGCGGCCAGGCTGCGGACGCTGGTGGACCGGATCCGGGCGCGGGTGCCGGAACTGGTCCCCGATGTCGAGGTGGTGGGCGATCCGGTGCTCCGGCTCCCCCATCTCGTCACCTTCTCCTGTCTCTATGTCGACGGGGAGACTCTGCTGCACGCCCTGGACGAGGCGGACTTCTCCGTGTCGTCGGGCTCCTCCTGCACGAGCGGCACGCTGACACCGAGCCATGTGCTGCGGGCGATGGGGGTGCTCTCGGAGGGCAACGTCCGGGTGTCGCTGCCGTCCGGTACGGCCGAGGCGGAGGTGGACCGCTTCCTGTCGGTGCTGCCGGGGCTGGTCGCGGGCGTACGGGAGCGGCTGGGCGCGCCCGTCGGTCCCGCCGCGCGGACGGGGGCCGCGGCGGACGCGCCCTCGCTCGTCGTGGACGCGCTGGGCAAGCTGTGCCCGATCCCGGTGATCGAGCTGGCGAAGGTGATCGGGGATGTGCCGGTGGGCGGCACGGTGACGGTGCTCTCCGACGACGAGGCCGCCCGCCTGGACATCCCGGCCTGGTGCGAGATGCGCGGCCACGAGTACGGCGGCCGGCAGGGCACCGCGTACCTGGTGCGCCGCCTCGTCTGAGCGTGGACCCCACGCGCGTGCCGCTCGCGTGGAGCGGCACGCGCCGGGGCGTGCCGGTGCGGGGCGCCTACCCCAGGTGTGAGCGGACCTCGTTGGCGGCCTCGTCGCCGTACGCCTTGGTGAAGCGGTCCATGAAGTTGTTCCGGCGCAGCGTGTACTCCTGGGTGCCGACCGTCTCGATGACCAGGGTCGCGACCATGCAGCCCACCTGCGCGGCCCGCTCCAGGCTCACGCCCCAGGCGAGACCGGACAGGAATCCGGCGCGGAAGGCGTCGCCGACGCCGGTCGGGTCGAGCTTGGCCGTCTCCTCGGCGCAGCCGACCTCGATCAGCTCGGCGCCGGCGCGCTCGATCCGCACACCGCGCGAGCCGAGCGTGGTGACGCGGTGGCCGACCCTGGCCAGGATCTCGGCGTCGGTCCAGCCGGTCTTGGACTCGATGAGCCCCTTCTCGTACTCGTTGGAGAAGAGATACGTCGCACCGTCGAGCAGCAGCCTGATCTCGTCGCCGTCCATCCGCGCGATCTGCTGCGAGAAGTCCGCGGCGAACGGGATGGACCTGGCGCGGCACTCCTCGGTGTGGCGGAGCATCGCCTCCGGGTCGTCGGCGCCGATCAGGACCAGGTCGAGTCCGCCGACCCGGTCGGCGACCGACTTCAGTTCGATCTGGCGGGCCTCGCTCATGGCGCCGGTGTAGAAGGAGCCGATCTGGTTGTGGTCGGCGTCGGTCGTGCAGACGAAGCGCGCGGTGTGCAGCACCTCGGAGACCCGGACGGACGCGGTGTCGACGCCGTGGCGGTCGAGCCAGGCGCGGTACTCCTCGAAGTCGGGGCCGACGGCGCCGACCAGGATCGGCGCGGTTCCGAGCTGGCCCATGCCGAAGCAGATGTTGGCGCCGACACCGCCCCGGCGTACGTCGAGGTTGTCGACGAGGAAGGAAAGCGAGACCGTGTGCAGCTGGTCCCCGACCAACTGGTCGGCGAAGCGACCGGGGAAGGTCATGAGGTGGTCAGTGGCGATGGAGCCGGTGACTGCGATTCTCACGGCTGACTGCTCCTGTTGAGGAGGACTGGTGGACAGCTCACGCTATCGGGTCGGTCCAGGAGCTTCGAAACGGCGAACTACCCGATAGTACGGCTTTCCTCCCGACCCTTACGTGCTTACGGTGCGTACATGAGGAACAACACCGTCTCCCGTGAGCGCGCCGTCCGTGAGTCCGACACCAGCCTGGCCGAGCTGCGCGGTGACTGCGCGCGGATGTCGGCGGACTGGGTGCGGCCCGCCGCCGCGGCTCCCGCTCCCGTCTGCCCGTCGCTGATCCATGGCGTCACGGTCACCCCGGACTCCGCGCGGCTGATCGACGGCATGTCCGAGTACGGCGACTGACGGTCCGGGTCTCAGTCTCTGGGGAACCGGGTGCTCCCCGCGCCCGTCTCACCGGTGTCCCGGCCACGGCAGGGCCGATCCGGCGAAGGAGCAGACGGTGACCAGTACCGAACGACACCAGGACCGCGACGGCCAACGCGTCGGCGCCCGCTGGGGGTTGCGGCGTTCCCCGCTCGCGGTCGCGTCGGTCGCGGCGGCCGTCCTGATGGTGGGCGGCGGCGGCGCGTACTTCGCCACGGCCTCGTCGGACGGCGGCAAGGAGCTGGATCCACCACCGCTGACACTCGGCAGCGGAAGCAGCGGCAACGCGGACAGCGGCGGCGAGGCGGGCGGTCCCGGTATCGCGCCGGGTGAGCCGAGCCCGTACGGCGTCGAGTACCGCGCGACCGGCAGTCTGCCCAAGGGGCCCGCGTCGGCCGCCGTACACCTCCCCGAGGGCTCCGTCGCCGCGGGCGACGTGGCGCGGCTCGCCGAGGCCCTGGGGGTGGCCGGTACACCCGAACTCTCCGGTACGGCCTGGAAGGTCGGCGCCCAGAAGGACGGTTCGGGCCCGCTGCTCAGTGTCGACGAGCAGGCGCCCGGCACCTGGACGTTCGGCCGCTACGCCGCCGCGCCCGGCGGGGACAACTGCCTGAAGGCCAAGGAGTGTCCGAGCGAGGACGGGGGCGGGAGCGGCGACAATCCCGTCGTTCCCGGGGACGGGGCGGGCCCGGTGAGCGAGGAGGCCGCGAAGAAGGCCGCCGCGCCCGTGCTGAAGGCACTGGGTCAGCAGGACGCCGCGCTCGACGCGGGCCAACTGATGGGCGCCGTACGGGTGGTGAACGCCGCGCCGGTGATCGGCGGGCTGCCGACGTACGGCTGGTCGACCGGCGTGCAGATCGGCGCGGACGGCCAAGTGGTGGCCGCGAGCGGGAAGTTGAAGGCCCCGGCGAAGGGGGCCGAGTATCCGGTGGTGGGGGCGGCCGAGGCGCTGAAGCTGCTGAACGAGGCGTCGAACGCACCGGGCGCCGGCGGGATCGGCGGCTGCGCGTCGGCGGTGCCGCACCAGGACGGGCGGGAGCCCGCCACGCCGTGCGAGCCGAAGGGCAAGGGCGGCGGGCCGGCGAAGCCGGTGCGGGTGCCGGTGGGCAAGGCGGTGTTCGGGCTCGCGGCCCAGCAGGTGGACGGGCGGGCCGCGCTCGTACCGTCGTGGTGGTTCGAGGTGGCGACGGCCGGGGACGGTCCTGCGTCGACCGTGGCCCGGACGGCGGTGCTGCCCGAGTATCTGGCCGGGGGCGGCGGGACGCCTCCCGCCGAGAAGCCGCAGGCCCCTGAGGCTCCCGATGAGAAGCAGGGGACGCCGATCGAGACGTACACCGCCGACGGCGGCACGTTGAGCGTGCGCTTCACGGGCGGCGTGTGCGGCGAGTACTCCCTGCGGGCGGACGAGAGCGGGTCGGCGGTCAAGGTGGAGGTGGTCGACTCCGCCCCCAAGGGGGGTGTGTGCATCGCGATGGCCAAGAGCTTCACCGAGAAGGTGACACTGGACCGGCCGCTCGGGGACCGGAAGGTCGTGGACGCGGTCACGGGCGATGCCGTGCCGCCTCGGAAGTAGCCCGGAGGCCGTACGGTACGGCGCACGCGAAAGGCGGCGGTCCCCGGTGAAGGGGCCGCCGCCTTTCGGCGATCAGACGATCGGGCGATCAGCTGAAGGAGTCGCCGCAGGCGCAGGAGCCGGAGGCGTTGGGGTTGTCGATCGTGAAGCCCTGCTTCTCGATGGTGTCGACGAAGTCGATCGAGGCGCCGCCCAGGTACGGGGCGCTCATCCGGTCGGTGACGACCTTGACGCCGCCGAAGTCCTTCACGACGTCGCCGTCGAGCGAGCGCTCGTCGAAGAACAGCTGATAACGGAGACCGGAACAGCCGCCGGGCTGGACCGCGACGCGCAGTGCGAGGTCGTCCCTGCCTTCCTGGTCGAGCAGGGCCTTGACCTTGCCCGCGGCGGCGTCGGACAGGAGGATGCCGTCGCTCACGGTGGTGGTCTCGTCCGATACGGACATCTGCTTCTCTCCCGGGGTGGGGCCTCCCCGCCGGAGGCAGGGGAAGTACGGACTCATTGCCGACAGCTACAACCCGCACGGCCGCGGATTCATTCCGGCCGTGCCGGTCCTTCTCTCTTCATGCTCGCACACCCGCCTCAGGAGCGGCACGGGTCACGTTCCCGGGAACGCGTCACATCGACGTTATCGACATCGTCAAAGTGACGTGAAGCGGTTATGATAGATAACGTCAATTAGACGAAAAGGCTCCTCCCGCAGAGAAGAAAGGGTGCGTGACGTGACCACGGCCCAAGCCCGTCAGGATCTCGCAGTCCAGCCGACACCCCTCGCACTGCTCCTGCTCGGCCGCGAGGCCGACACCCGCAGCGAGCGCGGTGTGGAGTGTCCCGGCGACCTGCCGTCGCCGTCCGACCCGGATCTGGTGGCACGCGCCCGCGCGGCGAAGGAGAAGCTCGGGGAGAAGGTCTTCGTCCTCGGCCACCACTACCAGCGCGACGAGGTCATCCAGTTCGCCGATGTGACCGGGGACTCGTTCAAGCTCGCCAGGGACGCCGCGGCGCGCCCCGGCGCCGAGTACATCGTCTTCTGCGGCGTCCACTTCATGGCCGAGTCGGCGGACATCCTGACCGGCGACGAGCAGAAGGTCGTCCTGCCGGACCTGGCCGCCGGCTGTTCCATGGCGGACATGGCGACCGCCGAACAGGTCGCCGAGTGCTGGGACGTGCTGACCGACGCCGGCATAGCCGAGCGGGTCGTCCCCGTCTCGTACATGAACTCCTCCGCCGACATCAAGGCCTTCACCGGCAAGCACGGCGGCACCATCTGCACCTCGTCCAACGCCGAGCGCGCCCTCAACTGGGCTTTCGAGCAGGGCGAGCAGGTTCTCTTCCTGCCGGACCAGCACCTGGGGCGCAACACGGCCGTACGGGACCTGGGGCTGTCCCTGGAGGACTGCGTCCTCTACAACCCGCACAAGCCGAACGGCGGTCTGACGGCCGAGGAGCTGCGGAACGCCAAGATGATCCTTTGGCGCGGGCACTGCTCCGTGCACGGGCGCTTCTCGCTGGACTCGGTGAACGACGTCCGCGAGCGGGTCCCCGGCGTGAACGTGCTGGTCCACCCGGAGTGCAAGCACGAGGTGGTCTCGGCGGCCGACTACGTCGGCTCGACCGAGTACATCATCAAGATGCTGGAGGAGGCGCCGTCCGGGTCGAAGTGGGCGATCGGCACCGAGCTGAATCTGGTGCAGCGGCTGGCGAACCGGTTCGCCGCCGACGACAAGGAGATCGTCTTCCTCGACAAGACGGTGTGCTTCTGCTCGACGATGAACCGCATCGACCTGCCGCACCTGGTGTGGACGCTCGAATCGCTCGCCGAGGGCAAGGAGATCAACCGGATCCAGGTCGAGAAGGAAACGGCGGACTTCGCCCAACTGGCGCTGGAGCGGATGCTGGCGCTGCCGTAAAGGATGTCGCATCGGTAAGGGGCGCCCGCCATTGGCGGGCGCCCCTTACTCAGATGTCGCTACGGCTCAGTCACGGCCGCCGGCCGCGGTCAGACGTTGACCGGCTCCGGCGACGGGACGCCGGAGCGCGGCGGCGTGCCGTCGCCGCCGTCCTCGCCGCCCGACTTGGCCGCCCGCTTCGCCGCCTTCTTCTTGGCGCGGCGCTCCTTGCGCAGCTCCACCATCGAGTACAGCGTCGGCACCAGCAGCAGCGTCAGCAGCGTCGACGTCAGCAGACCGCCGATCACCACCACGGCCAGCGGCTGGCCGATGAAGCCGCCCTCGCCGGTGATCCCCATCGCCATCGGAAGCAGCGCGAAGATCGTGGCCAGCGCGGTCATCAGGATCGGGCGCAGTCGGTGCCTGCCACCCTCGACGACCGCCTCGACGACGCCGAGGCCCTGCCGCCGGTACTGGTTGATCAGGTCGATCAGCACGATCGCGTTGGTCACCACGATGCCGATCAGCATCAGCATGCCGATCATCGCCGGCACACCCAGCGGCGTACCGGTGACCAGCAGCAGACCGATCGCGCCGGTCGCCGCGAACGGGATGGAGACCAGCAGGATCATCGGCTGGACCAGCGACCTGAACGTGCCGACCAGCAGCATGAACACGATCGCGACGGCTGCCAGCATGGCGAGCCCCAGCTTCAGGAACGCCTCGTTCTGGTCCTCGGACACACCGCCGATGGAGGCGGTCGCCCCCTCGGGCAGGTCGAGCGCGTTGATCTTCGACTGGAGTGTCGTGCCGACCGCGCCGGTGTTGTCACCGACGGGCTTGGCGGTGATCGTGGCGGCCCTGGAGCCGTCGATCCGGGTCATCGAGAGCGGACCCGGCGCCAGCTTCACGTCGGCGATCTGACCGAGCTTCACGCCACCGAGCGGCAGCGCCTTCAGTTCGGCGATCGTCCTGGTCGGCTTGTCGGCGGTGACGTACACGTCGCGCTCGGTGTCACCGAGGGTCGCCTTGCCCGACGGCGTACCGCTCACGGCCTGGCTGACGGCCATGCCGAGCGTGGCGTCGTTGAACCCGGCCTCGGCGGCCTCGGGCTTCGCCTTGACCGAGATACGCGGGATGCTCTGCGACAGGTCGCTCTGGACGTCGGTGACGTCGTCGATGCCGGCGACCTCGTCCCGTACCTGCTCGGCCGCCGCCGCCAGGGTCTTCGCGTCGGACGCCTTGACGACGACGCTCAGGTCCTGGCTGCCGAAGCCGTCGCCGGCCGCGATGGTCGTCTCGCCGATGCCGTCGAGCTTGCCGAGGGCCTCGTCGATGGCGTCGCTGGTCTTCTCGTACGTCCCCGAGTCCTTCAGGGTCACCTGGTAGGACGCCTGGTTGGCACCCGTACCGCCGCCGAACGCCGCCATGAAGCCGGAGGAGCCGACGGTGACCTGGTAGTCCTTGATCTCGTCGAAGCCGTCGAGGGTCTTCTCGACCTTCTTCGCCGCCTCGTCGGCCGCCTCCAGGCTGGTGCCGGGAGCCAACTCCTGCTTGACGGTGAGGACTTCCTGCTCGCCCTGGTCGAAGAAGTTCGTCTTGAGGAGCGGCGCCATGGCGAACGTGCCCAGCAGAATGACGAACGCCAGGACGACGCTGGTGATCCGGCGCCGCGTCGCGAAGCCCAGGACCTTGACGTACAGGCCCTGCATCCGGCTGTTGGACTCCTTCTCCTCCGCGATCCGGCGGGCCTCGGCGGGGTCGATCCCGCGTACGGCCTTCGGGGCGCGCAGGAACCAGTACGAGAGCACCGGTACGACGGTGAGCGAGACGAGCAGCGACGCCAGCAGGGCCGCCGTGATCGTCAGCGAGAACGAGCCGAACAGCTCGCCCACCATGCCGCCCACGAGGCCGATCGGCAGGAACACCGCGACCGTGGTGAGCGTGGAGGCGGTGACCGCGCCCGCGACCTCCTTGACCGCGGTGGTGATCGCGTACTCGCGCTCCTCGCCGTAGCCCAGGTGCCGCTTGATGTTCTCCAGGACCACGATCGAGTCGTCGACGACCCGGCCGATCGCGATGGTGAGCGCGCCGAGCGTGAGCATGTTGAGCGACAGGTCGCGGGTCCACAGCACGATCAGCGCCAGGACGACGGAGAGCGGGATGGAGACCGCCGTGACCAGGGTGGAGCGGATCGAGGCCAGGAAGACCAGGATCACGAGCACCGCGAAGACCAGACCGAGCGCGCCCTCGGTGGTCAGGCCGGAGATCGACTTGGAGACGGCCGGACCCTGGTCGGTGACCACGGTCAGCTGGGCGCCCTCGCCGAGATCCTTGCGGAGGCCCGGCAGCTTGTCCTTGACGGCGTCGGAGATGGTGACGGCGCTGCCGTCCTTGTCCATGGTCGCCATCACGGCGAGGCTGGGCTCACCGTTGGTGCGGGTCAGGGACGTCGCCGCGGCCGGCTCCTGCTCGACGGTGGCGATGTCACCGAGGCGTACGGGGCCGGAGCCCTGCCCGGAGCCGCCCTCGGGGGCGCCCGCCTGCGGACCGCCGACCCGCAGGTCCTCGATCTGCTTCAGGGAGGTGAAGCCGCCGCCGACCTGCACGGTGCGGCTCTTGCCGTCCTCGGAGAACGCGCCGGCCGGGACGGTCGCGCCGCCCGCCTTCAGCGCCTCGGAGAGCGACATGGCGTTGAGGCCCGCCTCGGCGAGCTTCTTCTCGTCGGGGGTGACGGAGACCTGGAGGTCGCGGACTCCGTCGATGGAGACCTGGGCGACGCCGTCGATGTCCTCCAGCGCGGGCACGACCGTACGCTCCAGGCGGTCGTTGAGCGCCTGCTGGTCCTCGCCCGAGGTGGCGGCGAGGACGACGGTCGGGATGTCGTCCGTCGAGCCGGCGATGACCTGCGGGTCGACGTCCTCGGGAAGCTGTGCGCGGGCCCGGTTCACGGCCTGCTGGATGTCGGCGACCAGCTGTTTCGAGCCATCTCCGCCGAAGTCGAAGCTGGCCATGATGACGGCGTTGCCCTCGCTCGCCGTCGAGGTGACACCGGTGATCCCGTCGACGGCCTCGATGGAGGCCTCGATCGGTTCGACGACCTGCTTCTCGACCACGTCGGGCGAAGCGCCCTGGTAGGGGGCGAGAACCGAGACCATCGGAAGTTCGATGGAAGGCAGCAGCTGCTGCTTGAGCTGGGGGATCGCGATCGCTCCGAAGACGAGCGCGATGATCGATATCAGCCCTATCAGGGCCCGTTGCGCGAGGCTGAATCTGGACAGCCAGGACATGGGGTCTCTCTTCTGTGGTGTACGCGTGCAGAAGGGCGCAGGGGCCCCTCTATACGATCTGCCATCCGACGGCGCATGTCGGGCGACCCCAGGTCGATTTCCTTACCCGCCGCATACCGCGCTTGGAGTACGCAACGGCCGGGGTCTACTCCACCCTCGGACGTACCAGGCCCGATTCGTATGCGATTACCACCAATTGGGCCCTGTCCCGTGCGCCCAGCTTCGCCATGGCCCGGTTGACATGGGTCTTGACGGTGAGCGGGCTCACCACCAGTCGCTCCGCGATCTCGTCGTTGGAGTGGCCGCCGGCCACCAGGACCAGGACCTCGCGCTCGCGCACCGTCAGCGCGGCCAGCCGCTGGGAGTACGCCGCCGCGTCGGGCCCCTCGCCCGCGCTGCCGCCCTGCGCCAGGAAGGTGGCGATGAGCCCCTTCGTCGCGACCGGCGACAGCAGGGCCTCACCGGCGGCGGCGATCCGGATGGCGTTGAGGAGTTCCTCGGGCTCGGCCCCCTTGCCGAGGAAGCCGGACGCACCGGCCCGCAGCGACTGCACCACGTACTCGTCGACCTCGAAGGTCGTCAGCATGACCACCCGCACCCCGGCCAGCTCCGGGTCGGCGCTGATCATGCGGGTCGCGGCGAGCCCGTCCGTACCGGGCATCCGGATGTCCATCAGGACGACGTCGGCCTTCTCGGCACGGGCCAGCGCCACGGCCTCGGCCCCGTCGGCGGCCTCCCCCACGACCTTCATGTCGGGCTCCGAGTCCACCAGCACCCGGAACGCGCTGCGCAGCAGTGTCTGGTCGTCGGCCAGCAGCACCCTGATCGTCATGTGTCCTCCCCCGTCCGCCCCGCACGTGCCTTGACCGGCAGTATCGCGTGCGTACGGAAGCCGCCCCCGTAGCGGGGGCCCGCGGTGAGGGTGCCGCCGAGGGCGGTGACGCGCTCGCGCATCCCGAGGAGACCGTGACCGCTGCCGTCGGCGGGCTCCCCGGTGCCCGGACCGTTGTCCAGGACGGTGACCTCGACGGTGGGGCCGACCCGTACGACACTCACCTCGGCCTTGGCGCCGGGGCCCGCGTGTTTGCGCGTATTGGTCAGCGCCTCCTGGATGATGCGGTACACCGCGAGGTCGACGGCGGCGGGCAGCCGCGCCTCCGCGTCGCCGCAGGCCACCTTCACGGGCAGGCCCGCGTGCTGGAAGGTGCCGACGAGTTCGCCGAGCAGCGCGAGGCCGGGTGCCGGTTCGGTGGGGGCGGCCGGGTCGCCGGACTGGCGGAGCAGACCGACCGTGGCGCGCAGTTCGTTGAGCGCGGAGCGGCTGGCCTCGCGTACGTGCGCCAGCGCCTCCTTGGCCTGGTCGGGGCGCTTGTCCATGACGTGCGAGGCGACGCCCGCCTGGACGTTGACCAGCGCGATGTGGTGGGCGACGACGTCGTGCAGATCGCGGGCGATCCGCAGCCGTTCCTCGGCGACCCTGCGGCGCGCCTCCTCCTCACGGGTGCGTTCCGCCCGCTCCGCGCGCTCCCGTATCGCGCCGATGAAGGCGCGGCGGCTGCGTACGGCGTCACCGGCGGCGCTCGCCATCCCGGTCCAGGCGAAGATCCCGAGGTTCTCCTGGGTGTACCAGGGGGTGGGGCCGGAGAGCATCGCGACGACCGTCAGCGTCGCCATGGTGGCGAGGCCGACCCGCCAGGTGGTGGGGCGGTCGGTGCGGGAGGCGACGGTGTAGAGGGCGATGACGGTGCTCATCGCGACCGGCGACACCGCGTCGTTGGCCAGCAGCTCGGCGACGCTCACCGCCCCGGTGAAGGCCAGCACGGGGAAGGGGTTGCGGCGCCGGAAGACGAGGGCGCCGGCCCCGAGAACCATCAGGACCACGCTGCGCAGCCCGGGGGCCTCCTGGCCGAAGCCGGGCAGCGCGTCGTGGCGGGAGCGCGGGTCGGCGAACGCGCCTGCGACCATGCACACGAGCACGGCCGCGGCCAGCCCGGCGTCGAACGCGAGGGGGTGGGCACGCAGCCAGCTCCGGGTGCGGTCGAAGCCGGTTCCGAGTGAGGTCACAACCGAACGGTACGGCGTACGGGGCCGTACGGACGCGGTCCGGTCGCCGGGGTTCCGTCCCCGGGGCAGGCGCACTCGGTGGGAACAGCGCGATGCCCCGTGCGGTGAGGCACGGGGCATCGGGAGTGCGGTAGGTGCTGGAGGTGCTGGAGCGTGCGTGCTGCGAGACGGCCCTAAGGGGTGGGGATCAGACCGTCGTCGCTGAGGAGTGCGCGTACTTCTTCGAGCGTGGCGCCCGGGGCGGGCAGAATCAGCCCCGACGGCTCCAGGGAGTCGTCGGGCACCGCCTCGCCCAGCTCGCGCACCTTGTCGAGAAGCGCGTGGAAGGTCCGGCGGAAGCCGTCCTCGTCGTCCGCGTTGATCTCGGCGAGAAGTTCGTCGTCGAGCTTGTCCAATTCGGCCAGGTGGCTGTCCCCGAGCTCCACCTGACCCTCCCCCATGATCCGTACGATCATGACGCGCCCTTAGCTCTTGTCGAATTTGTTCGGGGTCTGCGAGGACTGCGCGCCTTCCTGCCGGTCGGCCGCACCACCCTCGATGGCCTGCTGCGACGACGAACCGCCCGCCAGCTCGGCCTTCATCCGCTGAAGCTCCAGCTCCACGTCCGTACCACCGGAGATCCGGTCCAGCTCGGCGGCGATGTCGTCCTTCGCCAGACCCGAGTGGTCGTCCAGGGCGCCGGAGGCCAGCAGCTCGTCGATCGCGCCGGCCCGCGCCTGGAGCTGCGCGGTCTTGTCCTCGGCACGCTGGATGGCCATGCCGACGTCGCCCATCTCCTCGGAGATGCCCGAGAAGGCCTCCCCGATCCGGGTCTGCGCCTGCGCGGCCGTGTAGGTCGCCTTGATCGTCTCCTTCTTCGTACGGAAGGCGTCGACCTTGGCCTGAAGACGTTGGGCCGCGAGAGTGAGCTTCTCCTCCTCGCCCTGCAGCGTGGTGTGCTGCGTCTCCAGGTCACTGACCTGCTGCTGGAGCGCGGCACGCCGGGACAGCGCCTCACGCGCCAGGTCCTCGCGGCCGAGCGCCAGTGCCTTGCGGCCCTGGTCCTCCAGCTTGGTGGACTGGCCCTGGAGCTGGTTCAGCTGCAGTTCCAGCCGCTTGCGCGACGTGGCCACATCGGCGACACCGCGGCGCACCTTCTGAAGCAGCTCAAGCTGCTTCTGGTACGAGTAGTCGAGGGTTTCGCGCGGATCCTCAGCCCTGTCCAGGGCCTTGTTGGCCTTCGCGCGGAAGATCATCCCCATACGTTTCATCACACCGCTCATGGGCTTCGCGCGCCCCCTTCTGACGGACTCCGGATCCAGCACTCCTACAGAACCCACAGTACGGGCCCTGTCTCTATTACCGCACTGTTCGGGAACGGATGGGCTCATCCCCAAGGACGACTGGCCCCCGCATCGCTCCGGCGCAGGGAGTAGGTGACCTTCGGGGGCAGTGGGGCTTAAGTCCCCTCTGCACCAGTACAGACGCCCGCCGTTGCCGGATCGTTCCCCTCGGGTGTGGGTCGCCCGAAAGGAACCCCGTACCCTTGGGCTTTGTGTTCCGTAGCCGCTCCAAGGACGAGAAGGCCCCCACCGGCAAGGTGACGGCGGACCTCTCCACGCAGACCCGTGACCCGCAGGCCCCGAAGGGCCGCCCGACCCCGAAGCGCAGTGAGGCCCAGACGCAGCGTCGTCGCGCCTCGACGACGCCGACCGACCGCAAGTCGGCGATGAAGAAGCAGCGTGAGGCGCGCCGCGTCGATCTGGCGAAGCAGCGCCAGGCGCTGGCCAGCGGCGACGAGCGCTATCTGCCGGCCCGTGACAAGGGCCCGGTGCGCCGCTTCGTCCGCGACTACGTGGACGCCCGCTTCTGCATGGCCGAGTTCTTCCTGCCGCTCGCCGTGATCATCCTCGTACTGAGCATGGTCCGCGTCGGTCAGCTCCAGAACATCGCGCTGCTGCTCTGGCTGGGCATCATCGTGCTGATCGTCGTCGACTCGATCGGCATCTGGATCAGGCTGAAGAAGCAGCTGGTCCTGCGCTTCCCGAACGAGCCCAAGCGCGGCGCCATCGCGTACGCGCTGATGCGCACGCTCCAGATGCGCCGGCTGCGTCTGCCGAAGCCGCAGGTCAAGCGTGGGGACCGGCCCTGAGCACTGGGGCATCCGACGGTCCGGGGGACTCGTCCCGCGGGGCGGACGGACCAGGCGGGCCGGTCGGACCCGGTGGGCTGCGGAACATCGTCCGCCAGGAGCTGGTCTCCCGGCAGCTCGACGAACAGCTGACCTCGCGCTACCCGGTGGGACAGCGCCTGCGAGTCCTGGACGTGGGCATGGGCCGGGGCGCCCAGGCGCTGCGGCTGGCACGGGCCGGGCACACGGTGACCGGGCTGGAGTCCGATCCCGGGATGATGGCGGCGGCGCGTGAGTCGCTCGACGCCGAGCCCGCCGGGATCCGGGAGCGGGTCCGGCTGGTCGAGGGCGACGGGCTCCAGACCGGGGTGCACTTCCTGCCGGGCAGTTTCGACGTGGTGCTCTGTCACGACGTGCTGATGTACGTCGAGGAGCCGGACGCCATGCTGGCGGGGCTGGGCAGGATGCTGGCGCCCGGGGGCCTGCTCTCGCTGCTCGTACGGAACGCGGACGCGCTCGCCCTGCGACCGGGGATCGCCGGGGACTGGACGGGGGCGCTGGACGCCTTCGACTCCCCCACGTACACGAACAAGCTGGGCCGGCCGGTACGCGCCGACCGGCTGTCCGCGCTGACGGCGACGCTGGCGGGGATCGCGGCGCCGCTGGGGACCTGGTACGGGGTGTGTGTCTTCTCGGACCACATGTCCGACGACGTGGAGCCGCTCCCGGCGGCCGAACTGGAGCGGCTGCTGGCGGCGGAGGACCGGGCGGGGCGTACGGAGCCGTACCGCGGGGTCGCGGCGCTGCTGCACCTGTGCGGCGTGCGCGGGTGACGCCGGAACCCGGCTCGCGGGGGCGGTCAGGCGTACGCGTCCTCGCCGCGTCCGTACTGATGTGAGCACGGGGACGGCCGAGACGGCCGAGACGGTCCAGAAGACGGGCAGCGGCGCGGGAGTGGCGGTCGGCGGCCCGCAGGAGACACCGAAACTGTCCGCCGGGGAGACCTGGCGGGCCCTGTACGGGCATTTCCGGCCGCACCGCTGGGTCGTCGCCCTGGGCGCGCTCCTGACCCTCGTCGGCGCCGCCACGGGGCTTGCGCAGCCGCTCGCGGCCAAGGCCCTGGTGGACCGGCTCGGTGAGGACGGTTCGATCACCGGTGTCCTGCTGCTGCTCACCGCGCTGGTGGTGATCGGCACGGCCGTCGAGTCCGTCGGCGCGTACATCCTGGAGCGGACCGCCGAATCCGTCGTCCTCGCCGCCCGGCGCGGCCTCATAGGGAGGCTGCTGCGACTGCGGCTGCCCGAGGTCGAGCGGACCCAGCCGGGCGATCTGATGTCCCGCGTCACCTCGGACACCACGCTGCTGCGCGCCGTGACCACGCAGTCGATCGTGTCGGCCGCGACCGGCGGGCTCACCTTCGTCGCGACGATCGTGCTGATGGGCTTCATGGACCCGGTGCTGCTCGGGGTCACGCTCGGGGTGATCGTGCTGATCGGCGGCGCCTTCGCACTCGTCCTGCCCAAGATCGCGCAGGCCACCAGGCGCTCGCAGGAGGCGGTGGGACGGATCTCCACCGTCCTGGAGCGCGCCTTCGGCGCCTTCCGGACCCTCAAGGCGTCGGGCGCCGAGGAACGTGAGACCGCGGTCGTGGAGGCCGCCGCGCGGGACGCGTGGCGGCACGGCGTCAAGTCCGCGAAGTGGCAGGCGCTCGCCTCGTCGTCGATCGGCCTCGCCATCCAGATCTCGTTCCTGGCGGTGCTCGGGATCGGCGGTGCGCGGGTCGCGTCGGGCGCCATCTCGGTCTCGACGCTCATCGCCTTCCTGCTGTTCCTCTTCTATCTGATCGACCCGGTGTCGCGGCTGGTCGACGCCGCGTCGCAGTACCAGGTCGGTACGGCGGCCATCGCGCGGATCATCGAGGCGGAGCGGCTGGAGACGGAGCGGGTCGACCCGCCGGCCGGTCCTCCCAAGGAGGCGGCGTCCGGCGGTGCTTCACGCGCCGCGTCGGTGGTCTTCGACGACGTCACCTTCCGCTACCGCGACGGGCTTCCGCTCGTCCACCACGGAGTCTCCTTCGCGGTGCCGGGCGCCGGGATGACGGCGTTCGTCGGGCCCTCAGGCGCGGGCAAGACGACCGTGTTCGGTCTGATCGAGCGGTTCTACGACGCGACGGGCGGCCGGGTCCTGATCGACGGCCGGGACGTACGTGACTGGCCGCTGGGCGAGCTGCGCGCGGCCATCGGCTACGTCGAGCAGGACGCGCCCGTGCTGGCGGGCACGCTGCGGGAGAATCTGGTCTTCGCCGCGCCCGACGCGACCGACGAGCGGATCAGGGACGTCCTCGTACGGACCAAGCTGGAACGGCTCGTGGAGCAGCTGCCCGACGGCCTGGAGACGCTGGTCGGCCACCGCGGGTCAAAGCTGTCCGGCGGCGAGCGGCAGCGGGTGGCCATCGCCCGCGCGCTGCTGCGCGGGCCCCGGCTGCTCCTCCTCGACGAGGCGACGTCGCAGCTGGACGCGGTCAACGAGATGGCGTTGCGGGACGTGGTCGCCGAGGTGGCCAGGGAGGTGACGGTGCTGGTCGTGGCGCACCGGCTGTCGACGGTCACCCTCGCGGACCGGATCGTGGTGATGGACGCCGGGAAGGTGCGGGCGGTGGGGACGCACGAGGAGCTGGTCCGGGACGATCCTCTGTACGGAGAGCTGGCGGCGACTCAGTTCCTGGCGTCGGCCCGTTGAGCGGGGCGCCGCGTCGGCCGGTCCGTCCCCGGGTGGTCCGTTCCCGGGCGCCGTACGGGTCGTGAACCCTTCGGCGCCCGGGAACGGTTCGGAGCCCGCCGCCGTCAGGTCTCGTCGGGCACGGTCTCCGGATCGGCCGCCAGGCTCATCGGCCCGTAGATCTTGCTGCCGTCGTCGAAGAGCGTCACCTGCTCGGCACCGCCTTCCAGCAGCTCCTTCCAGGCCTCACCGATCCAGGACTCGGCGTCGCCCTGCGTGGTGAACTCCTCCGGCTCCACGGCCGGCTGGACCTCCGTCCCGTCGGCTTTCTCGAACCGCCACGTCCACGCCATGTCCGCCTCCCGGGGCCCGCCAGAATGATCTGTCTACCGCCCGCAGCGTAGCCGGGCGCGCACCCAGCGCGCCGACACGGGAGGATCAACCGCGTGGAACTGACTCTGCTCGGCACCGGAGCCCCCGACGGGCTCCCCCGCGCCCACTGCCCCTGCGCCGCGTGCGCGACCGCCCGCGGCCCGCTCGCGCGCGCGGCGACCGCGCTGCTCGTGGACGGCGCGGTGCTGCTCGATCTGACCCCCGGCGCGGCGCTGGCCGCCGCGCGGGCCGGGCACTCGCTCAGCGGCGTACGGCAGGTGCTGCTCACGCACCCGCACGACGGACCGGCCGTCGAACTGCCCGCCGGGCTGCCGACCGCCGGACGGGTCGCCGACGGACGGGTGTTGACGCTGATCAGCGGGCACCGGGTGCGGGCGGTGCCGATGGACTCCCCCGGTACGGGGTACGAGGTGACGGCCCCCGACGGCGAGCGGCTGCTGTATCTGCCGCCGGGCGGCGCCCCGGCGGGGCTCCCGGCGCGTGACGGCAACGGCGGCGGCGCGC
>NZ_MDCR01000075.1:76535-95951 GCF_001723055.1 Streptomyces niveus
GCCGGGCTCGTGGGTCCGACCACCGACGTCATCGCCGTCCACATCGGCCACGAGGTGCCGCCGGGCGCGGAGTTGGACCGCAGGCTGGCGGCGGCGGGCGCGCGGGCGGTGCCGGACGGGACGACGCTGACGGTCGGCGAGTACCACGCCGTACCCGATCTGCCGCGCCGCACGCTGGTGACCGGCGGCGCGCGCTCCGGCAAGTCCCTGGAGGCCGAGCGGCGCCTGGCGTCCTTTCCCGGCGTGCTGTACGTCGCGACGGGCGGCGACCGCGAGGGCGACCCGGAGTGGCGGGCCAGGGTCGCGACGCACCGGGACCGGCGGCCGGGGTCCTGGCGGACCGCCGAGACCTGCGACCTGGTGCCGCTGCTGGCCGGTGAGGGGCCGCCGCTGCTCGTCGACTGCCTGTCGCTGTGGCTGACGGACGCGATGGACCGGGTGGACGCCTGGGACGACACGGCGTGGGAGGCGGGCGGTGAGGAAGCGCTGCGGGTACGGACGGGCGAGCTGGTCGCCGCCGTGCGCGCGGCGCGGCGCACGGTGGTCCTGGTGACCAACGAGGTCGGCTCGGGCGTCGTACCGGCGACGGCGTCGGGCAGACGATTCCGGGACGAGCTGGGGCGGCTGAACGCGGCGGTGGCCGCCGAGTGCGAGCACCTCCTGCTGGTCGTCGCGGGGCAGGCGCTCACCCTGCGCGGCTGACGGCGGGCGGGCCGCTGCGACGGGGCGCGCTGCCGGTACTGTTCGGCGAATGAGCTCGCTGAATCTCGACGACTTCTCCGATCTGATCGAGCGCCCCGACGGCGGTCTGCGGCGTGACGCCGAGGAACGCCGCGAACGGCTGATCGTCCCGCCGGGCGCGCTGGGCCGGCTCGACGAACTGGCCGAGTGGCTGTCGGCCGCCCAGGCGACCGTGCCCGTCACCGCCATCTCGCAGCCGCGCGTGGTGCTCTTCGCCGGTGACCACGGTGTCGCCTCGCTGAACGTCTCGGCCCGACCGGCGGGCAGCGCGCATCAGTTGGTGCGCGCGGTGCTGGACGGCGAGAGCCCGGTGGCGGTGCTGGCGCGCCGCGCCGGGGTGCCGGTACGAATCGTGGACGCCGGTCTGGACTGCGATCCGGAGCTGCTTCCCACAGAGGTCGTACGGCACCGGGTGCGGCGCGGCAGCGGGCGTATCGACGTCGAGGACGCGCTGACGATCGAGGAGGCGGAGGCGGCCGTACGGCTCGGCATGGCGATCGCCGACGAGGAGGCGGACTCCGGCACGGATCTGGTCGTCCTAGGCGATCTGAGTGTCGGCGGTACGACGCCGGCCGCCGCGTTGATCGCGGCGCTGTGCGGCACGGACGCGTCCGTGGTCACGGGGCGCGGCGGCGCGGGGATCGACGACCTGGCGTGGATGCGCAAGTGCGCGGCGATCAGGGACGCGCTGCGCCGGGCGCGACCGGTACTCGGCGACCAGCTGGAACTGCTGGCGACGGTCGGCGGCGCGGACCTGGCGGCGACGACCGGATTCCTGCTCCAGAGCGCGGTCCGCCGGATGCCGGTGATCCTGGACGGCGTCGTCTCGGCGGCGTGCGCCCTGGTCGGCCAGCGGGCGGCGTTCCGCGCCCCGGACTGGTGGCTGGCGGGCCAGGTGAGCGGCGAGCCGGCACAGGGCAAGGCGCTGGACCGCATGGCGATCAACCCGCTGCTCGACCACGGGGTGGTCGTGGGCGAGGGCACGGGCGCGCTGCTGGCCCTGCCGATGGTCCAGGCCGCGGTGTCCCTGGCGGCGGAGCTGCCGGAGCGACCGGAGACACCGGAGCCGGCCGAGATGGAGACCGCGGGAGTCGAGGACATCACGTAGGGCCGGGCGCCGGACGCCAGGTCCGTGAAGCGGCGCGTGCGATCGCCCGGCGGAGAACCGGCGTCGCGGCCGCCGGCCGCACGCGGGCGCCTGCGCCGACACGGCGAAGTGCGGCGCCGGCCGCCCAGGCCGACGACATGACGACGCGTCCGATCACAGGCGGGCAACCGGCGTCGCGGAGGACCCCGTCTCCGACCACACGGCGAGGCACCACGCCAGACGCCAAGCTCCGCGAAGCGGCCGACGACTGACGGTGCGTCCGTCGCACGGCGAGGGACCGTCGTTGTGAACGGCCGGGCCGCGGGTGCGCGAACCCACCTGCGACAGCACGGCGAGGTGCGGTGCCGGACGCCGAGGTCCGTCCACAGGGCGGGGCTCACGCGCCGTGCAGGGCGCGCGACATGACGACGCGTCCGATCAGACGGCGAGGCGCCGTGCCGGACGCCCAGCTCCGCGAAGCGGCCGACGACTGACGGCGCGTCCGTCGCACGTCGCCGGGCGCCCACGGCCCAGGCGGCGTGCGCCGTACGGCACTTCGTGGGCACGCCCGGCAGTCCGTCCGGGGCTGATCCCACCCGGTGCGCCGGCCAAGGAGGTTCGTGCGCCGCACGGGACTCGGCGGGCACGCCTCACGCCCCGTCCGGGCGCCGACGGCCCAGGCGGCGTGCGCCGTACGGGACTTCGTGGGCACGCCCGGCAGTCCGTCCGGGGCTGATCCCACCCGGTGCGCCGGCCGAGGAGGTTCGTGCGCCGCACGGGACTCGGCGGGCACGCCTCACGCCCCGTGCGTCAGCGGGCCATGGTGCGAGCCGGGACCACCGCGCCGCCCCCGGTGGCATGCGGGCCTGGGGGCGGAGCCGTACGTCCCGACGTTTCTTCGCCCGCACGCCCGCCCCGCAAGCCGGGCATAAGCCTCATATGATCCCGCTTCATGGGAGAAGCGGGATCGATCCGGGCGGGCGTGGTCCGGGCCGTTCGGCGGGAGTGGGGGGTGCCGCTGCGGACCGTGCGGGTGGCGCTCGTGCGGCGGACCTGGCGCGCGATCCCGCTGACGCTGGCCGCCGTGTGCCTGACGGCCCTGCTCCAGGTCGTGCAGAACCAGTCGTGGGGCCTTCGGCCGGTGCTGGACCTCGGCGGTGTCCGGGCGCAGGATCCGCTGTGGCTCGCCCTGTTGCGTACACCGCTGTCGCTCTTCGTACCCGCGCTCGACCTGCCCGTGTGGGGCGCGCTGGCGCAGATCCTCGTGGCCTTCGGGATCGCCGAGATCTGCGTCGGCCGGTGGCGCACCGTGCTGATCGCGTACGCCGCGACCCTCGCCGGGACCTTCTACGCGCGCCTCGCCATCGCCTTCGGCCCGCACGGCGCCATGGGCCCGCTCGGCCTCCCCGGCTCGAACGCGTCGGTCGTCGACACCGGCCCCTCGGCGGCGGTCGTCGGGCTGGCGGTCTACGTGTGCTGGCACTACCGCGCCTGGTTCACGGCGGCGCTGGTCGTCGTGGCGGCCGTCCTGGAGGTCGCGGTCAAGGACAACCTGGCCGGCCGTGAACACCTGGCGGCGATCCTGCTCGTCGTGGCGGTGTGCGCGCTGGAGGACGCCACTCAGCGCGGCGGGTCGGACGTCGCGACCCGCTTCGGCTCGACGTCCGGGGCGCCGCCGATCCAGTCCTGCACCCGGCGGCGCGGCCCGGACCAGCGGCGGTCCCGGTGGTACGCGCGCAGCGTCATCCGGGCGCGCGCCCGGTGGCGGCGCCGGTAGAACCGGCGCGCCCAGAACGAGCCCGGTCGCGCGAGCCGGAGCGCGCCGATGATCGCCACCGGGGGCACCAGCACACCCACGAGCGCCATCGGCAGCTTCCCCTTGAGCAGCGTGACGAGGACGAAGAGGAGGCTGATGCCGAGGCTCACCAGCAGCGAGACCCGGTCCTGCCGTTCCTCCGGCGAGAGCGAGTCGACACCGAGCGGCGAGTAGCCGCTCAGTACGAGGAGCGCGAGCGCGGCGGCCAGGACCACGACCTCCACGCTCTTGCGGCCCTGCTCCGTCCAGTACACGTCGTCCAGATGCAGGACCAGCGCGAACTCGTCGAGGACCAGCCCGGCCCCCATCCCGAAGATCACCGCCCACACGGCCGCCGCGACACCGTGCCTGCCGCTGCCGACCGCGCCGAAGCCGCCGATCACCATGAGGATCACGCCGGGCACCACGTGGTGGATGTGCATCCCGCCGGGCCGGACGTTGCGGAACGGCCCCTTCCCCGCGCGGATCAGCCGGGTGATCATCCGCGTGATCGCGAAGGTCAGTACGAAGGCGACCAGCGCGAGCAGCATGGGGAGCTTCCCCGGCTCGACGAAGTTCTGCTGGAACCAGGAACCCATGTCTCCCGCCTCCCCTTTGGGACGTTCGCCCCTTTGCGCATATCTGAAGCACCTATGCGCAACTTACCGGCCGAAGCGCCTCCCCCGGCCGAGGTCCCCCGCGAGAGGCACACGCCGCCCGGCTACTCTTCGCGCGATGAGCGCCCCACGTTCGACGCCCACCGCCGCCGACGGCATACGGTTCGCCTTCGGCACGCTCACCGCGCTCCCGGTCCGGGTGACCCGCTGGGACCGCGAGGCCGCCCGTGCCGGGATGCTCGCCGCGCCGCTGGCCGGCCTGGTCGTCGGCCTGTGCGCCGCCGCCGTCCCCGCCGCGCTCACCCGGGGACTGCATCTCGACGGTCTCGCCGACACCGCAGACGGACTCGGCAGCGCGAAACCGGCCGAGGACGCGCTGCGGATCATGAAGCAGTCGGACATCGGGCCGTTCGGCGTGATCACGCTCCTGCTCGTACTGCTTACACAGGTCGCCGCGTTGACGGAGCTGTACGACGAGGGCTGGGCGTACGGCGCGGTCGCCGGCACCCTCGCGGCCGTCACCGCGCGGCTCGCGCTGACGCTGGCCGCGCGTACCGGCGTACCGCCCGCGCGGCCCGACGGGCTCGGCGCCACCGTCGCGGGCTCCGTGCCCCCGCGCACCGCGCTGCTCACGGCGCTGCTGGTGGCGGCCGTCTCCGCCGCCGCGTGCGGCGGCCTGTTCGGGGCGTACGGCGCCCTGCACCACACCCTGGCCCTCGCCGCCGGCCTCGGCACCGCCCAGCTGCTGCTCACGCACTGCGTGCGCCGCTTCGGCGGTGTCACCGGCGACGTCTTCGGCGGCCTCGCCGAGACGGCGGCGACGGCCGCCCTGGTCGCCCTGACGCTTGGCTGACGGACCGTCGGCGGATTCGGACACGGGGCAGATGTCCGAAGTACGACCGCCGCTGTGAACGGACGTGAACACCGCGCGTAGGCTCGCATCGGTGCTCCGCAGGCCGAAATACGATGCGGTGGGCACGGCCGGGCCTGCGAAAGACCGGCTTCCGCCGAAGAACTTCTATGGAAGCGAGATTTCACCACCGTGACTGCTCTCACTCTCAGCACAGCCGGCGCGGCGACGTTGCGCGCCGACGCGATCGTCGTCGGCGTCGCCAAGGGAGCCAAGGGCCCGGTCGTCGCACCGGGCGCCGAGGCCGTGGACAAGGCGTACGACGGCAAGCTCGCCTCCGTCCTGGAGTCCCTCGGCGCCACGGGTGCCGAGGGCGAGGCGACCAAGCTCCCCGCGCCGTCCGGCCTCAAGGCCCCGATCGTCATCGCGGTCGGCCTCGGCACGGTCCCCGCGAAGGACGAGGCGTACGGCGCCGAGACCCTCCGCCGCGCCGCCGGTGTCGCCGCCCGCACCCTGTCCGGCGCCAAGAAGGCCGCGTTCGCGCTTCCCACGGAGGCCGCCGAGGACATCGCGGCCGTCGCGGAGGGGGCGCTGCTCGGCGCGTACGCCTTCACCGCGTACCGCGGCACCGAGCGCAAGCCCGCCAAGTCCGGCGCGGCCGGCAAGAACGACAGCGGTGTGAAGCAGCCGCTCGGCGAGGTCACCCTGCTCGGCGGGAAGCCGCGCGACAAGGCGCACAAGGCGGCGGTCGAGCGCGCGATCTCGCTGACCGAGGAGATCAACCGCGCCCGCGACCTGATCAACACCCCGCCGAACGACCTGTACCCGGAGACCTTCGCCGCCATCGCCACCGCGGCCGGCAAGGAGCACGGCGTCAAGGTCCAGGTCACCGACGAGAAGGCGCTCGTCAAGGGCGGCTACGGCGGTCTCCTCGGCGTCGGCCAGGGCTCGGAGCACGGGCCTCGCCTCGTACGCCTGGAGTACACGCACGCCAAGGCGAAGAAGACGATCGCCCTGGTCGGCAAGGGCATCACCTACGACTCGGGCGGCATCTCGCTCAAGCCGCCGGGCCACAACGAGACGATGAAGTGCGACATGAGCGGCGCCGCGGCCGTCCTCGCCGCCGTCGTGTCCGCCGCCCGCCTCGGCCTCCAGGTCAACGTGACCGGCTGGCTGGCGCTCGCCGAGAACATGCCGTCGGGCACCGCGACCCGCCCCGGCGACGTCCTGCGCATGTACAGCGGCAAGACCGTCGAGGTCCTGAACACCGACGCCGAGGGCCGGCTCGTCCTCGCGGACGCGATCACCCGCGCCTCCGAGGAGAAGCCCGACGCGATCGTGGACGTGGCGACGCTGACCGGCGCCATGGTCGTGGCGCTGGGCAACCGCACCTTCGGCATCATGTCGAACGACGACGCGTTCCGTACGTCCGTGCACGAGATCGCGGAGGAGGTCGGCGAGGCGTCCTGGCCGATGCCGCTCCCGAGCGAACTGCTCAAGGGCATGGACTCCCCCACCGCCGACATCGCGAACATGGGTGAGCGCATGGGCGGCGGCCTGGTCGCCGGACTGTTCCTCAAGGAGTTCGTCGGCGAGGGCATCACCTGGGCGCACCTGGACATCGCCGGTCCCGCCTTCCACGAAGGCGCCCCGTACGGCTACACGCCCAAGGGCGGCACGGGCTCGTCGGTCCGCACGCTGGTCAGACTCGCCGAGCGCACCGCCGCGGGCGACCTGGGCTGACGCGGGCCGGCGGCTCCGGCCGCCGTCGGGAATGCGTGGCCCGCCCCGCGGGTTCCGGTTGAGTACCGGGGACCGCGGGGCGGGCCGTTCCGCTCCCGGCGAACGCGTCGCGAGAACGCCGCCGCGCGGCATCGCACCGCGCGGAGCGTGGATGCCCCAGCGCGTGGCATCCGTACGGAGGCCGCGTCGCGTGCGACGCACGTGTAGGACGTGTGTACGTCGCGCGTACGGGCAGGCGCCCGAGCGTCCGTACGAGTCAGTAACCCCTGATCGCGGCCCACCGGCCGTCTCAGAACCCCGGCCCCGCGTCCCGCCGCCCTCCGACAAGTGCGAAGATGGGTTCTCGGCAGGACAGGGCCCCCACCACAGGGCCGACGAAACAGCGGCCGAACACCAGCCGCCGCCCGGTCATCGACCGCGCCCGGCGCACATGCATGGAGGACGTGACGTGGCGAACGACGCCAGCACCGTTTTCGACCTAGTGATCCTCGGCGGCGGTAGCGGCGGTTACGCCGCGGCGCTGCGCGGAGCGCAGCTGGGCCTGGACGTCGCCCTGATCGAGAAGGACAAGGTCGGCGGCACCTGCCTGCACAACGGCTGCATCCCCACGAAGGCCCTGCTGCACGCCGGCGAGATCGCCGACCAGGCGCGCGAGTCCGAGCAGTTCGGGGTCAAGGCCACCTTCGAGGGCATCGACATCGCGGGGGTCCACAAGTACAAGGACGAGGTCGTCTCCGGCCTCTACAAGGGCCTCCAGGGCCTGATCGCCTCCCGCAAGGTGACCTACATCGAGGGCACGGGGCGGCTGTCGTCCCCGACCTCCGTCGACGTCGACGGCCGCCGTATCGAGGGCCGTCACGTCCTGCTCGCCACCGGTTCCGTACCGAGGTCGCTGCCCGGTCTGGAGATCGACGGCCAGCGGATCATCTCCTCGGACCACGCGCTGAAGCTGGACCGCGTCCCGCAGACGGCGATCGTGCTCGGCGGCGGCGTCATCGGCGTCGAGTTCGCCTCCGCGTGGAAGTCCTTCGGTACGGACGTCACCGTCATCGAGGGCCTCAAGCACCTCGTCCCGGTCGAGGACGAGAACAGCTCCAAGCTCCTGGAGCGGGCCTTCCGCAAGCGCGGCATCAAGTTCAACCTCGGCACCTTCTTCGAGAAGGCCGAGTACACACAGGACGGTGTGCGCGTCACGCTGGCCGACGGCAAGACCTTCGACGCGGAGGTGCTGCTGGTCGCGATCGGCCGCGGCCCCGTCTCGCAGGGCCTCGGCTACGAGGAGCAGGGCGTCGCGATGGACCGCGGCTTCGTGCTCGTGGACGAGTACATGCGGACGAACGTCGAGACGATCTCGGCCGTCGGTGACCTGGTCCCGACGCTCCAGCTCGCGCACGTCGGCTTCGCCGAGGGCATCCTCGTGGCGGAGCGGCTGGCCGGTCTGAAGACCGTCCCCGTCGACTACGACGGTGTGCCCCGGGTGACGTACTGCCACCCCGAGGTCGCCTCCGTCGGTATCACCGAGGCCAAGGCCAAGGAGATCTACGGTGCGGACAAGGTCGTCGCCCTGAAGTACAACCTGGCGGGCAACGGCAAGAGCAAGATCCTGAAGACCGCGGGCGAGATCAAGCTCGTCCAGGTCAAGGACGGCGCCGTCGTCGGCGTCCACATGGTCGGTGACCGGATGGGCGAGCAGGTCGGCGAAGCTCAGCTGATCTACAACTGGGAGGCTCTGCCGGCCGAGGTCGCGCAGCTCATCCACGCGCACCCGACGCAGAACGAAGCCCTCGGCGAGGCGCACCTGGCGCTGGCCGGCAAGCCGCTCCACGCCCACGACTGATGCGCCGGTCCGCGCGCGACGACCACTACCGCACTTCCCCTCGCTCGGCGCTCCGCGCAAGCTGGGGAGATCCCACCGTTAGGAGCAGCTGAAACCATGGCGGTTTCCGTAACCCTGCCGGCGCTCGGCGAGAGCGTCACCGAGGGCACTGTCACCCGCTGGCTGAAGGCCGAGGGCGAGCGCGTCGAGGCCGACGAGCCGTTGCTCGAGGTCTCCACCGACAAGGTCGACACCGAGATCCCGGCGCCCGCCTCCGGGATCCTGGCGTCGATCAAGGTCGCCGAGGACGAGACGGTCGAGGTCGGCGCCGAGCTGGCCCTGATCGACGACGGCACGGGCGGTGCGGCTCCCGCCGAGGCGCCGCAGCAGGCGGCGGCTCCGGCCGAGGCCGCGCCCGAGCCCGCCCCCGCGCCGGCCCCCGCGCCCGTTCAGGAGGCCCCGGCGGCTCCGGCGCCCGCGCCCGCCGCTGAGGCCCCGGCCGCCGGCGGCGCCGCCGAGGGCACGGACGTCACCCTTCCGGCGCTCGGTGAGAGCGTCACCGAGGGCACCGTCACGCGCTGGCTCAAGGAGGTCGGCGACGCGGTCGAGGCCGACGAGCCGCTGCTGGAGGTCTCGACGGACAAGGTCGACACCGAGATTCCCGCCCCGGTCGCCGGCGTACTGCTGGAGATCGTGGTCGCCGAGGACGAGACGGCGGAGGTCGGCGCGAAGCTGGCCGTGATCGGCGCCGCCGGTGCCGCTCCGGCCGCCGCCCCGGCACCGGCTCCGGCCGCGCCGAAGGCGGAGGCACCCGCTCCCGCTCCCGCCCCGGCACCTGCCGCCGCACCGGCTCCGGCGCCCGCACCGGCCGCTGCTCCGGCTCCTGCCCCGGCACCGGCGCCCGCGCCCGCGCCGGCCGCACCCGCGCCGGCCGCACCCGCGCCGGCCGCACCCGCGGCTCCCGCCGCACCGGCTCCGGCTCCGGCCCCCGTCGCCGCCGCACCCGCTCCCGCCGCCGGTTCCGGTGACGAGGGCGCGTACGTGACGCCGCTCGTGCGCAAGCTCGCCGCCGAGAACGGCGTCGACCTGGCCTCGGTCAAGGGCACCGGCGTCGGTGGCCGCATCCGCAAGCAGGACGTCGTCGCCGCCGCGGAGGCCGCCAAGGCCGCCGCCCAGGCTCCGGCGCCCGCCGCCGCCCCGGCTCCCGCCGCGTCGAAGGCCCCCAAGCTGGAGGTCTCCCCGCTGCGTGGCCAGACGGTCAAGATGCCGCGCATGCGCAAGGTCATCGGCGAGAACATGATGAAGGCGCTGCACAGCCAGGCTCAGCTGACGTCGGTCGTCGAGGTCGACATCACCAAGCTGATGAGGCTGCGCGCGCAGGCCAAGGAGTCCTTCGCCGCCCGTGAGGGCGTGAAGCTGTCCCCGATGCCGTTCTTCGTCAAGGCCGCGGCCCAGGCGCTGAAGGCGTACCCGGTCGTCAACGCCCGTATCAACGAGGACGAGGGCACCATCACGTACTTCGACTCGGAGAACATCGGCATCGCCGTGGACTCCGAGAAGGGTCTGATGACGCCGGTCATCAAGGGCGCGGGCGATCTGAACCTCGCCGGCATCGCCAAGAAGACCGCCGAGCTGGCGGGCAAGGTCCGCGGCAGCAAGATCACGCCGGACGAGCTGTCCGGTGCGACCTTCACCATCAGCAACACCGGTTCGCGCGGCGCCCTGTTCGACACGATCATCGTGCCCCCGAACCAGGTCGCCATCCTGGGCATCGGCGCGACGGTCCGCCGTCCGGTGGTCATCAACCACCCGGACCTCGGCGAGACGATCGCGGTGCGCGACATGGTCCACGTCGTGCTCTCCTACGACCACCGCCTGGTGGACGGCGCGGACGCCGCCCGCTACCTGACGGCGGTCAAGGCGATCCTGGAGGCGGGCGAGTTCGAGGTCGAGCTCGGCCTGTAGCCACCGCCCGGTACAGCTACGACGGCGCCCCCGTCCGGAGAGATCCGGCCGGGGGCGCCGTCGTGCGCGCGCGCACGGGGACCGCCCGCGTAGCGGGACCCGCCCGCGTAAAGGGTTCTTCCGCACCTCGTAAGGAGTCCGCCTCTGTGCGTCATCAAGCACCTGACACCCCCCTCAAGAGGGGTAACCTCGGCTCGGTCACCCGAAGGAGTCCCGTCATGACCCCGCCCGTCGTCCACTCGCTGCGCGAGCAGATCCGCGAGCACATCGTGGAGGGCATCGTCAGCGGACGCTGGAAGCCGGGTGAGCGGATCGTGGAGCGGCGGATCGCGACCGAGCTGGCCGTCAGTCAGACGCCCGTACGCGAGGCGCTGCGGGAGCTGGAGTCGCTGCGGCTGATCGAGTCCGCGCCGAACAAGGGCGTACGGGTACGGAATCTGACCGCCGCCGATCTTGAGGAGAGCTACCCCGTACGGGCAGGTCTGGAGCAGATCGCCGCCGAGCTGGCCGCCGAGCGGCTGGCGGCCGACACCTCCGCCCTGGAGCCCCACGTGACGGCGCTGTACGAGGCCGACCGGCGGGCCGACGGGACCGCGCAGGTACGGCACACCGTCGACTTCCACCGCGAGCTGGTACGCGCCGCCGGGAACAGCGTGCTGCTGCACACCTGGGAGGGGCTGGGCATCGAGGTGTTCACGGCGCTGTCGATCCGGTGGCTGGGCACGGTGCAGAAGTCGTACGCCGAGGAGCACCAGGAGCTGGTCGAGGCCTTCCACCGCCGTGATCCGCTCATCGGCGCACTGGTGAAGGATCACGTGCTCGGATGTGCGCCGCGCGCCTGAGCGGGCGCCCGTTTCATACCGTTTCGAGGCGTCACCGCGTGCCCTGCCCACCGGCACTGGATGCCAATTTCTTCAGATCATGAAATTTTGCCGTCAACTCTTTGATCGATCATCGATCAGCGACTTACAGTCGACAGCGGGCTGCACCCAGCCCCTCGCCCTGTCCTGCCAGACAAGGCCTCTTTTGACCCTCCTCCTGTCCGGAAGGCGGCGACCATGCCCGACCCCGTAGGCAAGCTTCCGAGCGAGCTCGACCAGCTCCCGGACCGCGACGCCGAGGAAACCGCCGAATGGGCGGCCTCTCTCGACGCCGTCACCGAGCATGCGGGCCCGCACCGTGCGGCGTACCTGATGCGGCGCACGCTCCAGCACGCCGAGAGCGCCGGGGTTCCCGTGCCCGCTCTGCTGGAGACGGACTACCTGAACACCATCCCGACCGCCGCCGAGCCCGCCTTCGACGGCGACGAGGCGATGGAGACCCGGATCGCCGGCTGGAACCGCTGGAACGCCGCCGCGATGGTCACCCGGGGCGCGCGCCTCGGTGTCGGTGGCCACATCGCCACCTTCGCCTCGGCCGCCTGGCTCTACGAGACGGGCTTCAACCACTTCTTCCGCGGCAAGGAGGGCGAGGGCTCCGGCGACCAGCTCTACATACAGGGCCACGCCTCCCCCGGCATCTACGCCCGCGCCTTCCTCGACGGCCGCCTCACCGAGGAGCACCTCGACAACTTCCGTCAGGAGGCCGGCGGCAAGGGCCTCCCGTCCTACCCGCACCCCCGGCGGCTGCCGTGGCTGTGGGAGTTCCCCACCGTCTCCATGGGCCTCGGTCCGCTCTCCGCGATCTACCAGGCGCGCTTCAACCGCTACCTGACGAACCGCGGCATCAAGGACACCTCCGCCTCCCACGTATGGGCGTTCCTCGGCGACGGCGAGATGGACGAGCCCGAGTCGACGGCGGCACTCGCCCTCGCGGCCCGCGAAGGACTCGACAACCTCACCTTCGTCATCAACTGCAACCTCCAGCGCCTCGACGGCCCCGTCCGCGCGAACTTCAAGATCGTGCAGGAGCTGGAGTCCCAGTTCCGCGGCGCGGGCTGGAACGTCGTGAAGTCGCTGTGGGGCTCCGCCTGGGACGAGCTGTTCGCGCTCGACACCACGGGCGCCCTCGTCAGGAGGCTGCGCGCCGTACCGGACGCGCAGTTCCAGACGTACGCGACCCGCGACGTGGCGTACATCCGTGAGCACTTCTTCGGCGCCGAGCCCGCGCTCGCCGAGCTGGCGAAACTGCTGACCGACGCGAAGATCGCCGAGTGCTTCCACACCTCGCGCGGCGGCCACGAGGCCCGCAAGGTGTACGCGGCCTACCGCGCCGCGCTCGCCCACAAGGGCGCGCCGACCGTGGTCCTCGCGCAGACGGTGAAGGGCTACACGCTCGGCGCCGGCTTCGAGTCGCGCAACGCCAACCACCAGATGAAGAAGCTCTCCGGGGAGCAGTTCCGCGCCATGCGCGATCTGCTGGAACTTCCCATCCCCGACTCGACGTTGAACGAAGAACTGGTGCCGTACGCCCACCCCGGCGCCGATTCCCCCGAGGTCCGCTATCTGCAGGAGCGGCGTGCCGAGCTCGGCGGGCCCGCCCCGGCCCGCCGAGTGCATGCCGTCGCCCTGCCGCAGCCGTCCGAGAAGGCGTTCCAGTCCGTCTACAAGGGTTCCGGCAAGCAGTCGGTCGCCACGACCATGGCGTTCGTCCGGCTCGTGAAGGACCTGATGCGGGACAAGGAGACCGGCAGGCGCTGGGTCCCGATCGTCCCCGACGAGGCGCGTACGTTCGGTATGGAGGCGCTGTTCCCGTCGGCGGGCATCTACTCGCCGCTGGGCCAGACGTACGACCCGGTCGACCGTGACCAGATCATGTACTACAAGGAGGCCAAGGACGGCCAGATCCTCAACGAGGGGATCACCGAGGCCGGTTCGATGGCCGACTTCATCGCCGCCGCCACGTCGTACGCGACGCACGGCGAGACGATGATCCCGTTCTACATCTTCTACTCGATGTTCGGCTGGCAGCGCACGGGCGACCAGATGTGGCAGCTCGCCGACCAGCTCGGCAAGGGCTTCATCGTCGGCGCGACGGCCGGCCGTACGACCCTGACGGGCGAGGGCCTCCAGCACGCGGACGGCCACTCGCACCTGCTGGCGGCGACGAACCCGGCCTCGCTCAACTACGACCCGGCGTTCGCGTACGAGATCGCGGTCATCGTCAAGGACGGCCTGCGGCGGATGTACGGGCCCGATGCCGAGGACGTCTTCTACTACCTCACCGTCTACAACGAGCCGATGCCGCAGCCCGCCATGCCCGAGGGTGTGGAGGAGGGCATCGTCAAGGGCCTGTACCGCTTCAAGGAGGGCGTGCCCGCCAAGGCGGACGCGCCGAGGCTCCAGCTGCTCGCCTCCGGCACGGCCATCCACTGGGCCCTGGAGGCCCAGGAGCTGCTCGCCGCCGAGTGGGGTGTCACGGCCGACGTCTGGTCGGCGACGTCCTGGGGCGAGCTGCGCAGGGAGGCGCTGGAGTGCGACGAGGCGCTGCTGCGCGGCGAGCAGCGCACGCCGTACGTGACGCGCGCCCTGGACGGCGCGCAGGGGCCGGTGCTGGCCGTCAGCGACTGGATGCGCCAGGTGCCCGACCAGATCAGCCAGTGGGTCGAGCAGGACTACTCCTCGCTCGGTACGGACGGCTTCGGGCTCTCCGACACGCGTGAGGCGGCCCGCCGCCACTTCGGTGTCGACGCCCGGTCGATCACGGTCGCGGCACTGGCGCAGCTCGCGCGGCGCGGCGAGGTGCCCGCGTCGTCGGTCAAGGAGGCGCGGGAGCGCTACGGCCTCTGAGCCCCTCTTGCAGAAAGCGGCTCCGGCCGGCCCTCGTGGCCGGCCGGAGCCGCTTCCTTATAAGGCGAGGTCCACGGCATGCTTGACCCTGACACCGTGTGAAGCCGTGCAGTAGGGGACGTCATGTTCACCATCGGAGACTTCGCCAGGCACGGCCGTGTGTCGGCCCGCATGCTGCGTCACTACGACGCGATCGGGCTGCTGCGTCCCGCCCACACCGACTCGTTCAGCGGCTACCGCCACTACACGGCGGCCCAGCTCGCCCAGCTCAACCGGGTCATCGCCCTCAAGGATCTCGGCTTCACGCTCCAGCAGGTGCGGGAGATCCTCGAAGACCGCGTGAGCCCTCAGGAGCTGCGCGGGATGCTGATGCTGCGGCGGGCCGAGCTGGCGGCGGCGATGGCGGCGAACGCCGCCACACTGGCCCAGGTCGAGGCGAGGCTCCGGTCGATCGAGAGTGAGGGGCACATGCCCACCGAAGACGTCGTCGTCAAGACCATTCCAGCGGTACGGGTGGCCGAACTGACCTCCGTGGCCGCCAGTTACGAACCCCGGGACATCGGCCCGGTGATCGTGCCTCTGTACGAGGAGCTGTTCCGCCGCCTGGAGGCGGCCGGGGTGACTCCGACGGGGCCCGGTGTCGCCCGCTACGAGGACGCGCCCGAGGGGAACGGTGCCGTCGTCGTCCACGCGGGGGTGACGGTCTCCGCGGACCCGGCGCCGGGCCAGGACTTCGAGATCCTGGACCTGCCGCCCATCGAGCGGGCCGCGACGATCGTGCACCGGGGTTCGATGGAGACGATCATGCCGACCGCCCAGATCCTGGCCCGCTGGATCGACACGGGTGACCACCGCTCCGCGGGGTACGCGCGCGAGGTCAACCTCGAATGCCCGGCGGACAAGGACAAGTGGGTGACCGAACTCCAGGAACCCCTGGCGTAGCTCCGGACAGGGCCTGCTCCGGTCCGGCCCGCGGCGGCGCGCGTGGACAATGGGTCCATGCGCGCTGCCCGGCTGATCAAGATGGTGCTGCTCCTCCAGGCGCGGCCCTCCATGACCGGGGCCGAGCTGGCACAGGAGCTGGAGGTGTCCGAGCGCACCGTCACCCGCGACGCGCTGGCCCTCTCCGAGGCCGGGGTGCCCGTCTACGCGGACCGGGGGCGCTCCGGTGGCTACCGGCTCGTCGGCGGCTACCGCACGCGCCTCACGGGCCTGGCACGGGGCGAGGCGGAGGCCCTGTTCCTCTCGGGGCTGCCGAACGCGCTGCGCGAGATGGGCCTGGAGGACGCGGGGTCCGCCGCCCGCCTCAAGGTGTCGGCGGCGCTGCTCCCCTCCCTGAGGGGAGCGTCGGACTCGGCGGCCCGGCGCTTCCACCTGGACGCGCCGGGCTGGTACCAGGAACCGGAGACCCCGGAGTGGCTGCCGGCCGTCGCCGAGGCCGTGTGGGACGACCGCACCGTCCTCGCCCGCTACCGGCGCCAGGACGCCGAGGTGGAGCGGGAGTTGGCCCCGTACGGACTCGTGCTCAAGGCGGGCGTCTGGTACCTCTGCGCTCGCGTCGAGACGGCCTTCCGCGTCTACCGGATCGACCGCTTCACGCAGGTCACGCTCACGCGGGAGCGCTTCGAACGGGACGAGTCCTTCGACCTGGCCGCCTTCTGGGAAGAGCGGGCGGCGCAGTTCGCGCGGTCCATCCTCCGTACGGAGGTGGTGCTCCGGCTCTCCCCCGAGGGGCTGCGCCGACTGCCGTACCTGACCGACCGGGCCTCGGCCCAGGAGGCCGTCGAGGCGGCGGGCCCGCCGGACGAGGACGGCTGGACGACCCTCACACTGCCGGTCGAGTCGGCCGACGTCGCGTTCGCCCAGCTCTTCGGCTTCGGGCCGGAGTTGGAGGTGCTGGAGCCGGCGGAGCTGCGTGCCCACTTCGCCGACTCCGCCGACCGTACGGCGCGCCTCTACCGGTAGCCGTCCATGGGCACCTCCGTGCCCGGCGCCGCCGCCTCGGCCGCCATGTACCCCCACATGTCCGGGCGGCTGCCGTCCACGTCCGTGACGCCGTACTCCTTCGCGAGCTGTCCGCTGGACAGCGACTGCCCGGCCCAGCGCTCCCGCTCCGGGTCCACGACGAGCGCCGCGACTCCCCGGCCCACGTACGCGGGTGTCTCGGACAGCGCGAAGTGCCGGTGGATCTTGATACCGTCCCGCCAGTTCTCCTCGGTGATGCCGAAGCCGTCGAGCATCTCCTCGGAGCGCAGGAAGCCGGGCGTGACCGCGACCGCCGTACCGCCCACGCTCTTCAGCTCCTCCGCCAGCAGATAGGCCATCCGGATCGGGGCGTTCTTGGCGAGGTCGTAGTAGAAGTTCTCACGCGGTGTCCTGTTGGACTCCGCGGTGCCGTCGGTGACCTCCACCACCAGGCCCCCGGGCCGCCGTACGAGCAGCGGCAGCGCGACGCTGCTGGTGATGAGGTGGGTCTTCACCCCGAGGTCGAGCATCCGCAGCCCGCGCTCCAGGTCGAGCTCCCACACGGGGGTGCCGAAGTCGAGGAACTTGTTCCCGCCCCACACATCGTTGACCAGCACGTCCAGCCGGCCCTGCTCCCGGTCGATCCGGTCCACCAGCGCCTGTACGCGTTCGACCTCCAGATGGTCGGTCGGTACGGCGATGCCTTCGCCGCCCGCGCGGGTGACCAGTTCGGCCGTCTCCTCGATCGTCTCCGTGTGCCGCCCCACCTCGCTGGCGCTCCCGCGCGTGGTGCGCCCCGTCACGTACACCGTCGCGCCGACGGCGCCCAGCTCCACGGCGATCGCCCGCCCCGCACCCCGGGTGGCCCCGGCCACCAGTGCGATCTTTCCTGCGAACGGCTTGTCGGTCATCAGCCGGCTCCCTCTCTGTCGGTCTCTCACCACGACCGTTCCACGAAAAGGAGACATCTTCTGTCCGGCATGATCCGCGCCGCGCGGATCTCCCCCGCTTTCCGCGCTCCGCGTGCGCCGCCTCCCGCCAAGCACGATGCTGTACCCGTGACCGACGAGACGGAGTTCTGGGAGATCATCGACGCCACGCGCGAGGCCGCCGGCGGCGACCCGGACGAGCACGCCGATCTCGTCGTGGAGCGGCTGCTCCAACTCGACCCCGACTCGGTCCTGGACTTCGCCCGGCACTTCGAGACCCGCTACAACCGCGCGTACCACTGGGACCTGTGGGCGGCGGCGGCGATTCTGCTCGGCGGCGCGAGCGACGACGCGTTCGACTACTTCCGCTGCTGGCTCATCGGCCAGGGCCGGGAGATGTTCGAGGGCGCGGTGCACGACCCGGACAGCCTCGCGGAGCTGATCGACGAGTTCGACGAGGAGGTCGACGGCGACGGCGAGGAGCTGGGGTACGCGGCGGACGAGGCGTACGAGCAGCTCACCGGCGCCGTCGCGCCCGACCTGGGGGTCACCCCGCAGGCCCCGGAGCCCGAGGGCACACCGGTCGACTTCGAGGACTCACAGGCACTCGCGGACCGCCTTCCCCGGCTCTGGGAGCGGTTCGGCGTCGACTGACCCGCCCCGGCACCGTCAGACGTCCAGCGAACGCCCCATGAGGACGTCGTCGACGTACCGCCGGTCCAGGAAGAACTCCCCGGGCAGCACACCCTCCACCACGAAGCCCTCCGACTCGTAGAGCGTGCGCGCCGGTTCGTTGTGCCCGAGCACCCGTAGCGTCATCCGCACCGCGCCCTCGCCACGCGCCTTCTCCATGGCCGCCCGCAGCAGCCCCCGCGCCACTCCCCGGCCACGCGCCCAGTCGTGCACGGCGAGCCCCTGGATCTGCCGGACGTGCGCGTTGCAGGCGAGCGGGGTGGGCGCCGCCAGCCGCAGATATCCGGCGATCCGGCCGTCCGCCTCGGCGACCAGATAGTCCTGGGGCCGGTGCCGCGAGTCGAAGAACGGCTCGAACGGCGGCTCCTGCCTGGGCGTCACCGCGTGGAGGAACGACCAGGTGTCGTGGTCGAGACGGCTCAGGGCGTCGTCGTCCGACGGCAGAGCGGCGCGTATGAGTGGTTCCGGCATGGCACCAACTGTCCCACGGGGGCGGGGAGCGGCAGGATGGGTTCCATGAGGATCGCGATCACCGGCTCCAACGGGCTCATCGGTACGGCGCTGACGCGCTCCCTGCGGGCGGACGGGCACGACGTGGTCCGTCTGGTCCGGCATCCCTCCCGGGCGGGCGACGAGGTCGAGTGGGACCCCGCCCGCCAGTACGTGGACGTGAGCGGGCTGTACGGCTGCGAGGCCGTGGTCCATCTCGCGGGCGCGGGGGTGGCGGACCACCGGTGGACCGACGCGTACAAGAAAGAGATCAGGGACAGTCGTGTCCTCGGTACGGCGGCGATCGCCGAGGCCGTCGCCTCCCTCGACACCCCGCCGAAGGTCCTGGTGTGCGGGTCGGCCATCGGCTTCTACGGCGACACGGGCGACCGCGCGGTGGACGAGTCGGCGCCGCCCGGCGAGGGGTTCCTGCCCTCGGTGTGCGTCGAGTGGGAGGACGCCGCCGCCCCCGCGACGGACGCGGGCGTACGGACGGTGTTCGCCCGCACGGGGCTGGTCGTGGCGCGCGAGGGCGGCGCGTGGGGCCGGCTGTTCCCGATCTTCCGCGCGGGGCTGGGCGGCCGGATCGGCGACGGGCGCCAGTACTGGAGCTTCATCTCCCTGCACGACCACGTGGCGGCGCTGCGGCACCTGATCGACACGGAGTCCCTGTCTGGCCCGGTGAACCTGACGGCGCCGGAACCGGTGACGAACCGCGAGGTCACGGCGGCGATGGGCCGCGTGCTGCACCGCCCGACGGTGTTCGCGGTGCCGTCGGCGGCGCTGCGGGTGGCGCTGGGCGAGTTCTCGGTGGACGTGCTGAGCAGCCAGCGGGTGCGGCCGAGGAAGCTGCTGGAGTCGGGGTTCACGTTCGCGTTCCCAAAGATCGACGAGTCGATCGTCTCGGCGATGGCGCCTGCGGCGCGCTAGGTGGTGCCCGGGCCGGCCGGGCGGGTTGCGCCTGCGGCGGGCTGGGGTGGTTGCGGTGGTGTCCGGGT
>NZ_MDCR01000076.1 GCF_001723055.1 Streptomyces niveus
CCGCGGCCCTGAGCCGGGCGCTGACCGCACTGACCGACCGGCACGAGACCCTGCGCACCCGCTACCCCGAGCGCGACGGCGTCCCCTACCAGGACATCACCCCGCCCGGCAGCCCCGTGCCCGTCCCCGTGACGGACCTGACCGGGGTGCCCGAGCCCGACGTACGGCGTTTCGTTCTCGGCCTCGCCCAGGAGCCCTTCGACCTGGCGCGCGGCCCCGTGCTGCGCGCCAACCTGGTCCGCACCGGGGAGCGGGAGCACATCCTCGTCCTGGCGCTGCACCACATCGCCAGCGACGGCTGGTCCATGCCGATCCTCGTGGGCGAACTGCTGCATCTCTACGAGGCCGAGACCACGGGCCGGCCGGCGGAGCTGCCGGCGCTGGAGGTCCAGTACGCGGACTACGCGGTGTGGCAGCGCGGCCGGATGACCGGGGCGCTGCTGGACGAGCACCTGGCGTACTGGAAGGAGCAGTTGGCGGCGCTGCCCACCCTGAACCTGCCGGCCGACCGGCCGCGCCCCGCCGTCACCACCGGAGCGGGCGCGGAGACGGACCGGCTGCTCCCGCCCGCCGTACGCGACGGCCTCAACCAGCTGGCCCGCGCCGAGCACGTCACGCTGCTCACCGTGACCCTGGCGGCGTTCGGCGCGCTGCTCGACCGCTGGACCGGGCAGGAGGACCTGGTCGTCGGATCGGTCTTCTCCGGCCGTGAGCGCCGCGAGGTCGAGCCGCTCATCGGCTTCTTCGCCAACACTGTCGTGCTGCGCTGCGACACCTCCGGCGACCCCACCTTCCTCGAACTGCTCAAGCGGACCAGCGACCGCGTCATGGGCGCCCACCTCCACCAGAGCCTGCCCTTCGGGCGGTTGGTGGAGGAACTGGCCCCCGAGCGCGACCCCAGCCGCAACCCCCTCTTCCAGACCTCCTTCACCCTCCAGCACTCCGGAGTGGAGTCCGCGACCATCGCCGGCGTCGACGTCGGCGCGTATCCCATGGAGGGCGACACCGCCCGGTTCGACCTCGCCGTACAGCTCACGGAGATCCCCGAAGGACTCCGGCTCTGGGCCGAGTACTCCACCGATCTGTTCGACGCCGACCGTGTCGAACGGCTCCTCGGGCACTACGCGGCCGTCCTGGAGGCCGTCGTCGCCGACCCCGGCCTGCGGGTGAGCGAACTGCCCCTGCTCACCGCGGCCGAGCAGCGGAAGCTGGTCGAGTCCAGCGGCAACCCCGGTCCCGTGCCGGAGGGCTGTCTGCACGAGATGTTCGAGGCAGTGGTGGACCGCGCGCCCGACGCGCCCGCCACCTCCTACCTGGGAGAGCACCTCAGCTACCGGCAGCTGGAGGAGCGGGCCAACCAGCTCGCCCGGGCGCTCCACGAAGCGGGGGTCGGCCCGGAGACGGTGGTGGCTGTGCTGCTGCGGCGGGGCCCCCAACTGCCCACGGCGTTCCTCGGGATCCACAAGGCGGGCGGCGCGTATCTGCCGCTCGACCCCGACCACCCGGCGGAGCGCTGGGCCACCGTGCTCACCGAGGCGCGCTGCACGGTCGTGGTGACCACCGAAGACCTCGCGGGGGAGCTGCCCGCCGGGGTCACCGCGCTCCGCGTCGACGACCCGACCCTCAAGGAACGGCCCGTCGAGCGCCCCCACTTCGGGGTCCGCCCGGAGAACCTCGCCTATCTGATCTTCACCTCGGGCTCCACCGGCAAGCCCAAGGGCGTCCAGGTCGAGCACCGCTCCGTCGTCAACTTCACCCGCGCCTCCATCGACATGTTCCGGCTGGGCGAGGGCGACCGCGTCCTGCAATTCGCCAATCCCGCCTACGACGTCTCCCTCTTCGACTTCTTCAGCTCGCTGTGCGCCGGTGCGCAACTGGTGCACGCCCCCACCGACGTGCTGTGGGACACCGAGAAGCTGACCCGCCTCATGCGGGAGGAGCGGGTCACCGTCACCGACCTGCCGCCCGCCGTGCTCGGCCAGCTCGACGAGCGGCTCTTCCCCGACCTGCGGGCCCTGTTCGTCGGCCTGGAGGCGTTCCCCGGCGAACTGGTCAACCGCTGGAACACCGAGGGCCGCGAGTTCCACAACGGGTACGGCCCCACCGAGGCCACCATCGCCTGCATCGACTACCGGTGCCCCGACGGCCCGTACGACACCATGCCGCCGATCGGCACGCCGATGGCCAACTACACGGCGCACGTGCTGGACCGCTACGGCAACGCGGTGCCCGACGGGGTGCCCGGCGAACTGTTCGTCGGCGGCGTGGGCGTGGCCCGCGGCTACGCCCACCGTCCCGGGGCCACCGCCGAGCGCTTCCTGCCCGACCCCTTCGGCCCGCCGGGGGCGCGGCTCTACCGGACAGGTGACCTCGTCGTACGCGCCCCGGACGGGAACCTCACCTTCCTCGGCCGCGCGGACAACCAGATCAAGATCCGGGGCCTGCGTATCGAGCCCGGCGAGATCGAGCACGCCGTCGAGTCCCACCCGGCCGTCACCGAATCGGTCGTCGTCGCCCGCGGCGACGGCACCGCCGCACGGCTGGTGTGCTACTACGCCACGACCGACACGGCGGCGGACGGCGCGGCCCTGCGCGGCCACCTCGTCGACAAGCTGCCGGCCCATCTCGTACCGGCCGAGTTCGTCGCCCTGCCCGAGCTGCCACGGGCCGCCAGCGGCAAGCTGGACCGGGCCAGGCTGCCGGAGCCGGGCGCCCCGCTGACGTACCGGGCGGCCCCGCCCTCCACGGAGACCGAGCACAAGCTCGCCGAGATCTGGCACGAACTGCTGGACCCGGAGCTGGAGATCGACATCCACGCGAGCTTCTTCGCGGTCGGCGGCAACTCGCTCAAGGTCACCCAACTCGCCTCCCGCATCCGCGCGGCCTTCGGCGTCGAGCTGGAACTGCGCCAGCTCTTCGTACGCTCCACCATCGCCCAACTGGCCGAGCTGATCGAGGCCGACGAACTCGCGGGCGTCTCCGACGACGAACTGGACTCCCTGCTCGACCAGTTGGAGGAGACGACGTGACCCAGGCCCCGCCCGTCACCGGCATCGACACCTTCCGTGAAGAGGTGCACGCCTTCTTCGCCGGCGACACCGTCCGCCGCACCCTCGCCGAGGTGGCGGCCCACGCGCCCGGCGAGGAGGCCGCCGGACTGGAGGTCTACCGCGCCCTCGGGGAGCGCGGCTGGCTGGCCGCCGACTGGCCCCGGGAGTACGGCGGGCTCGGCCTGAGCCCCCGCGAAGCCGCCGTCGTCACCGAGGAGATGACGCTGGCCGGGGTCCCCGACGACGTACACGTACTCAGCATCGACATCGTCGGCAAATTCCTCCTCCTCGCCGGTACGGAGCGCCAGAAGAAGCAGCACCTGCCCGCGCTCGCCCGAGGCGAGCGGGCCGCCAGCGTGCTCTTCACCGAACCGGACGCCGGCTCCGACCTCTCCGCGCTGCGCACCAGGGCGGAGGCGGACGGCGACGGCTGGCGCCTGTACGGGACCAAGGTCTTCAACATGAAGTCGCAGTTCGCGGATGTCGCGCTCTGCGCCGCCCGTACCAGCGACGGCGCGATCGGCATGTACGGCATCACCCTCTTCCTGCTGCCGCTGCGCTCACCGGGCGTCCATGTCGAGCCCGTCCCCAGCGTCCAGAACGACCGCTTCAACCTCGTCGTGATCGACGGCGTACGGCTCACGGAGGCGGACGTCGTCGGAGAGGTCGACGACGGCTGGCGAAGCCTGAACGACCTGCTGCAACTGGAACGCACCGGAATCGACTTCCACGGCAAGGCGCGCCGCCTGCTCGACCTGGTGATCAGACGGGCGGCCGAGACCGGACGGCTGGCCGACCCGGTCCACGGCGTCCGACTGGCGGAGCTGGACGCGCGCCTGCGCGCCAGCCACGCGATGGCCTGGCAGATGGTCGACAATCTGGCCGCCGGTGCCCCCGACCCCGTGGCCTCGGCCATGTCCAAGTGGTACGCGGGCGAACAGTTCCGCCCCGTCCTCCAGGCCGGCCAGGAGATCGACGGCATGGGCTCCGTGCTCACCGCCTGGGACGGCGAGGCGACGGCGGACGGGGTGCTGGAGGCCAACGTGCGCCTCGGCCCGGCCCACCGGCTGGCCTCCGGAACCTCCGAGATCATGCTCTATCTGATCGCGACCAACGGACTGGGTCTGCTGTGAGCCTCACCGAACTCTTCGACGACGAGCTGATCCCCGTCCTGCGCCGCCTCGGTGACCGCCCCAAGGGCGCCGGGCAGGAAGCACCCAGCGAGGCGGACACCGCCGCCCGGGAGCTGGTCTGGGCCACCCTCGCGGACCTCGGCGAACTGCGCGCGCTGCTGCCCGTACGGCTCGGCGGACCCGTCGACGCACTGGCCCGCCTCGTGGCGACCGCCGAGGTGATGGGCCCGGCGCTGTTCCAGAGTCCCTTCCAGGACACCGTCCTCGCGGCCGAACTGCTCGCCGCCGACGGCCGCCACGACACCCTCCTGGAGCGGATCGCGGAAGGGACGCGCACCGTCGCGGTCGCCGTCCGCGAACACGGCACCGACGAACCGTCCCGCCCGGCGCCCCTGACGACGCACGACGGCCGCGTCAGCGGCACCCGACGGTTCGTCGCCTTCGCGCCCGACGTCGACCTGCTGCTCGTCGCCGGTGACCACGAGCACGCGCTGGTGGCGGCCGGGGCCCCGGGCCTGACCCTGCGGCGGCACGACGACATCGGCCGCGGCGACCTCCACCGGGTCACGCTGGAGCGCGCGGAGCCCGTCCCGGACGGCCTGCTGCCCCACGGCCCTTCGTACGGGCGCGCCCTGGCCCGCGCCCGGATCGTCCAGGCGGGCTATCTCACCGGACTGGTGCACGGAGCACTGGAGTTGACCGTCGAACGGGTCAAGAGCCGCAGCGCCTTCGGCCGGCCGCTCGCCCAGCACCAGGCACTCGCCCACCGGCTTGCCGCCGCGGCGGCCGAGGCCACGGTCGTACGGAGCTTCGTACGGTCCGTCGCGCGGGACGGGGACGCCGGACAGGACATCGGATCCACCGCCGCCCAGGCCCTGTTCCTCGCCGCCGACCTGGCGCGGGACGTGACGGCCGAGGCCGTCCATCTGCACGGCGCCGCCGGACTGACGGAGGAACAGGACATCTCCGTGTTCCACCGCCGCGCCGCCGTCGACACGCTGACACTCGGCAGCCCGACGGCGCTGCGGCGCGAGGTCGCCGCCCTGCTGGCCGCCCGCCACCACGTCCTGGGGGACTGACACGATGGCCGAACGACTCACCACGGATCCGCTGCCCCTGCTACGGGACCTCATCCGGATCGACACCACCAATCCGCCGGGCAACGAGCGCGCCTGCGTCGAGTACCTCACGGCGCGGCTCGCCCACCGCGACGAGCTGAACGTCAAGGTCCTGGCCCGCACCCCGGACCGGGCCAACCTCATCGTCCGCTTCCCCGGACGGGGCGTCGCGCCACCGCTGCTGCTGCACGGCCACAGCGATGTCGTCCCCGTCACAGGGCAGCGGTGGCAGCACCCGCCGTTCGCCGCCGAACTGATCGACGGCGAGGTGTGGGGCCGCGGCGCCGTCGACATGAAGGGCGGCCTGTCGATGATGCTGACCGCCCTCACCCGGCTCCACGAGTCCGGTCAACGACCCGCCGGGGACGTCGTCCTGGCCGTGGTCGCCGACGAGGAACACGGCAGCATCAACGGCGCCCGCTGGCTGACCGCCGAACACCCCGAGCTGTTCAGCGGTATCCGCTACGGCATCGGTGAGGAGGGCGGCGCCGGGCTCGACCTGGCGGGCCTGCGCATCCACCCCGTCGTCGTCGCCGAGAAGCGCGCCTGCTGGTACCGGGCCACCGTGCGCGGCCCCGGCGGGCACGCCTCCCGCCTCTCCCCGCCCGGCATGGCCGCCGGACAGCTCGGCACGCTGCTCACCCGGCTCTCCGGCGCGCGGCTCCCGCGCCATCTCGGGCCCGCCGCCCGGCGGATGCTGACCGACGTCGCCCAGGCTCTCCCCGAGGAACTGGCCACCGCCGTACGCGCCCTGCGCGACGACCCCACCGACGCGCCTCCCACCGGGCTCCCGCAGGCGGCGGCACTCCAGCTCGACTCGGTCCTGCGGCACACCGTGAACCCCACCGTGATCCGCGCCGGCGACAAGATCAACGTCCTGCCGGGCGAGGCGAGCGCCGAGCTGGACGGCCGCATCCTGCCCGGTGACCACACCAGGGAGGAGTTCGAGGCGGAGATCCGTGCCCTGATCGGCCCCGACGCCGAACTGGACCTGCTGGTCCAAGGACTTGCGGTACGTCAGGACCGCATCGCCGAGCCGATGTTCGGCGGCTTCTACGACCTGCTGACGGAGCTGACCAGCAAGGCCGACCCCGGCGCCGTACCGCTGCCGATGGTGACACCGGCCGCCACGGACGCCGGATTCTTCGCCGGTCTCGGCATCCGCTGCTACGGCTGGCTGCCGATGAACCTGCCCGCCGGGGCCGAGCACCGCACCCTCCTGCACACGGCCGACGAGCGGATCCCCGTCGAGGCCCTGGAGTTCGGCACGTCGCTTCTGACCGAGTTGCTGCGCGACTACCGCTGAGCGAGGACACCATGACCGAAGACCTGTACGTCCTGCCCGCCTCGTACGGCCAGCAGCGGCTCTGGCTGCTGGAGCAGATCGACCCCGACACCCCGCTGTACAACGAAGCGGTCGGGCTCCGGCTGCGCGGCGCCCTCGACACGGCGGCGCTGACCGCCGCGATGAGCGAGGTGGTGGCCCGGCACGAGGTGCTGCGCAGCGTCCTGGAACTGGAGGGCGCCGAGGTCGTACAGGTGGTGCGGGAGGCGGAGCCGCTGGCGCTGCCCGTGCACGAGGCGGACAGTCACGAACTGGCCCTGGCACAGGCGCGCGAACTGGCCGCCGTGCCCTTCGACCTGGGCCGGGGGCCCCTCGTACGGTGCCGGCTGACACGTACCGGGCCCGACGACCACCTCTTCACCGTCGTCGTGCACCACGCGGTCGCCGACGGATGGTCGCTGGGCGTGCTCCTGGCGGAGCTGACCGCGCTCTACACCGAGGCGGTGCGGGGTACGGACCTGTCCACCGTCCTGCCCGAACTCGCCGTCCAGTACGCCGACTTCGCCGCCTGGCAGAAGGAACGCCTCGACACGGGAGAGCTGGACGGTCAGCTCGACCACTGGCGTGAGCGACTGGCCGGTGTCGCACAGCCGGCCCTGCCCACCGACCGCGTCCCGCCCGCCGCGCCCGAGCGCGGCACCGTACAGGCACCGCTGCGGCTGCCCGCCGCGATGGTGCGCCAACTGCGCGCGGTCGCCGGCGACACCGGCGACGTCACGCCGTTCATGGTGGCCCTGGCGGCGTACGCGGTGGTGCTCGCCCGCTGGACCAGGAGCCCCGACGTGGTGGTCGGCCTGCCGTTCGCGGGGCGCGGCCAGGAGGAACTGGAGTCCCTGGTCGGGTTCTTCGTCAACACCGTCCCCGTACGCGTGGACCTCTCGGCGGATCCGGAGTTCACCGCTGTGCTGGGGCAGGTGCGCGCCCGGTGCGTGGACGCGTACGGGAACGCCGACGTGCCCTTCGAGTTGCTGGTGGAGACGCTCAAACTGCCCCGGCGCAGCGGTCGTACGCCCCTGACCCAGACGATGCTCGCCGTCAACAACACCTGGCTGCCGGACCGGGCGGAGGCGGCGGGAGTCACCATCGAGCCGACCACACTCCTCCAGGAGCGCGCCCACTTCGAGATCACCGTCGACCTGGACGGCGACGGGGACGAACTGACCGGCGCCGTCGTGCTCCAGGCCGACCTCTTCACGCAGGAGACTGCCGACCTGCTGGCCCGCTCGGTCACCGCGGTCCTGCGGGGGGCCGCCATGGCACCCGGCATCAAGGTCTCCGCGCTGCCCTGCCCGTTGGCCGACGAGCGCGCAGCCGCGCGGGAGGAGGAGGCGGTGACGGAGACGGCACCGGTCACCTCGACGCGGCCGGCCGGCCAGACGGGGACCCCTCGGTCGGCGACGGAGATCATGCTGGCCCGGCTGTGGACCGAGGTGCTGGAGCGGGACACGGTCGGGGTGCACGAGGAGTTCTACGCAGCCGGGGGGAACTCGCTGCGTGCCGTCCGTGTCGTCATGCGGGCCCGTGAGCAGGGTGTGGAACTCCCCATGGAACGCGTGCTGGGCGAGCACACCATCCGCGAACTGGCCGAACTGCTCTGACCGTCCGGCGGTGTGAGATCGACCGTCCGGTGAGGTGAGCTCAGTTGAGCTTGAGCTTCCACATCGTGCGGGTGGCCACCGGCACCACGGACGCGAACAGCACGAACGGTGCCAGCCACAGCGTCTCGCGGGCGCCGATCCCGTCCACCAGGACGCCGCCGATCACCGCGCCGAACGGAATGGACCCGAAACTGATCAGCCGGTAGGTGGCGTTCATCCGCGCGTGCAGCTCGGGGGGCGTCACCTTCTGGCGCACCGTCACCGCGATCACACTGCCCGCCGTGGACCCGCCGAAGCCGAAGAAGAAGCCGGCGGCCGACGCCAGATACACCGCCGAGTCGGGCCCGGCGAACGCCGGGAGAAGGAAGTAGGCCCAGGTGCCGAAGAACAGCGCCACCAGCAGCGCCTTCCCGTACCCGATCCGGTCGAAGAGGAACGGGATACCGAGCGCGCCACAGATCGCGCCGACACCGCCGACCACGCCCACCATCCCGAACGCGAACTGGCTCATGCCCAGATCACGGACGAAGTAGACGACGAAGCCGACGTTCACCAGCGAGCCACCCATGTTGTAGATGGCCGCGTGGAGGGCGATGGCCCGCACCGGAGGATTACGGAAGACGGCAGAGAAGCCCTCGACCAGCTCACGGCGGAGATTGCGCGACTCGGCCGGATCCTGCTCCTGCGCCTCTTCCCGGTGCCGCATCCGCAGCAGGGCGAGCGCGGAGACGAAATACCCCAAAGCGTTGAGGAAGATCACGCCGGCCGCGCTGGATATCCCGGCCAGCCAGCCGCCAAGACCCGGACCCAGCGTCGCGCTCACCGCCTGATCGGTGGTGAGCTTGCTGTTGGCCGAGCCGAGCGACGCGTCGGGAACGAACCGCGGCAGATAGGACCGCGCGGCGATGTCGTAGACCACCGTCAGCGCGCCGACCAGGGTCGCGACCACGTATATCTGCACCAGCGACAGCCGGTCCAGGAGCGCGGCCACCGGGATCGTGAGCACCAGCGCCCCCCGGAGGAGGTCGGCCACGATCATCACCGGCCGCCGCGCCCTGCGCTCCTGCCACACCCCGACGAAGACCGGCAGGGCGAAGAACGGGATCGTGTAGAACGCCTCCAGCAACCCGATCTGGGTGCCGGAGGCGTTCAGGGTGCTCACCATCACCAGCGGGAGAGCGAACAGCATCATCTCCGCACCGAGCTGGGAGACGAGATCGCCACCCCAGAACAGCTGGAAGTCGCGATCGCGTACGAGGCTGCGTTCCTTGCCCGCGGGCTTGGCGGCGATGGTCACGACGGATCGGCGGCCTTCTGTTTCGACGCCTGCTCCGCCTCGTACGCCGCCTTGGCCGCCGCGTACTCCGCCGGGTTGCCCTCGATGCAGAACTCGTTGCCCGCCGGGTCGGTCATGACCACCCAGCCACGGCCGTTCGGCTTGCGGCGGTCGTCCTCGATCTTCGCGCCGAGCGCCGTCAGCCGCTCCACCTCCTCGTCCCGCGGAAGCTCAGGGGCGAGGTCGAAGTGGATCCGGTTCTTGACCGTCTTGCCCTCCGGCACCCGCACGAACAGCAGGTCGGGATGGCCTTCCGGAGTGAGCACGCAGCTCTCGTCGTCGTCCGGCTCGTCCTCTTCGTCGATCGGCAGACCGAGAACCTGACTCCAGAACGTCGCCACCTCCAGCGGCAGATACGGAGGGGCGCAGTCAATCGTGAGGTGCCGGATGAAGGTGGGCACGTACGAACTCCTTGTCGGTGGGGGGCGGCACGGCCGTGACCGGCTCAGACCAGGGCACGTCCATGGGCGCCGAAACGCCGTCCGGACGAACTCCGCAGGTCCGCGCTCACGTTGATCCGTCGCAGCCAGCGGTCGGTCCCGTCGTAACGGGCCTGGAAGGGACGACGACCGTGCACCGCGCGCTTGTTGTCGATGATCAGCAGCTCACCGGTGGTCAGCGCGACGTCCTTCATGCACGCCGTGAACGCCTCGATGGTCGCCTCCAGGGCCTGCTCCGCGGCGGGGTCGTCCAGGCCATGTTGCATGAAGGCCGGGTCGATACGCACGTAAGGCGAGTCAGGGTCGCCACTGAGGATCGAGATCCGCTCCGGAGTCTGGTTCATCCGCTGGATCCGCGCGAACGCGTCCGCCTGCCGGCTGTTCGCGTCGAAACCGGTGGTCTCCGAGTTGAACGCCGCGGTGTGCGACTCGTCGGGCAGGATCACGAAGCGCTCCTCGAAGAGCACCTCCCGCTGCTCATCGGGCACCTTCAGATCCACCACCGGCGCGAACATCGTCGGCACCGCGTCAGGGTTGCGCAGACACAGCAGCATGACCCAGTCCGCCCGGTGCGGGTGGAACGCGTCCTCGTTGTGCCACTCCAGCAGTGACGCGGAGCTGGAGCCGAGCTGCTGCTCCTCGTGCCCCGCGATGGGGAAGACGTCGAGCACCAACTTGCCGCGCTGCTGCGACAGATAGGAGAACGGGTCTCCCAGCAGTGAGCCGATCAGCAGCAGCACAGCCGTCGCGGTGGTCACCTCGGCACCGCCGGGCACCGCCGTGTAATCGCTCGGCGTGGCTCCCACAGCCGTCTCGTCCACCGGCAGATTCGTCAGCACCAGACCGCCGTGCGGTCGCCCGGTGAGCCGGAACTCGGTCAGCACAGCCCGGAGCCGCTCGGGCAGCCGGTGCGCGTACACCGCCAGCTCGCCCAGCAACTCCTCGAAGGTCTCCGGCCGCTCCACCGCGTGTTCCTTGACGAAGGTCTCCGCCAAGGCGCGCAGCTCGATGTGCTCCGCCGTGCTCAGCCGCAGATAGGGCATGCCGTTCTGGTCGCTCAACGCTGCCTCGGCCATCCGAGCCTGGGTACCGCCCACGTCATCCTCCCCGCCCCGGTCCCGCAATCTCTTGGGTTGCCGGACAATGTTGATTCCGAGCATGTGCGAGGCGGTGGCGGACACACAGTCAGGAGGATTCCCGATGGCTGCCGCGGGCCGCGCCCTGTCACCATCACCGCGTCAACCGGGTGTGTGCGAGGGGTGAGCTGTGTACGACCACGAGGGCGGCTGGAACGACACGGTCCGGGAGTACGGCGAGGTGGCCGACCTGTGTGTGCACCAGGTCTTCGAGCGCTGGGCCAAGGAACGCCCCATGCTCGCCGCCTCCCGCTTCGAGGGCCGGCAGCTGAGCTACGCCGAACTGAACGCGCGGGCCAACCAGTTGGCGCGCCATCTGAACCGGCTGGGCGTCGGGCGGGAGAGCGTGGTCGGCGTGCTGCTGGACCGCGGACTCGACCTGCCCGTGGCCCTGCTCGGCATCCTCAAGGCGGGCGCGGGCTATCTGCCGATGGACGTCCTGCATCCGAGGAGCCGACTGGAGTATCTGGTACGCGACGCCGCCTGCGAGGTGGTGGTCACGGCGGGGGACGCGTACGACAGGCTTCCCGACGACGTGCTGCCCGTCCGGCTGGACGACGCCTCCGTAGCCGCCGCGCTGGTGGCGCAGCCGGAGGACGATCCGGGCTTTCCCGTCCACCCGGACAACCTGGCCTACCTGCTGTACACCTCCGGCACGACGGGACTGCCCAAGGGCACGCTGGTGCAGCACCGTTCGGTGGTCAACCTCGCCGAGTACTGCCGCCGGGAGTACCGGCTTGAGCCCCCGGACCGCATCCTGCAGTTCGCCAACCCGAGCTTCGACGTGAGCGTCTTCGACTTCTTCGCCGCCTGGTGCAACGGGGTGACGCTCGTTCAGGGATCGCGGCTGACACTGCTCGACCCCCGGGCGCTCACCGCGCTGATCCGGGACGAGAAGGTCACCGTCATGGACATCCCGCCGGCCGTGGCCCGGCTGCTGGATCCGGCGGGGCTGCCGGACCTGCGGGCCGCGCACATCGGGGGAGAGGCCCTCGCGGGGGAGCTGGCCGACCGGTTCCAGGCGCCGCACCGGAAGGTCCGTAACACCTACGGCCCCACCGAGGTCACCGTGACCTCCACCGAGTACCTGTGCCCGCCGGGGATGGGGGACGCGCTGCCGCCGATCGGCCGGCCGATCGAGAACCTGACGGCCCATGTGGTGGACGAGCGGGGGAACCCGGTCCTGGTGGGCGAGCCCGGCGAGCTGCTGATGGGCGGGGTGGGCGTGGCCCGTGGCTACCACGGGCGGCCCGCGCTGACCGCGGAGAGGTTCGTCCCCGACCCCTACGGGCCGCCCGGCGCGCGGCTCTACCACACGGGTGATCTGGTACGGCGGCGCCCGGACGGGCATCTGGAGTTCCTGGACCGGGTCGACACCCAGCTGAAGGTCAACGGCCACCGGGTCGAGCCGGGGGAGATCGAGGCCGTGCTCCGCCGCCACCCCGCCGTCCGCGAGGCCGTCGTCGATCTGGTCGGGAGCGGGGAGGACCCCACGCTGGTCGCTTTCCTGGTCGTGGACGGCGATTCCCCTACCACGGAGGAGGTAAGGGCCCATGCCCGCCCGCATCTGCCGACGTACATGATCCCGGCCCGTACCGTGGCGGTGGAGGAGCTTCCTCTCACCGCCAACGGCAAGGTGGACCGGCGCAAGCTGCGGGACCTCGTCAGCCCTGCGTGACGGTGAGCCGCTTGGCGTACAGGCTCTGGTAGTACGGCTCGTGGTGGGCCGCGAACTCCGCCAGCGTGGCGTTGTTCTCGACGGTGACCTCGTATGTGGCGGCGGCCTTGGTGAAGCCGCTGCTACGGCTGACGTCGGTGTGCCAGCGGTCCGAGCGGGCCCATTCCTCACGCTTGCCCGGCTGCCAGCTCAGTGCCTCCGTACGGTGCTCCAGACCCATCTCGGCCCAGTAGGCGGCCATGATCTCGGCCGGGTGGTTGACGAGGTCGTCGGAGTCCAGGACGACCGGTCGCTGCCCTGTCGCCACGGCCGTGTCGTACAGCTCGTGCATGTACTCCAGGCCGATGTGCTCGCGGGACATGTCCGGCTTCAGCGCGTAGAAGGAGGCGGCGACCTCCGCCGGGCGGCGGATCAGGAAGGTGTGCCGGACCTCGCGCAGGAAGTCCTTGTCCGCCTCGACCTCGGGGTAGCGGTAGTCCGTCGTCTCTTTAAGGAACACCCGCTGCCGGCCGGGGAGTTCGCGGATGGCGGCGATCAGTGCCTTCGTCGAGCGCACGGTCTCACCGCCCACCGTCGTCTCGCCGAAGTCCCTGAGATTGCAGAACGGCTCGTGGAGCCCCGTCAGATCCCCGCGCTCCACCGCCGACCGGAAGAACGCGGTCGACCGGGACCGGGGCGCGCTCCACAGGGCGATCACTCGGGGACCGGCACCGCCGTTGCTGCCGTCGCTGTCGACTTCGCTCACGTCGCGTCTCCTTCGTACCTAGGCTCGTGGTTCGGTGATTCGGCGGTTCAGTTGTGCACCGGTTGGGTGGTTCAGCGTTCCGGTTGTTCGTCGTTGCGTCAGACCTCGACACCGCGCATACCGGCGGCGTGCCCGAATCCCGAAGGCGTCCACACCAGGTCCTTCGGACGGGGGGCGACGAACGCGTCGGCGGGGGCGTCGGCGGCGTACGCGAACACCCGCAGCGGCAGCTTCTCCGTACCCCGGATCCGCAGCACCACCTCGAACGCGCCGTCCGAGGGCGCGACCAGATGGCAGCCCCACGTCCAGCGCGACTCGCCGGGGCGATTCGAACGGCCGGGCACCTTCTCGCCGTTGACCGTGACGTCGAGCAACTTCGCGGCGCCGGGGGCGGCGTACAGCGACATCCCGGTGGCCGCGGGGCCCTCGGAGCTCAGCCGCAGACGGACCTCGCGCACCCCACCGCTGTTCGCGCCGTCCTCGACGCCCACCACCGGTACGGGCGTCTTCCCGGCCCGCGCAGGACCCTTCCGGTAGCCGCCGGGCTGCGCGAGCGCGGGCACCTTGCCCGCCACCTCGGTCCGTTCACCGCGCACATGGCGCCCGACCCAGTCGTTGTCGGAGCCCGCCCCCGCGTACCAGCTGTTCTCGCCGGTGTCCGCGTCGTGCACGTACATCAGGTCCGCCTGCGCGGGGTGCCGCTCGTCCACACCGTCCACGGCCGCGCCGCCGCCCATCAGAAGGCAGCCGAGCAGCGCGCTCGTCACCAGCGCCACCGGCACCGAACGGCGCACCGGCAGGGGCAGCAGCCCCGGCAGCGCCGGCAGCAGCATCAGGGCGACGAACACCAGCACCGCACCGGAGAAGGCGAGTCCGGCCGTCGGGAACAGCACGGCCAGCAGCGGCGTGAACAGCACCACGCCCGGTACCGCCCCCGCGGCCAGCGCCCACGGCAGCCCGACGGAACCCTCCGCCAGCCGGACCGCGCAGGCCAGCCCCGCCGCCCCGAAGAGGGTGGGCCACAGGAACAGATAGCCGGCGCCCGGCACGAAGACGGCCGTCAGCAAGGTCAGCGCCGCCGACCAGCACAGCACCGCGGCGGCGATCGTCATGGCGTCCCGGCCGCGCCGCATCCACACCAGCCAGGACACACAGACGACCGCGGTCAGCACCAGCAGCCCGGCGACGGCCGGGCCAGGCCGGTAGGGGTCCCCGAAGAGGAAGTCGGCGTAGTGCGGCCGGATCAGCACCAGCAGCTCCCAGCCGAGGAAGCCCACCACCCCGGAGGCCAGGAGCGGCAGGGGAAGTGTCGCGGCGGCCAGGGCCAGGCCGCGTATCGCGCCCCGCCGGCGGGCCCACCACACCGCCGCCGCGCTGCCGGCCGCGGCGACGACGGCGAGCGCCGTACCCAGCCACACCGGGTAACGCGCCAGCAGTCCGAAGAGGGTGAACCAGGTCAGGTCACCGCCGCCGGATACGTCCAGCTCCTGCCCGGCGAGTCGGCGCGTCGCGGCCAGGACCGTGGAGCCCATGTCCTGAAGGACCTCCGGCCGCTGGTGGGCCAGATCGTCGCGCTCCATGTCGTAGTTGGCGGAGCCGCCGACGACGGCGAAGTTCATGCCCGTGTAGCCGGAGTCCTCGAAGACCGTGAAGTCGGTGTCGTTGGGCAGCAGCGCGTAGATCTCGTCGGAGACGGAGGTGGCGAACGGCGGCCGGCCGGCGAGCGCCGGGACATAACCGGCGGTGTCCGCGCCGGACTCGAACATCACCACCCGTCCGTCCGTGCCGCGCGCCTCCAGATTCAGCACGACCGTGTGCCGCGGATCGGCGGCGTCCTCGGACTCCGTGTAACCCCGGGCGCCCAGCGAGCCGATCTCCTCGCCGTCGGTGAGGAGGAACTCCACGGTGTTGCGCGGCGCCGGGCCCTGCGTGAGCGCCCGCGCCACCTCCAGCACCGTTGCCACGCCCATCCCGTCGTCCGTCGCGCCCGGACCGGTGAAGACGGAGTCGTAGTGGGCGACGACCAGGACCCGGTCCTCGCCGTCGGTGCCGGGGATCGTCGCCCGGATGTTCTCCGCGCTCCCCACCACCGCCGTCTGGTCCGGCTCGGCGGCCGACGCGGTCGCCGACCGCACCTGTGGTTCGAGCCCGAGGTCACGGAACTTCGCGACGAGATGGTCCCGGACGGCGTCACCGGCCGCCGAGCCGATCGGCCGCGGCTCGGTGGCGATCTTCTCGATCACCGGCCGGGCCCGCTCGGCGGAGAACTCGCGGGCGGACGCGTCAGCCGCGACCGGGGCCGGACCGCGCAGCGGCAGCAGCGCGAGCGCGCCCAGGACACCGAGCGCCACGACCAGCAGCAGAGAGCTGAGCCTGGTCGTCTTCGGGATGAGCTTGGTCAGCAAGGTGCCCTCCTCGGTCCTGCTGCCATGCTCCTGGCGCGGCCTCCCGCACGGTTGTCGGTCATATCCCCGACTGCCCCCGGCGACCTGCCTTTTCGCACTCTGATACCGGTGAGCCACCGAAATGCGGGGAGGGGCTGGATGCGCGAGGATCTGCGACGCAGACTGGCGTCGCTGGAACCTGCCAGGCGCGAACAGCTCCTGCGGGAGCTGCGCGCCGGCCGGGCCCTGTCCGCCGCCCAGGACGCGATCCCGCCGGCCGGCCGGGACCGCCGGCTGCCGCTGACCTTCGCGCAGTCGCGTATGTGGGTCATGGACAGGCTGGCACCCGGACTGGCCCTCTACAACACCCCGCTCGCCATGCGGCTGCGCGGCCCGCTGGACCGCGCGGCCCTGTTGTCCGCCCTGGACACCGTCGTCGCCCGGCACGAGGTGCTGCGCACGCGGTATGTGGGGGAGGACGGCGACGGGGACCCCGAGCAGGTCGTCGACGCGGCGGGACCCGTCGCGCTGGAGACCCTGGAGCTGGGCGAAGTCCCCCTGGCCGACAGGGGCGAGCGCGCCCTGTCGCTGGCCGCCGAGGTGGCGACCCGGCCGTTCGACCTGGCCGCCGGACCGCTGCTACGGGTCACCCTCGCCCGGTTCACGGACGACGACCACGTCCTGGTGCTGTCCATGCACCACATCGTCCTCGACTCCTGGTCCGTGCCCGTCCTCATGCGTGAACTGGCCGAGTGCTACCAGGCCGTACGCGCCGGACGGCGGCCCGACCTGCCGACGCTGCCGGTGCAGTGCGCCGACTACGCGGTGTGGCAGCGGGAGCGCTTCGCGGCCGGGGCGGCGCGGGCGGACCTCGCCCACTGGCGCGAGCGCCTGGCCGGGCTGCCGACGCTGGACTTCCCCACCGACCGGCCCCGCCCTGTCGAACGCGGCTGGCAGGGCGGTCAGGTGGAAGCCCACTGGCCCGAGGAACTACGCCGTGAGCTGGCCGCGCTGGCCGAGCGTGCCGGGACGCGGATCCTGCCCGTGATGCTGGCCGGGTTCGCGGCGACGCTCAGCCGCTGGACGGACCAGCACGACATCCCCGTCGGGTCGATCTTCACCGGCCGCAGCAGGCCCGAGATCGAGTCCCTGATCGGCTACTTCGCCAACACCGTGGTGCTGCGCGCCGACACCTCCGGCGATCCGACCTTCCTGGAACTGCTGGCCCGGACGAACGAGACGGTGCTCGACGCCCACTCGCACCAGGACCTCCCGTTCGACCAGCTCGTCGAGGCACTGGGCGGGGAACGGGACGCCTCCCGCAACCCGCTGTTCCAGCACGCGCTCTACCAGGCCGACGCGGACCGCAGCGGATCGCGGCTGGGCGAGGTCCTCGTGGAGGAGCTGCCCGTCGATCTCGGCTCGTCCCGGTTCGACCTCGGCGTCGGCTTCGCCGAACATCCGGGCGGCGGCATGCGGCTGACCGCCGAGTACTCCGCCGAGCTGTTCGACGCCCCGCGCATGGTCCGACTGCTCGACCACTACCGGCAGTTCCTGACCTCCGCCGTCCGCCGGCCCGACAGCAGGCTGAGCGAGCTGGAGCTGCTGCCCCCGGCCGAGCGGGCGCAACTGGAGCTGTACAGCGGCGGCCCCCGCCACGACCACGGCGCGCGCACGCTGCTCGATGTCCTGGAGGAGACCGTCGGGGCGACACCGGACGCCCAGGCACTGGTCCACCAGGACACCGACCTGACCTTCCGCGAACTGGACGCCCGCGCCAACCGGCTGGCCCACCTGCTGATCGCGCACGGCGCCGGGCCCGGACAGCGGGTCGCGCTGCTGGCCCACCGTCACGAGCACTTCATGGTCGGCGTCCTCGCGACCATGAAGTCCGGCGCCGCCTACGTACCACTGGACCCCGCGTATCCGGCCGACCGGATCGCCCGTCTGCTGGCCGACGCCGACCCCGCGCTGGTGCTGACCACCACGGCCGCGGCGCCCCTCGCCCCTCCGGAGGCCGCCGGCGGGCGGATCGTGCTGGACGCCGAAGAGACCCGCGCCGACCTCGCCACCCGGCCCGCCACCGCGCCGACGGACGCCGACCGCACGGCGCCGCTGCGCCCCGCCCACCCCGCGTACGTGCTCTACACCTCCGGTTCGACCGGCACCCCCAAGGGTGTCCTGGTCGAACACCGCGGGCTGCTCAACCTGTTCGAGAACCAGCGGCGTACCGTCCACCGCCCCGCCGAGGAGGCGCTCGGGCGCCCGCTGCGCACCTGCCACGTGCTGTCCCTCTCCTTCGACGGCTCCTGGGAAGGGCTGCTGTGGATGTTCGGCGGACACAGCGTGCACCTCGCGGACGACGAGACCCGGCGCGACCCCACCGCCACCGCGCGGCTGATGATCCGCCACCGCCTCGACGCGATCGTCGCCACGCCGTCCTTCGCGGAGCAACTCCTCGCCGCCGGACTCCTGGACGACCCGGAACACATCCCCTCGGTCCTCGCCTTCGGCGGCGAGCAGATCAGCCCCGCCATGTGGCGGCGGCTGCGGGAGACGGAGGGGCTGAGCGCGTACAACCTGTACGGGCCGACCGAGGGCACCGTACTCGCCACGATGGCCGACTTCGCCCAGTCGCCGACTCCCACCATCGGTAGCCCCATCGGGAACGTCGCCGCTCATGTCCTGGACGCGGGGCTGCGACAGGTCCCCATCGGCGTGCCCGGTGAACTGTTCCTCGCCGGCCACTGTGTCGCCGGCGGCTACCTCAACGCCCCGGCCCTGACGGCGGACCGCTTCCTTCCCGACCCCTTCGGCCCGCCCGGCGCCCGCATGTACCGCACCGGTGACCGCGCCCGCAGGCGCGAGGACGGGCAACTCGAATTCCTCGGCCGGGCCGACAGTCAGGTGAAGATCCGTGGATTCCGGGTCGAACCGGGCGAGATCGAGGCCGCGCTGACCGCCCACCCCGAGGTCGCCCTGGCCGCCGTCATCCCCCACACAGGGGAGAACGGCGAACAACTCGTCGCCTACGTCGTACCGGAGCCCGGCGCCGAGCCGCCGGGAGCCCCCGCCCTGCGCGCCCATCTGATGGGAACGCTGCCCTCCCACATGGTGCCCGCCGCCGTCGTACCGGTGGACACGCTGCCCCTGACGGCGAACGGCAAGCTCGACCACCAGGCGCTGCCCGCCCCCGACTTCGGTGCCGACGCCGGTTCCCGGCCGCCCGGCACCGAACGGGAACGGCTGCTGTGCGAGGTGTACGAGAGCCTGCTCGGCCTGACACGGGTCGGGCTCGACGACGACTTCTTCGCCCTGGGCGGCCACTCCCTGCTCGCCACCCGACTGATCAGCAAGGTTCGGGCGGCCTTCGACGTGGAACTGCCGGTGGGCGCCCTGTTCGAGGCGCCCACCCCGGCCGGGCTGCTGACCCGCATCGACGCCGCCGGAGGCGCCCGGCAGCGGCTGCGCCGCACCGAGGACACCGACCACGCCCCCCTGTCGTACGGCCAGCGCCGCCTGTGGGTGGTCAACCGGCTCGACCCGGACAGCTCCGCGTACAACCTGCCCCTCGCCCTGCGGCTGCGCGGGCCGCTCGACCGGGAGGCGCTGCGCGCCGCCCTGACCGACGTCGTCGAGCGGCATCATGTGCTGCACACCGTCCTGGCCGTCGTCGACGGCGAACCGCGCCAGCAGCGTGCCGAGTTCGACGGCGCGCTGCCGGTCCGGGCCGTCCCCGATGAGCAGTTGCCCGACGTCCTCGCGGACGCCGTCGCGGCCGGCTTCGACCTCAGTACGGACCTGCCGCTGCGCGCCCGTCTGTACGAGGTCGGGCCCACCGAGCACGTCCTGCTCGTGGTCGTCCACCACGCCGCGGCCGACGCCTGGTCGACGGTCCCGCTCGCCCGCGACCTCTCCACGGCCTACGGCGCGCGCACGGCGGGACAGGCCCCTGACTGGGCCCCGTTGCCCGTGCAGTACGCGGACTACGCCCGGTGGCAGCACTCCCACCTGGGCGCCGACGAGGACACGGACAGCGTCGCCGCGGCCGAACTCGCCTTCTGGACCGACACCCTGGCCGCGCTGCCGGAGGAAGTGCCCCTGCCCGCCGACCGGACGCGTCCGGCCGCCGCGACCCACCGGGGCCAGCCGATCGAACTGACCCTGGACGCGGAACTGCACACGAGCCTGCTGGAGTTGGCGCGCACCCACGAGGTGACCCTCTTCATGGTCCTCCAGGCCGCGTTCGCCGCACTCCTCACCAGGCTGGGGGCAGGGGACGACATTCCGATCGGCACCCCGGTCGCCGGCCGGACCGACGAGTCGCTGGACGACCTGGTGGGTTTCTTCGTCAACACCCTGGTGCTGCGGACCGACACCTCGGGCGACCCGGGCTTCGACGAGCTGCTGGCCCGGGTGCGCCGCGCCGACCTGGCGGCGTACGCGCACCAGGCCCTGCCGTTCGAACGGCTCGTGGAGGAGCTCAAGCCGGCCCGCTCGCTGGCCAGGCACCCGCTGTTCCAGGTGAGCCTGGCGCTCGACAACAACGAACAGCCCGACCTCACCTTCCCCGGGCTCGACGCCGTGGTGGAACCGGTCGGCTCCACCACCACCAAGTACGACCTGACCCTCTCCCTCTCCGAGAATCAGGACGCCCACGGCCGGCCCGCCGGGATCAGCGGGGTGCTCGACAGCGCCGCCGACCTCTTCGACCTGGCCACCGCCCAGGCACTGGGCCGTCGCTTCACACGGCTCCTGCGCGCCGTCGCCGACGACCCGACACGGCGGATCGGCGCGGCGCCCCTGCTGGAGGCGGGCGAGGAGGACTATCTGCGGGCAGCGGGACGCGGGCCCGTAGAGACGCGGACCGGGCCACCGCTGCGGCTGGCGGACCTCATCGAGGCGCAGTCCCGCCGTACACCCGACGCGCCCGCTGTCAGCGACGGCGACACCGCACTCGACCACCGCGCCCTGGACGCCGCGGCCAACCGGCTGGCCCACGCGCTGGTGCGCCGGGGCGCCGGACCGGGGCGGCTCGTCGCCGTACTGATGCCGCGCTCGGCCGAGTTGGTCACCGCCGTCTGCGCGGTACTGAAGACGGGCGCTGGCTTCGTCCCCCTGGAGCCCGACCACCCAACGGCACGGATCCACGACGTACTTAAGGACGCCGACCCCGTCTGCGTCCTGACCACCGCCGACTGCGCGGTGCCGCTGCCCGAAGGTGTCGAACGGCTGCTGCCGCGGGACGCCGCAGAGGAGGCGGACACACCGGTCACGCCCCCGGTGGCGCCGAGCCCGGACGATCCCGCGTACGTCATCTACACCTCAGGCTCCACCGGCCGCCCCAAGGGCGTCGTCGTGGCCGACCGCTCCGTCACGGACTACCTCCACTGGGCCCGCGCGCACTACCCCGGACTGAGCGGTCGGGCACTGCTGCACTCGCCGGTCTCCTTCGACCTCACGATCACCACACTGTTCGGCCCCCTCCTGGCCGGCGGCTGCGTCCGGGTCGCCTCCTTGGAAGAGGCCGCCGCCGACCCCGGACAGGGCATCGACTTCCTGAAGGTGACGCCCAGTCATCTCGCGGTGCTGGAAACACTGCCCTCCTTCCTCAACCCCGGCGCGAGCCTGGTGGCCGGGGGCGAGCAGCTGACGGGCGCGGCGCTGCGTCACCGCCGAGCGGCCGACCCCCGGATCACCGTCTTCAACGAATACGGGCCCACCGAGACGACGGTCGGCTGCACGCTGCACACCGTGGCGCCCGGCGCCGAGCCCGCCGACGGGCCCGTCCCCATCGGCACCGCGGCCTGGAACACCTCCCTGTACGTCCTCGACGCGGCGCTGCGCCCGGCCCCGGCCGGAGTGCCCGGCAGGCTGTACGTGGCGGGCGCCGGGGTGGCGAGCGGCTATCTGAACCGGCCGGGGCTCACCGCCGACCGCTTCCTGCCCGACCCGTACGGCCCACCGGGAACCCGCATGTACGACACGGGCGACATCGTCCGCTGGGGCCGGGACGGCGCGCTGCACTACCAGGGCCGCGCCGACGGCCAGCTCAAGCTGCGCGGATTCCGGATCGAGCCCGGCGAGGTCGAGGCCGCCCTGTGCGGCGATCCGGCCGTCGCCGAGGCGGCCGTCGTGGTGCGCCGCTCGCCCGAGGGCGACGGACAACTCGTCGGGTACGTCGTCCCCGCCCGGGGAGCGGAACCGGACCTGGAGGCGCTGCGCTCCGGAATCCGGGGCAGCCTGCCGGACCACATGGTGCCCGGGGTGCTGGTGACCGTGGAGCGGCTGCCCCTGACCCCGAACGGCAAGCTCGACCGCGCGGCGCTGCCCGCACCCTCCTTCACCGTGGTGGGGCGCCCGCCCCGCAACGCCACGGAGCGCGCCCTGTGCGGGCTCGTCTCCGAGGTGCTCGGCATCCCGGAGGTCGGCGTCGACGACGACTTCTTCACCCTGGGCGGCCATTCACTGCTCGCCGCCCGACTCGTCGCCCGCGCCCAGCGGGAGCTCGGCCTGGAGCTGAGCGTGCGCGCCGTCTTCGAGACGTCGACCGTCGCCGGGCTCGCCGCGAGTTCCCGCAGCCGGGAGCCGGACGGCTTCCCCGTACTGCTGAGGCTGCGGGAGGGCGGCGACCTGCCCCCGCTGTTCTGCGTGCATCCCGCCGCCGGCGTCAGCTGGGGGTATGTGGGGCTGCTGCGCCATCTGGAGCCGGAGCGACCGGTGTACGCGCTCCAGTCACGCGCCCTGGGGGACCGGGACTACCGGCCGACGTCCGTCGCCGAGGTGGCCGAGGAGTACCGCAAGGAGATCCGCGAGGTGTGTCCCGAGGGTCCCTACCACCTGCTGGGCTGGTCGTTCGGCGGAATGGTCGCGCATCTGATGGCCTGTCAACTCCAGGAGGAGGGGCAGGAGGTCGGCTCCCTCACCCTCCTGGACAGCTACCCGTTCGCCCCCGGCGACCGGGCGCCGTCCCTGGACGACCCGCGACTCCTCACGGAGGCCGCCGTCTCGCTCGGCTACGGCACCGCCGAGCGCATGGCCGAGGACTTCGGACAGGACGGGGCGACGGCCATGGCCCGCGCGTTCGCCACGAACGCGGGGCTTCAACACACGTACGAGCCGAAGAAGCTGGACGGCGATGTGCTCTTCTTCGAGGCCATGGCGGACCGGTTCCCCGGTGCGCCGGAGCCCGAGTCCTGGCAGCCGTTCGTGACGGGCCGGCTTGAGGTGCGTCCGATCGACGCGGCACACGGCGCGATGGTCCGTCCCGAACCGCTGGCCGAGATGGGACCGCTGCTCGCGGCGCGGCTCGCGCGATGACGCGCGGACTGTCGCCAACCACCCACCGATGGAGCGGGGTTGCACGTGTTCATTGATCTTCCCTCGGCGGTGCGCGAGAACGCCGCGGTGCGCGGTACGAAGCGCGCCCTGACGTTTCTGCCCGGTGCTCTGTCGACGACCCGGACGGACCTGACGTTCGCCGAGGTGGACGTGCGCGCCCGCGCGGTCTCCGGACTGCTGCGGCAGCGGGTGCGCCCCGGTGACCGGGCCCTGCTGATCATGCCGACGGCGGCGGAGTTCGTGCCCGCCTTCCTGGGCTGTCTCGCGGCGGGCGTCGTCGTCGTACCGCTTCCGATGCCCGTGGACGAGTCCTCCGTCCGGCGCGTCCTCAACGTCGCCCGGGACTGCGAACCGGCCCTGGTGCTCTCACTGTCGCCGCTGACCCAGCACCTGGCGCAGGTGCCGGAACTGGCGGCGCTGCGGGACGGCATCCCCTGGATCGACGTCGACCTGATCGACGAGGCCGCGGGCGACGACGCCCCGGAGCATCCGCTGAGCCCGGACAGTCTGGCCTTCCTCCAGTACACGTCCGGTTCCACCAAGGCCCCGCGCGGCGTGATGGTCACGCACGGCGCTCTCATGGACAACGAGACGGCCATCCGCCGCAGCTTCCGTGTCACCCCCGACGACACGGTGGTCAGCTGGCTGCCGCTGCACCACGACATGGGGCTGATCGGCGCGCTGCTGCAACCTCTGTGCACGGGAGCCCGCTCCGTCATCCTGGACCCGCTGACCTTCCTGCGCCGCCCCGCCGTCTGGCTGGAGACGATCTCCGAGGAGCGCGCCGGAATCAGCGGCGGCCCGAACTTCGCCTACGAGCTGTGCCTGCGCAAGGTGACGGACGAGGAGCGCGCGCGACTCGACCTCAGTTGCTGGCAGCTGGCGTTCAACGGTGCCGCGCCCGTCGCGCCGCGCACCCTGCGGGCCTTCTCGGAGACGTTCGGGGAGGTGGGCTTCCGGCCCACCACGCACACACCCTGTTACGGGCTGGCCGAGGTCACGCTGCTGGTGGCGAGCACCGACGCCGTCGAGGAGTGCGCGAGCCGTACGTACGAGGTGTCCGCCCTGGAGCAGGGCCACGCCACGGTCGTGGAGGACACCGGCGGGGACGGGGACGGCGGCCGGGAGTTGATCGCGTACGGGCTGCTCGACCACGCGGCCGTACGGATCGTGGATCCGGGCACTCGCGCACCGCTGCCCGACGGACGGATCGGTGAGATCTGGGTGGCCGGTGAGAGCGCCGGGGCGGGCTACTGGGGCGACGCGGAGGCGTCCGAGGCCACGTTCCGCGCCGAGCTGGTGGAGGCGGCCGACGGGGTCGGGGAGGCAGGGGAGGCGGAACAGGACCGGAGGACGTACGTCCGCACCGGCGACCTCGGCTTCCTGCACGAGGGCTCCCTCCAGGTGACGGGCCGGATGAAGGATCTGGTGATCTACCGGGGCCGCAATCTGCACCCGGAGGACCTGGAGATCGACGTCGCCGCCGCCGACCCCGCCTTCCGGCCGGGCTGCGGCGCGGTCTTCTCCCTGCCGGCCGACGCGGCGGGGGACGAGGCGGTCGTCGTGGTCCAGGAGGTCCGCGCGGGCACTCCCGAGGAGGACCATCCGGCACTGGCCGGCCGTATCCGCCAGGTGCTCTCGCGCGAGTACGGGGTCACGGCCCGCACGGTCGCGCTGCTGCCGCACGGGGCGATCGCCAAGACGTCCAGCGGCAAGGTGCAGCGGCACCTGGCACGGCAGCGGTTCCTCGCGAAGGAGCTGCCCATGCTCTGGTCGCGGACCGTCACGGCGACGGACTCCCGCGCCGTACGCGACGGGCTGCCCGGTGGCCGGGCCGTCCTGGAGGCGCCCGAGGCGGAGCGGCCCGCGCTGCTCACCCGTGCGCTCTGCGAGCGGCTCGAACAGCTCACCGGCACCCCGGCGGAGCCCGGCACGGCCCCCACGTCCCTGGGGATGGACTCGCTCATGGCGACCCGGGTCCTCCAGGAGCTGGAGGATCTGCTGGGCGTGCGGCTGCGGCAGACCCTCGTGCTGCGCGCCGAGTCGGTCGCCGACCTGGCCGAGGCCGCCCTCAGGGATGCCGCCCGCACCGCGGACGCCCCGGACGCGGACGCCCCGGACGCGGACGCCCCGTTCGCGGACGCGGCATCGGTCGGCGGGAGCGGCGGCTACGAACTCACCCACGCCCAGCGGGCCCTGTGGTTCCTCCAGCGCAGTGACCCCTCCTCGTACGCGTACAACGTCACGCGCGCGTTCCTGCTCACCGGCGACCTCGACACGGACCGGCTGACCGCCGCGCTGCGGGCTGTGGTCCGCCGCAACCCGGCCCTGCGGCTCACGCTCCGCTCGGCCGGGGGCGTCCCCGAGGCGTCCGTCGCGCGGGGCCGGGCACTGCGCGTCGAGTCGGTCGATGCCAGAGGGCATGGCGATCAGTGGGTCCAGGACCGGGCCGACGAACTGGCCACCCGTCCCTTCGACCTGGAGCGCGACGAACTGGTCAGGGCGCTCGTGCTGCACCGCGGCGAGGACACCGTCCTGGTGCTCTCGCTGCACCACGTCGTCTGCGACCTCACCTCCCTGACCGTCGTTCTGGACCAGCTCAAGGAGGCGTACGACGACCGCGCCGACTGGCCCGAGGCCGAGCCGGCCCGGACCTCACCCGCCGCACTGGAAGAGGCCGCCCTCGCCTCGCGCGGAGATGAACTGCTCGCCTTCTGGAAGGAGCGGCTGGCTGGCGAGCTGCCCGTGCTGGAGCTGCCCGGCAGCACCCGCCGGCGCGGCCCGGAGGGCGCCACCGTCTCCTTCGAAGGCTCGCCCGAACTCCTCGCCGCGCTGCGCCGGTTGAGCCGCGACCGCGGCACCACGCTGCACAACCTGCTGCTCGCGTCGTTCCAGGTGCTCCTGCACCGGATCACCGGCCAGTCGGACCTGGTGGTGGGTGTGCCGGTGAACAGCCGGACCCGGACGGATCTGGTGGACCAGGTCGGCTATCTGGTGAACGTGCTGCCGGTCCGCTCCGCCTTCACCACCGGCACGCCCCTCGCGGAGTTCGCCACCGCGACACATCACGGGATGCTGGACGCCCTCGACCACCAGGACATGCCGTTCGCCCTGCTGACCAGGCATCTCAACCCGGACCGCGCCGGGGGCGCACCACCGGTCTTCCAGGCGATGTTCAGTCACTACACCACCACGCAGCCGGGCGACCGCGGCGCCGTCGGAGTCGTCCTCGGCGATCCCGACGCGGTGCTCGCCCTGGACGGTGCCACGGTGCGGGCCCATCCGGTGCCGGAGCGGACGACGCAGTCCGACGTCGGGCTCAACGTGGCCGAGTTCGCGGACTCCCTGCTCTTCGGGCTGTCCTACGACACCGCCCTGCTGCCCCGTGCGCAGGCCGTACGGCTGCTCAGCGCCTACCAGGCGCTGCTGACCGCCGCCGTGGCCGCCCCGGACGTGGACGTGGCGCTGCTGCCACTGGTCGACGAGGAGGGGGCCAAGGACCTTCTGGCGCTGTCGGCGGGACCGGTGATCCCGCGTGAGGAGCACTACGTCGCGACCATCGAGCGCCAGGTCGCCCGTACCCCCGACGCCGAGGCGGTGGACGACGGCACCGAGCGGCTCACCTACGCCGAGCTGGACGCCAGGGCCAACCGTGTCGCCGGGCGGCTGCGCGCGGCCGGCGCGGGCCCGGAGACCAACGTCGTGCTGTGCGCGGAGCGTTCGGCCTCCTTCCTTGCGGTGCTGCTCGGCATCCACAAGACCGGTGCCTGCTACGTACCGATCGGCACTCGTGAGGCGCCGCGCCGGATCGCGGACATGCTGCGGACGCTGCGCGCCGTCGCGGTCGTCACGGACGCCCGGGGCCAGGCCCTGATGGAGGGTGTACCGGAGGCCGGGGGAGGTACGGAGTCCCTGCCGGTGCTCGACCTCGATGTCATGTGCGCGGGGTCGGGCGAGCCGGATCCCTCGGCCCCGTCCGCCGCCGTGTCGCCGGTCTCCGCCGCGTACATCATCCACACCTCGGGCTCCACCGGTGTGCCGAAGGCCGCGACGGTCACGGCGGCGGGGCTGACGAACCATCTGTGGCAGATGATCGAGCACTTCTCCGTGACGGCGAGCGACGTGGTGGGCCAGACCGCGCCCGCGACGTTCGACATCTCGCTCTGGCAGTTCCTCGCGCCGCTGATGGTCGGGGGCCGGCTCCGGGTGCTGGACGACCGGCAGGCGCTCTCCCCGGCCCGGCTGCGGGAGGTTGTCGTCGAGAGCCGGACGACCCTCATGGAGGTCGTCCCCGCCGTGGTGGCCGCCCTGCTGGAGGCGGGCATCGGGGACAGTCCGCACGCGCTGCGCGCGATGATCTCCGGTGGTGAGGCGCTGAGTTGGGAGACCGCCGACCGGTGGCTCGCCGCCTGCCGGGACGTCGAGCTGTACAACGCCTACGGGCCCACCGAATGCGCCGACGACGTCAGCATCTACCGCGTCACCGCCGAGTCGGACCGCAGCCGCCCGGTGCTGATCGGCGCGCCGCTGGCCAACATGACCGGCTACATCCTCGACGACGGAATGCAGTTGGTGCCGCAGGGCATGGCCGGCGCCCTGTGGGTCGGCGGGACGGGCGTCGGACGCGGCTACTTGGGCAATCCGTCCGGTACGGCCGAGTCCTTCGTGCCCGACCCCTACGGCCCGCCCGGCGCCCGGCTCTACCGTACGGGCGACCTGGCCCGGTACACGGCCGACGGGGATCTGGAGTATCTGGGCCGGGTGGACCGTCAGGTCAAGATGCGCGGACTGCGTATCGAGCCCGGCGAGGTGGAGGCCGCGCTGCGCGGGGTGGACGGGGTGCGGGAGGCCGTGGTCAAGGTGCACGAGACGGCGCGGGGCATGTCTCTCGTCGGCCATCTGGTGCTCTCCGGCGCCGGGCGGTCCGGACCTCTCACCCCCGCCGAACACGACGCCTTCCGCCGGGAGTTGGCGGGCCGACTGCCTCGCCACATGATCCCGACCGTTCTCCTGCGGATCGACGCCATACCCCGGTTCGGCAACGGCAAGATCAACTACGGGGCGCTGGAGTACCGCCCCGTGGAGAGCGCCGCCCGGCCCGGTGAAGCCGAACCCGCCGCGCCGGAGGCGTCGGACCGGATCACCGTCGCGGTGCGGGCGATCTGGACGGAACTGCTCGGGGGCGAGCAGCCGGCGCTCCAGGACAATTTCTTCCTCCTCGGCGGTCATTCCCTGCTTGCCCTGCGAATGATCGACAGAGTCGGTCAGGAAATGTCCGTGGAGCTGGAGATCGATTCCGTATTCGACCGTCCGACGCTCGGAGAATTTGTCGAAGCGGTACGTGGCGCGAAGGCGCGTACTCGATCGGTGACACCGCTGCGGAGGATATCCAGGGAGCCGGTGAGGAAACGCGGGCACGCCTGAGAACGGGCTCTGCCGAAATACGTGACCATCCTGGAGCGCACCGCTTCACCTGTGGTTACGTATTTCGGCTTGCTCGGAAAAGGGTCCTCGGGGAATTTATGTAAAGTCCCGGACTGATTTCTTCCGAGCGGTTGATACGGCTGGCGGGCTGTGATTCTCTGATGCCGCACATTCCAATCGCGTGGCTCGCCGCGCATATCCAGGGGAGTGAATATGCAGAACATCCAGGAGCAGGACGCGTTCGAGGTTCTCGTCGACGACGAGTACGAGACGGCGCAGTACTGCAAGCTGCCCGTCTGTTCCGTCTGAGTTCGAGTCCCAGTCCGAGTCTGAGACCCGGTCCGAGATCGAGTCTGAGACCGACGAAGATCCGGGTCCGCCACCCCGCGGGGTGGCGGACCCTCTCTCCCGGGGGAGTCCGATGCGGGTACGTGTCTCGCGCCTCGCCGTCTTCATGAGCCGGAACGGGCAGCTCGTCTGCGACGTCCCGGACCGTCACCGACAGGCCGGGCTGCGCCCCGCGGCCTGGGAGCTGCTCGCGCGCCACACGCGCTGGGCCGAGCCCCGCGACGAGGACGCCCCGCTGGTCAAGCAACTCCTGGGCGCCGGCGTGCTGATCGAGGAGGGCTCGCCCGAGCATCACCAGGAGGACGAACGGAGCCCCTGGCGCTCCTGGGGCACCGCCGCCACCTACTTCCACCTCGCCACCCGCACGCTCGACGGCGAGCGCTTCGTGACGGCCGCCGACGACACGGCGCGGCTGCGGCAGAAGGCCGAACAGGAGCCGGAGCCCGAGCCGTTCAAGCGCTACGACATCCCCGCCCTCGCGCTGCCCGCCCCCCTCGCGCTCGACTCCGCGATGGACCGGACACTGCGTGAACGCCGCACCACCCGCCGGTTCGACGACGGCGCCCCGGTGACACTGGCGCAGTTGAGCACCGCGCTGCACTGGACCGGCGGTGTCCAGCACCGTTTCGACGTGCCCGGCTTCGGCGAGGCGGTGCTCAAGGCCAGCCCGTCCGGCGGCTCACGGCACCCCATCGAGATCTACCCCGTGGTGCGCGACGTCAAGGGACTGGCCCCCGGCCTCTACCACTACGCCGCCGACATCCACGCCCTGGAGCCGCTGCCCGGTGAGGCCCCCGACACCGAGACGCTGCTGCACTGGTTCGGCGACCAGACGTTCGTGCCCCGGGCCGGTGTGCTGTTCCTCTACACGGCGGTGCTGGAGCGGTCCGCCTGGAAGTACCCGACCGGGCGCACCTACCGCGCCGTCTACACCGAACTCGGTCATGTGAGCCAGACCGCGTATCTCACCGGGGCCGCGCTCGGGCTCGGTGTCTTCTACACGGCGGCGATGCGCGACGAGCCCGTCGAGGAGGTCTTCGGGCTCGACTGGCGACACGAGATCCCGCTGGGCATCAACGGCTTCGGTGTGCCCCATCCCCAGGAGGCCGCCCGGCAACGGGAGATGGCGGCGGGCGGCGAACCGGGCTTCTCCTACGCGCGCGACGAGTGGGACGGCCTCGGATGAGCGGGACGCACGACAGCCGCGTCCATGTGGACACGACCCGGATCGCCGCGAACATCGCCGCCTTCCATGCCCGTGCCGCGATCCCGGTGCGCGCCCACATCAAGGGCCACCGCACGCTGGAGATCGCACGCCTCCAGCGGGAGGCCGGCGCCCGGGGCATCGCGGTGACCCGGCCCCAACTGGCCCGGCACTACGTCACCGGCGGCTTCACCGACCTCGTCGCCGCGTGGCCCTGGCGTGATCCGCAGATCCTGGACCGGTTCGCCGAACTCGCCGCCGACTGCGCCCTGTCCGTGCACCTGGACGACGTGGCGGCGGTCGAAAGCCTCGACGGCGCGGCCCGTCGGTACGGCACCCGGGCCGCCGTCCGCGTACAGGTCGACGGCGGCACCGACGTCACCGCCGTCGCGGAGGCCGTCGACCGGGCCCGTAACCTCAGCCTGGAGGGGATCGTCGGCTACCTCGACATCGAGACGCCCGAGCAGGCGACACGCCGTCAGGAGCTGGCCCGTATCCTCGCCGACTCGCTGGTCGAGACGGCCGAACGGCTGCGCGCCGACGGGCACCCCTGCGACACCGTCGCCCTCGGCGGCACCCCCTGCGTCGACACCTTGGCGCCCGGCATCACCGAACTGGGCGCGGGCGCCTACCCGCTGGGTGACGCCGGGCTTGTCGCGCTGGGCGTCCTGACGGAGAAGGACATCGCCGTACGGGTCGACCCCGGCGGGACGGGTCTGCTGGCCGAGTGCGGACAGCCGTGGCACCCGGCCCCCTTCGTACGGCTGCCGGACGGCGCCCTCGCCCCCACCCACATCTGCCCGCTCCTGCTGAACGTGACCGAACTCCACACCGACACAGGGGAGCGCTGGCCCGTCCTCGCCCCCGTCACCGCGTGAGAAGCGGATGAACAAGCTCGACGTCCTGCGGGTACGGGACTTCCGCCTGTTCTTCCTCGGCAGCCTCGCCTCCGTGCTGGGCGACTTCATGGCGCCCGTCGCGCTGGCCTTCGCCGTGCTGGACATCGGCGACGCCGGGGACCTGGGCCTCGTACTCGCCGCCCGCGTCCTGCCGTTGATGGCGTTCATGCTGCTCGGCGGGGTGGTGGCGGACCGGCTGCCGCGCCGCCTGGTGATGGTCTCGTCCGACCTCGTACGCGGCGCGGGGCAGGGGCTGCTCGCCGTCCTGCTGCTCACCGGCAGCGCGGGCATCTGGCACCTGGTCGTGCTCCAGGTCGTGCACGGCACGGCCTCGGCGCTGTTCATGCCCGCCATCAGCGGTCTCGTCCAGCAGACGGCACCCGCCGACCGGTTGCAGGAGGCCAACTCGCTGTGCAGCCTGGCGCGCGCCGGTGGGAACGTCGCGGGCCCCGTGCTCGCCGGCGTACTCGTCGCCACCGCCGGCTCCGGCTGGGCCATCGCTGTCGACGCCGCGACCTTCCTCGTCAGCGCCTACTTCCTGCGGCTGCTGCCCAAGGGTGTGGTGCCGCCCAAGCTCACGGTCCACTCCATGCTGGCCGATCTGCGCGAGGGCTGGCGGGAGTTCACCGGGCGACGCTGGATCTGGGTCGTCGTCGTCGCGGCCTCCCTGGCCAACGGGCTCCAGGCCGCCTACTCGGTGCTGGGCCCCGTGGTGGCGGAGGAGCGGCTCGGCGGAGCCACCGCGTGGGGAGTCGTCGTCTCCTGCTACGGCGCGGGCGCCTGTGTGGGCGGGCTGGCCACGCTCTGGCTGAAGGCGCGCTTCCCGCTGCGCTCAGCTCTCTACGCCGACTGTCTGTGCTCCCTGCCGCTCCTGGCGCTGGCGCTGCAACTGGCCACACCGTCCCTGGCGGTGGCCGCCTTCCTCGGCGGCTGCGGACTGATGGTCTTCAACACGCTCTGGGAGACCACGCTGCAGAGCAACGTGCCCGGCGACCGCCTCTCCCGGGTCAGCGCCTACGAGTGGCTGGGCTCCATGGCCTGCCAGCCGCTGGGCATGGTGCTGGTGCCCGTCATCGCGCTGCGCACCGGTCCCGAGCCGGTGCTGTACGCGTGCGGACTGATCATGCTGGCGATGTCGCTCGCGCAGCTGCTCCTGCCGGACGTCCGCCGCCTTCCTGTCGCGACGTCCGCCCCTGCGGAGAGCAAGGCGTGACCGTGGGTCAGTGGCCGCCGACGACCTCGTGACCCGCCGCCTTCAGCGCCCGCTCCGCGTCCTCGAACCGGGCCACCGGCACCAGCACCACGTCGCTGTCGAAGGTCGAGGCCACGAACACCGGTACCCCGGCGCGCCCGAGCGGCTCCAGCAGCGCCACGAGCATCCCGGGCACGTCCAGCTCATGCGCGTTCTCCCCGTACAGCCCGGCCCACAACTCGACGGCGCCGGTCGCGTCCGGCGTGTCCGGTACCTCGTGGATGACCGTGAGCCCCTCGGGGCCACGTACCAGCGCCCACCACGCCCGTGTGAGGGCGGACGCGACGGCCTCCTCGGGCAGCAGTTCCACCGTCAGCCTGCTGGACAGCACGCGCAGGCGCTGTCGTTTCCCCGTACCCAACTCGGTCCCCTTCCCCCTGTTCCCCCTGCTCCGGCCATCCTGGCACGCGTTCTCACCCGTCGGAACCGAGCGAGCGCCGTCGCGCGTCCGTCGCCTGTGTGACCACGCGATCGGGGACGGCCCGAACACGAACGACACGCGGGACGAACGGCTGGGCCGGCTGCCTGGCCGTCGTCGCCGGGTTTGTCACGGGGCTCGCCGTATGGGGCGTCGGTGCGGCGCCCGGTCTGCGCGGTGCCTTCGAGGGGGAGCGGGACTGGAGCCTGCTCTACCTGGACGGCCCGGTGATGATCTTCGGCATTCCCGCGGTCGCACTGGGGGTCTGGGCCCTGGTGGGTGGGGTGTTGCGGGCCCGGGACGGGGTGGCGGCGGTGGCCGTGCTGCTCGCGCTGGCGGCCGTCGCCTGGGGGTGCGGTGAGTGGCTGGAGATGCGTACGGATCGGTTCACCCGTGGTGACTCCTGGTGAACGAGGGTGACGCCGGAGAGGTTCCCGGGGGCGAGATACGCGCGGCGGGCATGATGGCCATCGGCGAGGCCGGCCGGCCACGCGTCGTACGCCGCCACCGAGGGAGTGCAGCACATGTCGTATCCGGAACCCCGCCACCACGGGGACAAGGGCGAGGTCAACGCGGTGTACCGGCCCGCGAGCACCCCCGCCGACGTACGGTCACCGTCGGGCGCCGAGACGCACTTCGTGGCGTCCAGCGTGTCGACGGGCGGCGAGTTCGGGCTCTACCGGATGGACATGGTGCCCAGGGGCGGCGGGCCGAGCACCCATTTCCACAAGACCATCTCGGAGTCCTTCTACATCCTTGAGGGGACGGTCCGGCTGTACGACGGTGAGCGCTGGATCGACGGGGAGAAGGGCGACTTCCTGTACGTGCCGCCGGGCGGGCTGCACGGCTTTCGCAACGACTCGGACGCGCCCGCCTCCACGCTCATCCTGTTCGCGCCGGGAGCGCCGCGCGAGGAGTACTTCGAGAAGGTTTCCACGGTCGGGCGGATGACGGACGAGGAGCGCACGGCGTTTTTCATCAAGCACGACACGTACTGGGTGGACTGAGCCGGCCTGTCAACGGGGCCCCTCGGTAAAGCCGTTGGCGGCGGAGCCTGATCTGCGGCAAAGTCCCTGCGTAAACGCCTTGTCGTCACATCGGGTCAACCCGTGGCCCATGCTTGCGGTCAACAACCAACGGTTGCCAGGGTGTTGCTGTCTGTCAACCTGTTGGGAGTGGCCCTGTGGCATTCGGTGAGCAGCCGGCCTATCTGCGCGTCGCCAGTGATCTTCGGCGGAAGATCGTCGACGGCGCTCTGCCGCCGCACACCCGGCTGCCGTCGCAGGCCCGTATCCGTGAGGAGTACGGCGTCTCGGACACGGTCGCTCTCGAAGCCCGCAAGGTGCTGATGGCGGAAGGGCTCGTCGAGGGCCGCTCCGGGTCCGGCACCTACGTCCGGGAGAAGCCCGTCCCGCGCCGCATCGCGCGCTCGGGCTACCGGCCGCCGTCCGGCGCCAATCCGTTCCGGCAGGAGCAGTCCGAGGACGGGGTGCGCGGCACCTGGGAGTCGAGCACCGAGCGGGACGAGGTGGCGCCGGAGATCGCGACACGGCTCGGGATACAACCGGGCGACCCGGCGATGCGCACGCGCTACATCTTCAGGGACGCCGGGGAGCCGATGATGCTCTCCACCTCCTGGGAGCCCTTGGAGGTCACGGGGCGTACGCCGGTGATGCTTCCCGAGGAGGGACCGCTCGGCGGATGCGGGGTCGTGGAGCGGATGGCGGCCATCGGCGTCGTGGTGGACAACGTGGTGGAGCAGGTCGGCGCGCGCCCGGGGCTGGCGGAGGAGCTCCTGTCGCTCGGCGGTGTGCCCGGCCATGTCGTGATGGTGCTTGAGCGGACGTACTACGCGTCGGGCCGCGCGGTCGAAACGGCTGACGTGGTCGTTCCGGCGGACCGCTACCGCATCGCCTATCACCTTCCGGTCAGATGACGGCCCGGTGAGAACCGGCTGACCGGAGGGCCGCCCTCGTCCGGCCAGGGCCGGCCACGCGCCACCCCAACAGGACGTCAGAAGCGGGGAGATGACGCGCGCTCACCCCCGCGCGCCCTCACGAGCCCGAATCTTCTTGGCCAGATGTGTACCTCTTTGTATAAACACGCATCCGCTGAGTGAAGGTCAGGCGTAGGCTCGGGCATATGCGCATTGGGGTTTCCAGGAGGTCGTCCGAGTGGTGCGGGCAGTTGGCGGGAGGGGCACGATGACCGACAGCGGTGCTGTGCTGCCTTGGCTGGTCATACGTCAGGACGACAACGGGAACCGGTACCGGGTGGGCAGGTATGCCACGAAGGACGAGGCGCAGAAGACGGTGGACAGCCTCGACGCCAAGGGTCCCAAGCAGCTCTACTGGGTCGAGCGCCTGCAGCAGACCAGCCGCTGACCTCACCGACCGGGGACCGTGCCCCCTCGTGGAGCTGACACCCTTGTGGAGCAGGCTCCCTCGGCCGGGCTACGCTCCGGCGCATGAGTGACGGCGGAGCTGCAACGGTCTTGATCGACACAGTCGCGTGGGTCCGCGTGGAGCAGGGCAGGATCCTCTGCGCGCGTTCCCGCGGAAAGGATGTGTTCTACATCCCCGGCGGCAAGCGCGAAGGCGCGGAGAGCGATCTGGAGACCCTGCTGCGCGAGGTCGAGGAGGAACTGGCGGTGGCCCTCCTCCCGGCCACAGCGACCCATCTGGGCACGTACGAGGCCCAGGCCCACGGCCAGCCCGACGGCGTCCTGGTCCGGATGAGTTGTTACTCCGGCGACTACCTGGGTACGCCGGCTGCCAGCAACGAGATCGAGGAGATCCGCTGGCTCTCCTACGGCGACCGGGGCCGCGTGGCCCCCGTCGACCAGCTTCTCTTCGACGACCTCAGGGCCTCGGGCGAGCTGACATGAGCCTCCGTCAAGATAGTTCTTCCTTGATTACGGGTATGTGCTGATTAACCCCCCTAAAAAGGGCATGGACCTGCTGTCAGTCTGGGGAAGTGGTCGGCTTGATCGAGACGGAGAGCACCTACGCCGAGTGGGCCTTCCCCGCTGAGCCGGATGCCGTACGCCGCGCACGCCACGCGGTACGCGACGCCCTCGGCGTCTGGCGTCTCGACCACTCCGTTCGCGATACGGCCGTCCTGCTGGTCAGTGAACTCGTCACCAATTCCCTGCAGTACACGCCCGGGCCGATCGGTGTCAGGCTGGCTCTCGTTCCCATGGGCCCTGCGGACCTCACCCGTACCGCGTTGCTGGTGGAGGTGTCCGATCCGCTCCCCGATCCACCGATCGCACGGTCGCCCGGCCCTGATGACGAAGGGGGCCGTGGGCTCCAGCTCGTCGCTTGCTCCGCCCGGCGTTGGGGTACACGCCGGGGGAATACGGGTAAGACGGTGTGGTTCGAGCTGCCGCTCCCTGGTTAGGAGTGTGGAGGGACAACGATCACCGGGTCTCGGCTCAAAACGAATGAGACTGTGCTGTGATCGTGAACGCCGTACCGGTCAGGGCCGTAGTGCTGAATACTGCGGGGATGGCCGGTCCGGTGCGTGAGCTGGAGGGGACGGTCGCATGAACGAGATACCTGGAACGGCGGACGGTGTCGTGTGGCAGAGCAGTCCGCCCGGCTCGATCTATGACTACATAAGGGTCGCTTCCTTCTCGATCGGCCCCGACGGGCTGGTCGACCAGTGGAGTCTGCGAGCCGCTGAGCTGTTCGGGATCGCTCCCGAGGAGGTCAGGGGCAAGGATCCGGTCGAGGTGTTCATGCCCGCCGATCTGCGCTCGCGAGGGCACAGCAAGGTCGCCGAGATCCTCGACGGCAAGGAGTGGACGGGGCTCGTCCCCTTCCAGGTGCCCGGTGAACTCGGAGCTCACGGCCTCGCCGAGGTCTATGTGATGCCCAGCGAGACCACGAGCGGCGAACGGGCCGCGCTCTGCATCGTCGTGGACGTCCGCGCACTGCGCCAGATCGAGACCGAACTCGCCTCCTCGCAGGCCATTTTCGGCCAATCTCCCTTTGGCTTCGTGCTGTTCGGCACGGACCTCACCGTCCAACGGGCCAACCAGCGCTTCGCCGCGGTCTTCGGCGGCACGGCGGACGACCACCGTGGACGCACGGTCCACGACTATCTCTCCCGTCCCGAGGCCGAGCGGCTGAACACCTCGCTCAAGCGGGTCCTGGAAACCGGCGAGTCCGCCACCGACATCCAGATAGTCGGCGTCGCCCCCGGCGGCAAGGAACGCCGGCACTGGTCGATCAACCTGTACCGCGTGCTCAGCGGGGCCGGCCGCACGATCGGGGTCGCCGGGCTCGGCAGCGACGTCACACGCCGTCAGATCGCCGCACGTGAGGCCGCGAGCGCCCGCCGTAACCTCGCGATCCTCAACGAGGCGAGCGCCCGAATAGGCAACTCCCTCGATCTGGAGACCACCGCCAAGGAACTCCTCGACGTCGCCGTCCCCGGCTTCTGCGACCTCGCGTCCGTCGATCTCTATCAGGGACTGCTCACCGGTGACGAGGCCCCGCCCGGACGCGGCGGCTCCTCCGGCTCCGAGTCCGGCGGCGGCAGCGCCCCCCTGCGCCGCGTCGCCTTCGCCAGCGCCGTCGCCGACGCACCCTTCCTCGGAGCCGACCTGACAGGGGAAGGCGCTGTCGAGCCACCCGCGGCCGGCTCCGTCCACCGCTACCCCTTCAACTCGCCCTGCGCGAACGCCCTGCGCACCGCCCGGGTCCAGACGGTGCCCGGCGGCCCCGGCAGCCTCATCCAGTCGACCTTCGCCGTGCCGATGGTCGCGCACGACACCGTCGTCGGACTCGCCCAGTTCTCCAGGACCAAGGGCAGCGAGCCCTTCGGGGAACGCGACCGCGCCCTCGCCGTGGAACTCGCGGCGCGCGCAGCCGTCTGTATCGACAACGCCCGCCTCTACCGCAGGGAGCACGAACGCGCGCTGATACTCCAGCGCAGCCTGCTCCCACCGGGCGACCCCGAGGCCGCCGGGCTGGACATCGCCTGCCGCTATCTGCCGGGCAACACCGCCACCGAGGTCGGCGGCGACTGGTTCGACGTCATCGAGCTGCCGGGTCACCGGACCGCGCTGGTCGTCGGCGACGTCATGGGCCGGGGGCTGCGCGCCGCCGTCGCCATGGGGGAACTGCGCACGGCCGTACGCACCCTGGCACTGCTCGATCTGGAGCCCGCCGAAGTCCTGTCCGCGCTTGACGAGATCGCCCGTGGCCTCGGCACACCGAGCGGCGCCCAACAGGCCTCGCGAGTCGCCCACAAGTCGCGGGACGCCGACCTCTCCGAGGTGTATCTCGCGACCTGCGTCTACGCCGTCTACGACCCGGTCACCCGCCGCTGTACCTTCGCCAACGCCGGACATCCCCCGCCGGTGCTCGTCGAACCGGGCGAGGAGGCGCTGCTCCTCGACGTACCGCCCGGGATGCCTCTCGGAGTCGGCGGCGAGCCGTTCGAGCAAGTCGAGGTCGACCTTCCCGAAGAAGCGCTCCTCGCGCTCTACACCGACGGGCTCGTCGAATCCCGCGACCACCCGATCGACGAGGGGCTGACGGCCTTCCGCCGGGCGCTCACCAATCCCGTACGGCCCCTGGAAGACGTCTGCGACCACGTACTCAACACGCTCGACACCCGGCACGGTGAGGACGACATCGCCCTGCTGATGGCCCGCATCCAGGGGCTGCCCGCCGACGCCGTCGGCGACTGGCAACTGCCCCGCGAGCCACGCTCCGTAGGCCGCGCCCGCGAGGTCGCCCGCGCCCAGCTCCACGCCTGGGGCCTTGAACCGCTGGTGGACACCGTCGAACTCCTCGTCAGCGAGCTGGTCACCAACGCCATGCGCTACGGCGAGGGCGAGATCAGGCTGCGGCTGCTCCGCGACCGTACGCTCGTCTGCGAGGTGTGGGACGCGGGCCTCGTACAGCCGCGCAGGCGACGGGCGCGCGACACCGACGAGGGCGGTCGCGGCCTCCAGCTGGTCGGCCTGCTCAGCGCGGCCTGGGGATCGCGCCGTACTCCGCGCGGCAAAACGGTCTGGTTCGAACTCGCCCTCCCCGACGGCGACTCGACCACGGAGCCCACGGTCGAACAGCTCCTCAGCATGTTCTGACCCCGGACCATCCCCTCCGGCCGGCCCACGCGAACGGGCCGGCCGGACCGGGGCCGCCACATCCGCGGCGACGGCCGGTGGCCGCGACCCCGCGCGTGGCGCAAGCGTCAGGCACTGTTCAGCGCGATCGGGCGTACCTCGATCTCCGCCCTGTCCCCGATGAGGCTCTCGGCCTTCCCGCCTCACACCCGAGCCGCGGGCACACTCTCCTGGTGGTCGAGCTCCAGCAGACCTCGATCGGCCGTCGAGGCGGCCACCGCCTTCGCGTAATCGCCGATGAGCCGGTCGATCATCTTCTGTGAATCCTCGGCCTGGCCCAGCCGCTCGTTGACGCCGGTCTTCGCCGTCCCCGTGCTGCTCCTTCTGCGCCCGATGGGCAACGGGAACCCCGTCAGGAAAGTCCGCCGCCACCCATCCGGCCGCGAGTGCCGGCACCGCCAAAACTGCCAGGACCAGCGCCACGGCCACTCCCATGACCTCCACCGAAACCCCCGTCAAGGCCCCCACCTCCATCACGTCCACCTCCGCCGCCGACCAGGCCGCCGAGGATGATTCCGCCGAGCACGGCACCGCCGAGCCCATCTCCTGCCTCTGATACACCGCCGGGGCCGGACCGGTTCCCGTACGACCGCACATCTCGCTCGGCGAGGCTCAGCGCCTGCCTGGCCACAGCGTCCGCGTGCTGTGCCTCGGCCAGCGCGCCCCGCGCGTCGCCCAGCTCCGTCAGCGTCCCGGCCTGGTCGATCCGCCGCCGGGCCTCCATGAGCCGGGTACGGGCCTCGCTGCCCACCGCCCCGCGACGCGTCGAGATGTAATCGGCCGCGGCGCCGAGCGCCGAGCGGGCACCGAGCATCGCCCGGTCGAGCAGCGCCCACGCCCGGCGTCCACCCACTTCGCGCTCGCGCGCGCCCGCGAGGGCCTCGTCCAGCGCCGCGTCCGCCTCCTCGACCCTGCGCAGGGCGTCGATCGGGTCGTACGGCCCTGCGGCCTGCTCCTGGCGCACGTCGGCCACCACCGCCTCGGCGCGTGCGATCCGGCCCCGGAGATCGGCCGTGGAGGTGCCTTTCGGCGTACTTTCGAGCAGATCGCGCGCGTCCGCCAGGTCGGTCTCCGTCTCGGTCAGCGAGGCGAGGAGCTTGCCGGCGGCCTCGGCGAGTTCGAGCGCGCGCCGCTCCACGCCTTCGACCAGCGTCGCCGCCTGGGCCACGGCGCTCTCCGCCGCCCGTACACGCACCGCCGCCCGGCCGTTGTCGCCCGCCTCGACCGAGCGCCGCGCGTCGTCCAGCTTCGTCGTCGCGAACACCAACCGGTCGTCGGCCTGTTCGACAGCGCCCCCGACCGGGGCCGCGGCCGATTCCGCGTACCGCTGCCGCATCGCCGCGAGCGTGGCGGCAGCCGTGACGGTCCTGCCGGTCAGCTCCCGGAACGCGGCCTCGGCGGCGGCCAGCGCCTCCGGCGCGTTGCGCTCCATGGCGCGCAGCCGGTCGAAGCCCGCCGACTCGGCGTCCAGCCGGCTGTTCGCGTCCGTGCACCGGGCGAGGATCTCGTACAGCATGCGGCGCCGGGTGCCGTCGTCCTCCGGCATCGCGTCGTCGAGCTGCTGACGCAGCCGGAAGGCGGTAGTCAGCTCGCCTCGCGCGTACGTCATGGCGTCCTGGAACGGCCACGCCGCGTCCTCACCGAACTGCGACGTGGCGAAGCCGAGTTCTTCCTGACTGGTGCGCACGGCGTCGTCGGTCTCGACGAGGGCCAGTCCCGCCCGCCGTTCAAGGTCCGGCAGAGAGGTCCCCGGCCCCGGTTCCCCCCACCCTTCCTGGCTGCCTTTCGGCGTCGTACGGGTCGAGGCGCGGCGCCGGCGCTTCACGTGCGAGTACGCGCCGAGGATCAGCGCGGCGCCCACCAGGACGACGGGGAGGACGAGGGCGCTGCCCGCCCTGTTGGAGGAGACCTCGCCGTCGGGGTCCGCCGGGCTGGGAGTGGCGGCGGGTGCGGAGACGGGGGCGCCGTCCGCAGCCGCCCGGTAGCCGATCGCCGCGCCCGCCCGGATGTCGGAGGCAAGAGTGACGGGGGTTTCCGCGCGGGCCTCCGGCGAGACGGCGGGCATCAGCAGCCAGCCGGCCGTCACCAGCAGGGCCAGGAAGCTGCGGGCGGCTGCGTGAGTCCGGTTACGGCATACGGTCCGCGTCACACTTGGGAGGCTATGTCCCGCCTCGGTGGTCCGCGACCGGACAGTACGTGCCCGCCGGAAAGGCGTGAGGCGTCGGGCTCGGACCCCGTTCCGACCGGCGCCACATACGGGGGCGGCGCCGGTCGGACCCGGGATCCGGGAGGGAATCAGATGCTGAAGCGTTCCTTGGCCAGCATCGGACGGATACGGGAAGCGAAACCGCCGGTGCGGAAGGGGCGCTGGAGCAGACCGGGGCGGAGCTCCTGGGCGAGAGCTGCGGCGATCATGCCCTGATCCAGGGCGAGAGCCGAACTGCTGACGTGCCCGGTCCCCACATTGACCGAGTCCCGGAAGCCGTACCCGTCGTCGTACGCGCCGAAGTCGTCCGCGATCGCCTTGAGATTGGCGAGGGCCTCCGACCGCGCGTAGGGGAGGGCGAGGAACGAGGCGTGCGGAGTCACGACGCCGTTGGTGTAAGCGGACGCGGGCGGCAGCGGTTCACCGTGCGTGACATAGGTGCGGTCGGTGTTGGAGGCGTACCCGTCGATGTTCATGCCGATCGCGTCCACGCCGTACTCCTGGTAACCCCCTTCGGGCACCTCGGAGGGGGAGAAGCCCCAGTAGCCGTACTCCGCCTCCTCCAGGCCGTGCTCGATCTGGGACTGGACGAAGCGCCGGTGGGTGGTGCCCCACGAGCGGGGGGACCACTCGGGCTCGGGCACGAACAGCGGCACCATCAGGGCTTCGAACATCGAGCCGCCCCAGGTCGGGACGAGCTTGCGGCCCCGGTAGGTGTAGTGGCCCTGGAAGAGCCGGACGCCGTCGATGGTGTCGTACGCGCCGCCGGGCGCCTGCTCCTGGCCGTGCTCGGGAAGCATCGTGCGGAACATGTGCCAGTAGTGGTCCGAGGGAAGGCTGCCGTCGGCGATCCCCAGGTAACTGGCCATCCGGGGCTCGGTGTTGAGCGCCCCGTAGTGGTGGCCCGTCGGCTCGCCGGTGTCCGTCCAGAAACCGCCTCGGAGCTGGCCGGGGCCGGCCACCGGGTCCGCGGCGTCGTACGGCGTGTAGAAGTACGACCAGTCGGCGGTGGCCAGCAGCTTGCCGACCCGGCGCCGCAGCCGGCTGTCCGCGTCGGCGGCGATGAGCAGGCCCGTCACGAGCCACGCGTTGTCGACCGAGGAGAGGAAGGGACGGACCGGGTCACCGGTGCCCGGCCAGCTGGTGAGCACCGAACCGTCGTGGGCGTCGTACCAGTTGAGCCAGAAACCGTGGTGCCGTTCGAGCTTCTCGACGGCCGTGACGGTCAGTTCGAGCCGGCGGCGCATGGTGTCCTGGTCGATGACGCCCAGTCCGGCGGCGGCGACGGTGGACCACAGCCCGCAGCCGATGTTGGTCGGCGAGGTGTTCTGCGACGGCACGGGTCCGCCGGGCGCGTCGAGGTTGATCTTGTCGGCGGCGAGACCGATGTCGGTCGTCATTGCCTCGATCGAGTGATACGTGTCGCGGAACCAACGCCGCAGCAGCGGTGTATCAGAGGCATGAACAGCACGAGCACGCGACGCGGTTGTGGCCGGCGCGGACATGGCGGGTGTGGTGACGGCTCCGAGGGTCAGGGCTGTTGCCCCGGTTCCCGCGGCGGCGAGAAAAGTACGACGGTCCATGAGAGTCCAGCTCCCCTTGGCAGATGTGGAGTTGTGGCCAGGGCCGGTGCCTGGGCCAGGTCTTTGGCCGCCGCCATGGCCGGAAGATTTCTCGGAGGTCCGGCCATGGCGGCGGTGCTGGCGCGGGGGCCGACGGCGGTCAGGTGCCGCCGGCCCCCGGGACTGTGGGGGCGATCAGACGCGGGTGAGTCGCAGGAAGCGGATGCCCGGGTTGGGCAGCGGGACGGTCAGCGTCGCCACGCCCGTGTCGTCGGCGATCACCGGCGCGAGGGGCTCCACCGGCAGCTGGTCGGCGGACCGCAGCTTCGCCCACTGGGGTTCGTCGGGCCAGTCGCCGCCGCCGAGGTCGTTCCAGACGGCCTGGATGTTGGAGTGCTCCTCGTCGACCCGGCGGGAGAGAGCGGTGTAGTCGGCTCCCGGCTCAAGTCCGCTGATTCGTACGGTCGCCGTGCGGTTCAGCGGCGTGGAGCCGTCGATCTTGGACTGGTCGAGTGTGCCGTTCCAGAGCAGGACGTCGAGGGTGGAGCCGTCCTCGGCGCGGGTGGCCAGGGCCTCCACGAGTGCCTCGGCACCGTCACCGCTCACGTCGGCGGGAATCCGCCCACCGGCCAGCTGGGAGAGGAGATACAGCGCCCAGAAGCGCGGCTTGCGCAGATTGCCGACCGTGAGCAGGCCGAATCCGCCGTGGAACAGCCGGGGCGGCCAGCCCAATTCCTCGAACTGGTCGGATGCGACCCAGTAGGCAAGGGCGTCGGTGGACGACAGGGCGCTCTTCATGCCGCGCAGGACGAACGGGGCGGCGAAGACGGAGTCGCTCACCCGGTGGAAGTGGGTGGGGGTGACGCCCCACTCGGTCCACAGGATCTCCGGTTCGGGCCGGCCGGTCGCTTCCGCGAACGCGCGGGTCATCGGACGGAAGTCCAGCGGAGCGTTGCCGTAGGTGTGGGTGGAGACGAAGTCGACGGGGACGTCGCGCTCCTGGCAGTACTCGAGGAGGGCGCCGACCCAGCCGGCCGCGGCGGAGGACGGGCCGCCGACCCTGATCCGCTCGTCGACACCCTTCACGGCGCGGACGGCGACTTCGTAGAGCCGGTGGTAGTCGTCCTGGGTGCCGTTCCAGAAGACCTCCAGGTTGGCCTCGTTCCAGACCTCGAACTCCCAGGCCGCGACGGTGTCTTTGCCGTACCGGTCCTGGAGGTGGACGGTCAGCTCGCGGCAGAGGTCGCCCCAGTGCTCCCACACCGCGGGCTTGGACACCAGGGCCTGGTAGTCGAAGACCGTGTAGTTCGGATCGGCGGCGAGTTCCTTGGGCATGAAGGAGAGTTCGACGACGGGCTGGAGGCCGGTGGCCAGGAAGCGGTCGTAGACCTCGTCCAGGCCGGAGAAGTCGAACGAGCCGTCCGGCCGGACGCTCAGCGTCTCCGGGAGGAAGGTGCCGTGTGCCCGGACGGAGCGGACGCCGATCTCGTCGCGGACGATCTCCAGGGCCCGGGCGTACTCCTTCGCGACGTCCGAGCCGCCCGCACCCGGCTGTTCCCAGGCCAGCAGGGAGAAGTGCTCGGCGCCGATCATCCTGTTCCACACCCCGGGGAGGGGAGTGGCCTCAGCCGCCATGTCCACCGTGACGGTGACCGGGGCCGGGGTGGAGCCGGCCGCCTTGGCGCAGCCGGGGGCCGCTTCGGAGAGGGCGCCGGGTCCGCCGTCGGACCAGGTGGCGACCTTGTAGAAGTAGCCGCGGCCCGGCTCGACGAGGGTGTCGGCGTACGGGGGATGGGGCACGGCGAGCACATCGCCGCCGAGGTGGTCGAGCGGCTCGAAGGGACCGTCGGCGGACTCGGCGCGGTGCACGAGATATCCGAGCGCGCCCGCCACCGGCTGCCAGTTCAGCAGCACATGGCCGGTGCCGTCCTCGGCGGACAGGCCGCCGGGGGCGGGGAGTTCGCCGATACCGGTGAGCCGCTGATCGCTGGGCTTCCCGATACGGGTCTCCCAGTCGGCGCGAGCGGTGGACTTCTCGGTCATGTCGGTACAAACCTCTTCTTCGATGAGTGCGCGGCGGTAGAGCGGCGGCTTAGGGGCCGCGGTACGCGTCGGGAAGGCCGGAAGCGGCGGCTGTCGCGGCTACTTCATGCCGGTGGTGGCGAGACCTTGGGTGAAGTGCCGTTGCAGGACGATGAAGACCAGCAGCACCGGCAGGATGATCAGGAGGGAGCCGACCATCAGCATGCCGTTGGAGCCGGCCGACTGGTTGGGGTCGGTGGCGAAGGTGGCGAGCGCCACCGGGAGGGTGTATTTCTCCGGGTCGTTCGTCGCGATCAGCGGCCAGACGAAGTTGTTCCACGAGCCCAGGAAGATAAGGATCGAGAGCGTCGCCAGCGCCGGTTTCACCAGCGGCATGGCGATCCGCCAGAAGATGTACCACTCGCGGGCACCGTCGATCCGGGCCGCTTCCAGCAGTTCGTCGGGGATCGACTGCATGAACTGCCGCATCAGGAAGACCCCGAACGCCTGCGCGGCGAACGGCAGCATCAGCCCCGCGTAGGAGTCGATCAGCTGGAGCTTGCTCATCAGGACGAAGAGCGGCAGCAGCATCAGGTTGCCGGGCACCATCAGGGCGCCGAGCACCAGCGCGAAGATCTTGTTCCGGCCACCGAACCGCAGCTTCGCCAGCGCGTAGCCCAGCATCGAGCAGAACACCAGATTGGAGGCGGTCACCAGGACGGCCACGGTGAGGGAGTTGAAGAAGTAGAGCGGGACGTCGAGGCGGTCGAGCAGTTCGTCGAAGTGCTCCAGCGTCCACTCGGAGGGGATCCACACCGGTGGGCTGGCCGTCAGGTCGCGGTCCGTCTTGAAGGACGACAGGCCCATCCACAAGAAGGGCGCCGCCATGACCAGCAGGCCGATCGAGAGGAGCGCGTAGACGCCGGACTTCCTCAGACGTCCGCCGCCGGACTTCGGGGCTGTGCCGGACCCGGGGTCCGACCAGGACGGACCCTTGGGGTCCACCGGGCCGGCGGGTGCCGAGGGCGGAGGCGGGGGCGAGGTGGTGCGCGCGGCGCTCATTTCGTGTTGTCCTTCAGCAGACGGAGCTGGAGCACCGTGATCGCCATGATCACGACGAAGAGCACATACGCCATGGCGCTCGCGTAGCCCATGTGGAAGAAGTTGAAGCCCTCGCGGTACATGGCCAGCGACACGGTGAGCGTGCTGTCCGAAGGCCCGCCCTGCGTCATCACGAACGGCTCCTCGAAGACGTTGAGATAGCCGATGGTGGTGATGACCGTGGTGTAGAGCATCGTGGGCCGCAGCAGCGGCACGGTGATGCGGCGGAACTCCTGCCAGGTGCTCGCGCCGTCCAGCCGCGCCGCCTCACGTACATCGGGCGGGATGGCCTGGAGGCCCGCGATGAACAGCACCATGACCGTGCCGAGGTTGCGCCACACGGCCATCACGATCAGTGAGGGCATGGCGAGCGCCTCGGAGCCGAGGAAGTCCGGTGACGTCAGGCCGACTTCGGAGGCGAGGCCCGCGATCAGTCCGTCGGACGGGTCGAGGACGAAGCGCCAGACGACGGCGATCGCGACGATGCTGGTGACGACCGGGGCGTAGAAACCGACCCGGAAGAAGGTACGGGCCCGGTCGATGCCGTTGTTGAGCAGCACCGCGACGCCGAGCCCGAGTCCCACCGTCAGCGGTACGCCCACGACCACGAAGTAGGCCGTGTTGAACAGGGCCTTGAGGAACTTCTCGTCGCCGAACAGCTTCGTGTAGTTCTCCAGGCCGATGAACTCCGCCGAGAGGGGATCGGTGACATTGCGCAGACCGAAGTCCGTGAAGCTCATGACGAGCGTCGCGACGATCGGCAGGGCCATGAAGACGGCGAAGAGCACCAGGAAGGGGGTCGAGAACAGCCAGCCCGCCATGTGCTGGACGGCGACCGGCTGCCGCTTGCCTCGGTTCCGGCGGCCGGCCGGGGGGTGTGCCCCCGGCCCGGTCTTCGCGGGAGCCGCGTCCGGGGCCGCGCCTGCGGCCGATTCGGTCGTGGTGCTCATGACGGCTACTTCACGAGTCCTTCGATCGCGGACTGGGCCTTCTTCGCGGCGTCCTCGGCGGAGGCCTTGCCCTGGGTCACCTGAGAGATGGCCTCATCGGCCTTCGAGGAGATCTCCGTCCACTGGGGCTCGACCGGCCAGGGCTGGGCGGTCTCCATCTGCTCGCGGAATATCTTGAAGTTGGCGTCGTCGGCGAGTTCGCCGGAGTCCCAGGCGCTGATGTTGGCCGGCAGGTCGCCGGACCGCTTGAACCAGTCCTTCTGCCCCTCGGTGTCGGTGAGGTAGCTGAGGAACTCCTTCGCGGCTTCCTTGTGCTCGCTGTCCTTGGAGACGACGAGGCTGGAGCCGCCGGCCATGGAGGCGGAGACCTGGTCGGCCGGGACCTTGGCGATGGCCCACTTGCCCTTGAGGTCGGGGTAGTTGTCGTTGATGCCGGCCATGGTCCAGGGCCCGGAGTAGAACATCGGGACGTCACCGGAGTTGAAGTCCGTCAGGACCTCGTAGCCGGGCTGGAAGCTCTTGTTGGACAGGCCCTTCTCGAAGTACGTGGCGTACTCCTTGAGCGCCTTGACGGCCTCCGGGCTGTCCATCGTGGCCTTGCCGTCCGCGACGATCGAGCCGCCCGCCGAGTACAGGAAGGGGGAGAAGCTCTGCACGGCGTCCAAGCCGCTGGACTGGAGGTGGAGACCCCACTGCGTGCCGGCCTTGTCCTGGTAGGCGGTGGCGGCCTGCTGGAGTTCGGCCCAGTTGGTCGGGGGCTTGCTGATGCCGGCCTTCTTCGCCAGGTCGGTGCGGTAGTAGAGGACGCGGGTCTCGACGTACCAGGGGACGCCGTAGACCTCGCCGTCCGCCACGCCCTGTTCCCAGGCGGCGGGGAAGAAGGCGTCCTTCTTGAAGGTCTTGGTGTCGACCGGCTCCAGGACGCCGAGTTCGGCGAACTCGCCCATGTAGCTGCTGCCCATCTGCGTCATGTCCGGCAGGGTGCCGGCGGCAGCGGCGGAGACCAGCTTCTGGTGGGCGACGTCCCAGCCGACGGGGGTGACCTTCACGGTGATGTGCGGGTTCGCGTCCTCGTACACCTTGGCGACCTCGGCGAGCTTCTCGCCCTCGGCGCCCATGGCCCACACGGTGAGCGTCTGCTTCTTGTCGGCGGCGACTCCGGCGCCCCCCGAGCTGCCGCACCCGGTGAGTCCGGCGGCCATCGTGAGAGCGACTGCGACAGAGGCGGTTCTGGCGGTGGGATGCATGGACGGCTCCTCCTTGAGCGCACCGATGTATGCGCTGCCTGTAAGCGCATACATCACTCTGCTGCAGGCATTCCGAGAACCGCAAGAGGGGCTTTGGTCACACTCGTGCAACATGTGGGACATCCGGAAGCCCTGCCTCCGCAGGCTAGGTGGGCTATTTGCGTTGCGGAAGTGGCTGAGTCGATTCCGGTTGCGGTGATCGATGGCGGGCCGGGGCTAATGTCGCGCTCATGTCTGAGTTCGAGCATGACTACCCGTTCGACCCGGCCTACGGCCGGAACCTCGACGAACTGCTCGACATCCCGGCGCCTGCCCCGCCTGACGGGTTCGACGCCTTCTGGCAGGACCGTTTCGGGGCCGCCACCGGCGTGACGACCGCGCCCGCCGTCGGCCCCCAGGAGGACGAGCGGGACGGCTGCCGGATCTTCGGGGTGTCCTACACCTCGGTCGGCGGGCTGCGCGTCGGCGGCTGGCTGGTGCTGCCGGCCGAGGGGCGCGCCGAGCACGGTTTCGTGATCGGGCACGGTTACGGCGGGCGTCAGGAGCCGGGGGCCGACGTGCCGCTTCCGCTGCCCCGTAGCGCCGCGATCCTGCCGTGCGTGCGGGGGATGGGCGCGCGCAGCCGGCGCCCCGGCATCCCCGGTGAGTCCGAGGAGCATGTGCTGTACGGCATCGGGTCACGCGCGACCTATGTGATCGGCGACTGTGTGGCCGACCTGTGGTGCGCCGCGTCCGCGCTGCTGGAGTTGGTGCCGGAGCTGATGAACGGGTCGCAGGACGGCGCGGGCGCACGGCTGGGATATGTGGGGGAGAGCTTCGGCGGCGGGCTCGGGGCGCTGGCGCTGCCCTGGGACGAGCGGTTCGCCCGCGGGCAGTTGACGGTACCGACGTTCGGGAATCATCCGCTGCGGGTGACGCTGCCGAGCATGGGAAGCGGGGAATCGGTCCGGGCGTACCGGGAGCGGCACCCCGAGGTCATGGACGTCCTCGCGTACTTCGACGCCGCCACCGCGGCGACCCGGATCCGGGTGCCGATGATGGTCGCGCCCGCGCTGTTCGATCCGGCGGTGCCGCCACCGGGACAGTTCGCCGTGTACAACGCGCTGCCCGAGCGGCGTGAACTGCATGTGCTGCGGGCCGGGCACTTCGCGTACGAGGGTGAGAGCGCTGACCTCGCAGCCCTGGCCGAGGCCCGCCACGCCTTCTTCGCCGCACCGCCGGCCTGATCCCGCGCCCCGCCCGCAACCGGCAGAGACCAGCACCCGCCACCAGCACCACCGTCAGAGCGGCGCGGGCACCGTATCCGCTCAGCCGCAGCCGCAGCTCGCGCGGCGGGCCACCGAGACCGGGAGCATCAGGGAGACCGGGTCGCGCGCGGGGTCGGCCAGCCGCCGGACCAGGAGTTCCACCGCCTCCTCGCCCAGCCGCCGCATCGGCTGCCGCACCGTCGTCAGCGACGGGCGCACGATCCGGCTCAGCGGAATGCCGTCGAAGCCGGTGACAGCGATGTCGTCGGGCACTCGCAGCCCACGGCGTTCCAGCGCGTGCAGCGCGCCGATCGCCATCTGGTCGTTGGCGAAGAGGATGGCCTCCGGCCGTTCCCGCCCGGCCGCCCGGTCCAGGAGCGCGTCCGTCGCCCGTACGCCCTCCGCCTGCGTCATCATCTCGGCGCGCAGATCGGGCTCGTCGGCGACCGGCAGCCCGGCCTCCCGGCATGCCTCCTGGTAGCCGCGGAACCGCGCCTGCGCGTCGGGCGACTCACGGTCGCCGCCCACGAAGGCGAGCGAACGCAGCCCGTGGTCCCGGATGAGATGGCGGGCCAGCTCCCGCTCCCCGTCGGAGTTCGCCACCTCGATGTGGTCGAGGTGGTCGATCTCGCGCGGCCCGGCCAGCATCACGACCGGCAGCCGCCGCGAGATCACCTCAAGGTCCTCGGTGGGCACGGTCTTCGCCAGTACGGCGAATCCGTCCACCCGCCCCGCCACCTTGGCGACCAGGCTCTCCGGACCGCCGACCAGCGAGGCCGCGATCAGCAGCGCGTACCCGTGCCGCCGCGCCGCCCGCTCCATGCCCCGGATGATCTGGTCGGAGTACAGCATGACGGCGGAGTCGTCGGCCTCCGCCTCCGCCTCCGCGTCGGTCTCGGCGTCCGGATCCGCGTAGTCGGGGAAGCAGAGGCCGAGGACGCCGGTGGTGCGGCTGGCCAGGCCACGGGCGTTGCCGCTCGGCACGTAGCCGAGGGCGCGGGCCGCCTCCAGGACGCGGTCCCGGGTCTGGGCGCGTACGGAGTCCGGATTCCGGTAGACCCGTGAAACCGTCGCAATGGAGACGCCTGACCGTTCGGCGACGTCATACACCGTGGGGGCACTCAACCGATCCGACCGTCCGCTCTCGCCGTTCTGGTTTCTGACCGTTCGCTCGCCACCAGGCCGGTTCCACTGGTTCCACTGGTCGGACCTGTTGTGTAAGCGCATTCACTCTAGGGCGCCGGTCTGTGCACGAGCAAGGTCACCCCCCTCGAAGCCGCCACGCCCCTCGGAGCCGTCACCGCCGGCCGTCCGCTCCCCCGTGCCCCTCAGCGCCACGAACGAGAAGACCGCAGCCCCCAGCATGACAACCCCGGCGCCGATCGACGCCAGCCCCATCCCGTGCGTGAAGGCGTCCCGCGCCGTCGCCAGCACATCGGCGCCCGTCTCCGCCGGCAGCCGGGCCGCGGCTGACGCCGCCCCGCCCAAGGTCTCCCGTACGGCGTCGGCCGCCCCGTCCGGCAGTGCGGCGGCGACATCGGCCGGCAGGGCACCGGCCATGTCCCGGCTGTAGACCGCCGCCCCGACCGAGCCGAGCACGGCCATGCCGAGCGCCCCGCCCAGCTCCTGCCCGGATTCGAGTACGGCGGCGGCCGAGCCCGCGCGGTCCGGCGGGGCGGCGCCGAGGGCGAGTTCGTTGGCGAGGGTCATGGCGGCGACGAGACCGCCCACATAGATGCCGCCGGCCACCAGGCACAACCAGAGCGCCGAATCCGTCCGTACCTGGGTCATCCAGAAGAAACCGGCCGCCGCGAAGACGAAGCCGCCCCCCATGACGTACGCGCGGTCGGTGCGCTGCGCGAGGATCGCCGCCGTCGGCGCCGCAACGAGCACGCCCGAAGCCGGTACGAGGCTCCACAGCGCGGCCTCGAACGGGCTCAGCCCCTGCACGGACTGGAGGTACTGGGTGAGGAAGACCGCCATGCCCACCGTGGCGAACATCGCGAGCACATTCGCGAACACCGGCCCTCCGAAGGACCGTCGCCCCAGCAGTCCGAGATCGATCACCGGATGGGCGAGACGCTTCTGGCGCCGTACGAAGACGAGGCCCAGCAGCAGCCCCACCGCGACGGCCAGGGCGGGCACCGGCGCGAACCCGTGTCTGGCCCACTCCTTGACGCCGTAGATGAAGGTGAGCAGCGCGGCGAGCGACAGCACCGCGCTCGCCAGGTCGAACGGCTCACGCGCCCCGACAGCCCCCGCCGCCGACCTGGACTCCGGTACGAGGAACGGCACCAGCACCAGCAGGAGCAGCATCGCCGGCAGATTGATCAGGAAGACCGAACCCCACCAGAAGTGTTCGAGGAGCAGCCCGCTGACCACAGGACCGAGCGAGATTCCGGTCGTCATCACGCCCGTCCAGATCGTCACGGCCCTGCCGCGCTGCCTCGCGTCGTGGAAGAGATTGCGGATCAGCGCGAGTGTCGACGGCATGAGCGCGGCGCCGCCGAGCCCGAGCAGCGCGCGCACACCGATGAGCGAGTCGGCCGAGTGCGCGTACGCGGCGGCGACCGAGGCCGCCCCGAAGATCCCCGCGCCCACCAGCACCAGCTTGCGGCGGCCGATCCGGTCGCCGAGCGCCCCCATCGTGATGAGCAGCCCGGCGAGTACGAAGCCGTACATGTCCAGGATCCACAACTGCTGGGTGGCGCTGGGCTCCAGATCCTGGCTGACGTAGGGGATCGCGAAGTAGAGGATCGAGATGTCCATCGAGACGAGCAGCAGCGGCAGCATCAGGACGCCGAGGGCGATCCACTCCTTGCGGCCCGCGAGTTCGGATGCGTGTGATTTCTCCATGGCCGGTACGTAATCGGCTCCGCGCGTACGCGGCAAACCGCTCCCTAGTGCACCGGCGTCGATGCCCTGTCCATAGGGGGGATTGGCGTCTCAGGTGCACTAGTACGGTAGGGGTCATGACCCTCGATCCGCCCTACCTGCGCATCGCCGCCGAGCTGCGGCGCCGTATCGCCTCCGGGGACCTCGCGCCCGGCGACCGCGTGCCCTCCACCCGCCGTATCACCGAAGAGTGGGGCGTCGCGATGGCGACCGCTACCAAGGCGCTCGCCGCGCTCAACCAGGAAGGTCTGGTACGCGCCGTGCCCGGCGTCGGCACCGTGGTCACGGAGCCCGACCGAGGCGGTGGCGGCCGGGGCGCGCCGCGCGGCGAGGGCCTCAGCCGTGAGCGCGTCGTGCGGGCCGCCATTGCGCTCGCCGACGCCGAGGGCCTGGGCGCGCTCACGATGCGGCGCGTGGCGACGGAGTTCGGTACGTCCACGATGGCGCTGTACCGCCATGTCCCCAGCAAGGGCGAACTGGTGCGCCTGATGTCCGAGTCGGTGTTCAGCGGCGCCCCTTCGGGCCCCGAGCCGGCCGGCTGGCGGCCGAGACTGGCACGGGAGATCCGGTGGCTCTGGAGCCAGTACGAGCGCCACCCGTGGCTGGCCCGTGCCATGGCGGGGCTGACCCGGCCGATGGCGTCACCGCACGCGATGAGCTACACGGAGCGGACGCTGAGAACCCTGCGGGGCCTCGGGCTCAAGCCGTACGAGATGATCCACACCCACCTCGCCCTCATGGGCTACGCCCAAGGCGTCGCGATGGCCGTCGAGTTGGAGTCGCAGGCGCGGCAGGACACGGGGATGACGGCCGACGAATGGCTGGCCGCCAACGAGACGCACATGGACTCGGTGCAGCTCAGAGGGGAGTACCCGGTCCTGTCGACGCTCTTCGGGGACGAGGAGTTCGACCTCGAACTCGGCGCGCTCTTCGAGTTCGGGCTCGAACGGCTGCTGGACGGCGTCGAGTCACTGGTCGAGCGCTCGCACGATCCGCAGTGACACGATCCGCAGTGACACGATCCGCAGTGACACGAGCCGCAGTGACACGAGCCCCAGCGATACGACGACTCCCCCCGAAACCACCGGCGGCCCCCAAGCGCCGGGCGGAACCAACCGCCCGGCGCCCCGCGCTCAACCGGTCGTACGGCGCCGGATCTTGTTGCCCAGCCAGACCAGCGGGTCGTACTTCTTGTCCGCCACCCGCTCCTTCAGCGGGATCAGCGCGTTGTCGGTGATCTTGATGCCTTCCGGGCAGACCTCCGTGCAGCACTTGGTGATGTTGCAGTAGCCGAGCCCGTGCTCGTCCTGCGCGGTCGTCTGCCGGTCCAGGCCGGTCTCCTCGGCCGCGTCCAGCGGGTGCATGTCCAGCTCGGCGACCCGCATCAGGAAACGCGGCCCGGCGAACGAGGTCTTGTTCTCCTCGTGGTCACGCACCACATGGCAGGTGTCCTGGCACAGGAAGCACTCGATGCACTTGCGGAACTCCTGCGAGCGCTCCACGTCCACCTGCTGCATCCGGTACTCGCCCGCCGCCACCCCGGGCGGCGGCACGAACGCCGGTACCTCACGCGCCTTCTGGTAGTTGAAGTTCACGTTCGTCACCAGGTCCCGGACGACCGGGAAGGCCCGCAGCGGGGTGACGGTGATCGTCTCCTCGCGGGTGAAGGTGGACATCCGCGTCATGCAGAGCAGCCGCGGCCGGCCGTTGATCTCCGCACTGCACGAACCGCACTTGCCCGCCTTGCAGTTCCAGCGCACCGCCAGGTCGGACGCCTGCGTCGCCTGGAGGCGGTGGATGATGTCGAGGACGACCTCACCCTCGTTCACCTCGACGGCGAAGTCCTTCAGATCGCCGCCCTCCGCGTCGCCCCGCCAGACTCTGAACTTGGCTTCGTACGAGGTGGCCGGGGCGGCCGAGGCCGCCTGCGCGGGCACGGTGGACGCGACGTCCCCGGCGCCCGTGGGGGACGAGTCGGGTGTGCTCTGAGTCGGAGTCGTACTGGCACTCACTCGTGGAGCTCCTCTTCGGCGAGGTACTTGACCAGCTCTTCCTTGTCGAAGAGGTCGAGCAGGTCGGGACGGATGGGCTCGGTCGTCTTCCTGGAGAGGCTGATCCGGCTGAGCGCGGGGTCCGCCGACGGGTCGCGGGCCGAATCGTTCAGCGCGCAGTGCAGATTGACCCGCCGCCAGTCGAGAGCCATGCCGGGCCAGTCCTCGCGGGTATGACCGCCACGGCTCTCGGTGCGCTCCAGCGCCGACAGGGCGATGCACTCGCTGACCAGCAGCATGTTCCGCAGGTCGATCGCGAGGTGCCAGCCGGGGTTGAACTGCCGGTGGCCCTCGACCCCGGCCCGCGAGGCCCGCTGCCGAAGCTCGCCCAGCTTCTCCAGCGCCTGCTCCATCTCGCCCTCGCGCCTGATGATGCCGACGAGGTCGTTCATCGTCTGCTGGAGCTCCTGATGGACGCTGTACGGGTTCTCCGGCGCACCGCCGCCCGCGGGCTCCTCGGCGCCGAACGGCCGCAGCGCCTCGGTCGCCGCCGCGTCGATCTGCCCCTCGTCGACGGCCGGCCGGGTGGTGAGCCCCGCCGCGTAGTCGGCCGCGTGCAGTCCGGCCCGCCGGCCGAAGACCAGCAGGTCGGAGAGCGAGTTGCCGCCGAGCCGGTTGGAGCCGTGCATACCGCCCGCGACCTCGCCGGCCGCGTACAGACCCTGGACCCCGGGAGTGGCCGCGGTCTCCGAGTCGACGGCGATACCGCCCATCACGTAGTGACAGGTGGGGCCGACCTCCATCGCCTCCGCCGTGATGTCGACGTCCGCCAGCTCCTTGAACTGGTGGTACATCGAGGGCAGTCGGCGCTGGATGACCTCGGCCGGCATCCGCGTCGACACGTCCAGATACACACCGCCGTGCGGCGTGCCCCGGCCGGCCTTGACCTCGGAGTTGATGGCACGGGCCACCTCGTCACGGGGCAGCAGTTCGGGCGGGCGCCGGTTGTTGTCCGGATCCTCGTACCAGCGGTCGCCCTCCTCCTCGGACTCCGCGTACTTCTCCTTGAAGACGTCCGGGATGTAGTCGAACATGAACCGCTTGCCGTCGGAGTTGCGCAGCACCCCGCCGTCGCCGCGCACCGACTCGGTGACGAGGATGCCCTTCACCGACGGCGGCCAGACCATGCCCGTCGGGTGGAACTGCACGAACTCCATGTTCAGCAGCGGGGCACCGGCGAGCAGCGCCAGCGCGTGCCCGTCGCCCGTGTACTCCCACGAGTTGGACGTCACCTTGAAGGACTTGCCGATGCCGCCGGTCGCGAGGACGACGGCGGGTGCCTCCAGGACGAAGAAGCGCCCGGACTCACGCTCGTAGCAGAAGGTGCCCGCGACTTGGTCGCCGTCCTTCAGTACGGAGGTGACGGTGCACTCCTGGAAGACCTTCAACCGGGCTTCGTAGTCACCGAATTCGCGGAAGTCCTCCTGCTGGAGGGCGACGATCTTCTGCTGCAGCGTACGGATCAGCTCCAGGCCGGTCCGGTCGCCGACGTGCGCGAGACGTGGATACTCGTGCCCGCCGAAGTTGCGCTGGGAGATCTTCCCGTCCGCCGTGCGGTCGAAGAGCGCGCCCCAGGTCTCCAGCTCCCAGACCCGGTCCGGCGCTTCCTGTGCGTGCAGCTCCGCCATCCGCCACTGGTTGAGGAACTTCCCGCCGCGCATGGTGTCGCGGAAGTGGACCTGCCAGTTGTCCCCGGAGTTGACATTGCCCATGGAGGCGGCGATACCGCCCTCGGCCATCACCGTATGGGCCTTGCCGAAGAGTGACTTGCAGATGACAGCGGTACGGGCGCCACGCTCCCGCGCCTCGATGGCGGCTCGCAGACCTGCTCCGCCCGCGCCCACCACCACGACGTCCCACTGCTCGCGTTCGAGTTGCGTCATTGCTGAAGGCTCTCCCTAGGACTAAAAGAGGCGCGGATCGTCGAAGACCCCGCTGGCGAGCAGATACACGTAGAAGTCGGCGAGGGCGACGCTGATCAAGGAGGCCCAGGCGAGCTGCATATGACGGTGATTCAGCTTCCCGACCCAGCCCCACAGCCGGTAGCGAACCGGATGTTTGGAGAAGTGCTTCAGCTTGCCGCCCATGACGTGGCGGCAGGAGTGGCAGGAGATGGTGTACGCCCAGATCAGCGCGATGTTGATGACCATCAGGATCGTGCCGAGGCCCATGTGGCCCCACTCGTAGTCCGAGTTCCGGAAGGCGAGCACCGTGTCCCAGGTGAGGATCACCGCCACCAGCACGGCCGCGTAGAAGAAGTACCGGTGGATGTTCTGGAGGATCAGCGGGAAACGCGTCTCGCCGCTGTACTTCTTGTGGGGCTCGGCGACGGCGCAGGCGGGCGGCGAGGCCCAGAAGCTGCGGTAATAGGCCTTGCGGTAGTAGTAGCAGGTCATCCGGAAGCCCAGCGGGAAGACCAGGATGATCAGCGCGGGCGAGATGCCCCACCAGCCCCCGAAGATCTCCAGGTTGGGGCCGCCCTTCATCGTCTCGCAGTTCTGCGCCAGACAGGGCGAGTAGAACGGTGAGACGTAGGGAGCCGCGTAGTAGTGGGCGTTGCCGAACGCGCGCCACGTCGAGTAGACGATGAAGGCGAGCAGCCCGGCCGCCGTGGCGGCGGGGGCCAGCCACCAGCGGTCGGTCCGCAGATGGCGGGCGGTGATGGCGGCACGCGAGGTGTCGTGCACGCCCGTATTCAGTTGGGGTCGTTCCGTGCCTGTTGCCAACGAAGACTCCGTATGGAGATGGAGTGGGAATCGGGTGGGGGGTCGTACGCCCGGCGAGGGCGAGGGGCGAGGGGCGAGAGGCCCGGGCTCCAGGGCCTAGGGAGCGCGCCGGTTCCGCAGGCCGAGCCCCTCGTCGTCGGAGTCCGTCCACAGCGCCGCGTTGTACGGCGTGTCGGGGATGGTGACCACTTCCGGGCGGCCTTGGGGCTGAGGCCTGGACGGTGCGACCGGTACGGCTTCGTTCAGTCGGCCGACCGTCTGCTCCAGGTCCGCGACGCGTTGGACGAGCTCATCGATACGACGGTGGACTGCTGTCAGATCTTCCGGCTGGGACATGACGTGCCCTCACTTCCGCAGGGGAGCGATGCCATCGGTAACGCGCCTGCGAGTGTCGCTTGTCACATCCCCGCTTGTGAAGGGACGTGCAGGGATTCCCGGCGCATACGTGAGCCGTGCGCTCCGCGTCGTTGATGTCGCGCACCGTTATTTTCGCCCCTCGGACGGCCCTGTGTCCCGTTCCTCGCTGGGCCGTTCGGGTGGGCTTCGGGCCTCCGGCCGCCGTGTCGCCGCGATCGGCCGGAACCGGTCCACTTCAGTGGGCGGGCAATAGGTGTGATCATCTCTAAATTCCACAAACAGGACGAAGAGGTAGAAGCCATGTCCCAGGTCGGCGCCCCACGCGGGAGGACATGCTCCCGGACCATCCGCTCCGTCGCACTACTCACCTCCGGCGTGCTCGCCCTGCCCGTGCTCGCCGCGTGCACCTCGGACGGTGACGAGCGGAGCAAGGCCCCGGCCGCCGCCCAGGACGTCGGGCCGGCGGCGCGGGACCGGATCGCCGACGGGGGGACGCTGCGCTGGGCGGTGGACACCGTGCCGACGACCCTCAACACCTTCCAGGCGGACGCCGACGCCGCGACGTCGCGTATCGCCGGGGCCGTACTGCCCTCCCTCTTCACGCTCGACAAGACCGGCCGTCCGCAGCGCAACCCGGACTATCTGGAGTCCGCGAAGATCATCGAGCGCGAGCCCAAGCAGATCGTGCTCTACAAGCTCAACCAGCAGGCGGTGTGGAGCGACGGACGCGAGCTCGGCGCCGCCGACTTCGTGGCCCAGTGGCGCGCGCTGAGCGGCAAGGACTCCGCGTACTGGACCGCGCGCAACGCCGGGTACGAGCGCATCCAGAAGATCGAGCGCGGCGCGAACGACCTTGAGGTCAGGGTCACCTTCAACAAGCCGTACGCCGACTGGCGCGCCCTCTTCAGCCCGCTGTACCCGAAGGACGTGATGGGGGCGCCGAACTCGTTCAACGACGGCGCCCGCGCCAAGCTCAAGGCCACGGCCGGGCCGTTCCAGCTCAAGGAGATGGACCGCGCGGACCGCGAGATCACCCTCGTCCGCAACCCGCGCTGGTGGGGTGCGCGGCCGAAGCTCGACACGATCGTCCTCAGCGCCGTACCGCGCGACAAGCGCGCCGCCGCGCTCGCCGCGGGCACGCTCGACCTGGCCGAGATCGACAGCCCGGTGGCCGAGCGGATCACGCAGGCCCGTCACAACAAGGGCGGGGCGGGACCGCAGACGGGAGCCGGGCCGGCGTCCGGCGCGCGGGGTCCCGTCGCCGGGACCACCGCCGCGTCGGCGTCGCTCTCGTCGGCCGAGGAGGACGGCTCCGACGAGGAGAGGGCCGAGGCCGCGCGGGAGTCGCGCGAGAAGAAGACCAGGGCCCTCGCGAAGTACGCCAAGGAGCAGCGGGGCCTCGGGGGCTATGTCGTACGGAAGTCCCTGGAGCCCGCCTTCACCCAGCTGGCGCTCAACGGGGAGACCGGGCCGCTCGCCGACGAGCGGGTACGGCGGGCGGTGGCCCGCGCGCTCGACCGGAAGAAGCTGGCCGAGGCCGTGCTCAAGCCGCTCGGTCTGCCGGCCAACCCGCCCGGCAGCCATCTGGCGCTCGCCGGGCAGCACGCGTACGCCGACAGCAGCGACGCGCTCGGGGACCAGAACACGCGCGAGGCGCAGGCGCTCCTCGCCGACGCGGGCTGGACGCCCGGCGGCGCCGTGAAGAAGGACGACGGCACGAAGGCCGGCAGCGAGGCCGACGCCGACAAGAAGAAGGACAAGGACAAGGAGAAGGGCGAGAACGGGAGCGGGACGAGCGGGACGGACAAGAAGAAGGAAGAGAAGAAGGAGGACAAGGAGGCCGACCCGAAGGACTCGGGATCCGGTTCCGCTTCGGACTCCGACCGCGCCTCCGACGAGGGCGCGTACATCGTCGGTGACAACAAGCCCGGCCGCGGCGCCCCCCTCTCCGAGACCGGCAGCCGCGTCATCGCCCCGGCCGCCGTCGGCCAGGCCCGCTGGCTGGACGACGCGGACGTCAACGCCCAGGACCGGCAGCCGGGCGGCATGGCCGGCGCCTACGCCCCGGGCGGCACGGCGGCACCGTCCGCCGGCTCCGCCTCCCCCTCCACCACCTCGTCGGCCTCGGCATCGGCCTCCGCGTCCCCCTCCACATCCGCCTCGCCCCTGCCCGGCCCGCTCGGCAAGAACGGCAAGCCCCTCACCCTCCGCTTCGTCCTGCCCTCCGGGCCCGGCTCCGAGCAGCTGCGCACCGTCGGCCAGAAGATCGCGCGCATGCTCGACCGCATCGGCATCCGTACGGAGATCACCAAGGTCGCCGACGCCAACTACTTCAAGGACCACGTCGCGTCGGGCGACTACGACCTGGCCCTGTACTCGTGGCCCGCGACCGCCTACCCGGCGACGGACGGCCGGCCGATCTACGCCAAGCCCGTCCCGGCCTCCGACGGTTCGCTGCTGGTGGAGCAGAACTACACCCGCGTCGGTACGGACCACATCAACCAGCTCTTCGACCAGGCGGCCTCCGAGCTGGACGAGAAGGCGGCCCGCGATCTGCTCCGCCGGGCCGACGCCCGTATCTGGGCGGCGGCCGGGTCCATCCCCCTCTACCAGCGCCCGCAGCTCGTGGCGGCCAAGCCGGCCGTGGCGAACGCCGGTGCCTTCGCCTTCGCCGCCCCGCGCTACGAGGACATCGGCTTCAAGGACCCCGCGAAGAGCGGCCCGGAGCAGCCGCAGAAGTCGGCGGGCGCCAAGGAGACCGCAGGAGCCACGCAAAGCCCCGAGGCGAGCCCGAAGGAAAGCCCGGAGGCAAGCCCGGAGGCAAGCCCGGAGGAAAGCGCGGACGGCACCGGAAACGACAGCGGGAACGAAAGCGCCGGGGAAAGCGACGAGCAGTAGAAGCACAGCGGTAGCACAGAAGAAGAAACGGAGAGAAACACCAGGTCAGACCTTGAAAGCCGGACGATTCACTTGCCCGCCGGGCCTACCGGCGGGCAAGATCGTGCTCATCCCCTGACCCAGGCGATTCCACACCCCGCAGCACCACCCGCAGTGACACCCTCAGCACCCCTGAAGCACCCCACCGAAGCACCCCCGCCTCTTATCGGATCGGGCCCGGAAGCCCCCGCAGCGCCAGCCCCGTACGATGGGGTAGGCCGTGGCGTGTCCGCCCGGCAGGCGTACGAGGAAAACAACGCCGCATCCCACGATCGAGAGAAGCGCCAGCCAGCATGCCCACGCGCCACGACATCCGTAACGTCGCCATCGTCGCCCACGTCGACCATGGCAAGACCACTCTGGTCGACGCCATGCTGAAGCAGGCCGGCGCCTTCGCCGCGCACGCCGCCGAGCACCTCGACGACCGGATGATGGACTCGAACGACCTGGAGCGTGAGAAGGGCATCACGATCCTCGCCAAGAACACGGCGGTGAAGTACCACCCCAAGGAGGGTGGTACGGGTGACATCCCGAACCTGGTCACGATCAACATCATCGACACCCCCGGCCACGCCGACTTCGGCGGTGAGGTCGAGCGCGGCCTGTCGATGGTCGACGCGGTCGTCCTCCTCGTCGACGCCTCCGAGGGCCCGCTGCCGCAGACCCGTTTCGTGCTGCGCAAGGCGCTGTCGGCCAAGCTGCCGGTCATCCTGTGCATCAACAAGACGGACCGCCCCGACGCCCGTATCGCCGAGGTCGTGGACGAGACGTACGACCTCTTCCTCGACCTGGACGCGGACGAGGACCAGATCGAGTTCCCGATCGTCTACGCCTGCGCCCGGGACGGCGTCGCCTCGCTGACCAAGCCGGAGGACGGCACGGTCCCGGCCGACAGCACCAACCTGGAGCCGTTCTTCTCCACGATCCTGGGCTCCGTCCCGGCTCCGGTGTACGACGAGGACGCGCCGCTGCAGGCGCATGTCACCAACCTGGACGCCGACAACTTCCTCGGCCGTATCGCGCTGTGCCGCGTCGAGCAGGGCGAGCTGAAGAAGGGCCAGACCGTCACGTGGATCAAGCGTGACGGCACGATGTCCAACGTCCGCATCACCGAGCTGCTGATGACGGAGGCCCTCACCCGCAAGCCCGCCGAGAAGGCGGGCCCGGGTGACATCTGCGCCATCGCCGGTATCCCGGACATCATGATCGGCGAGACCCTGGCCGACCTGGAGAACCCGATCGCGCTGCCGCTGATCACGGTGGACGAGCCGGCCATCTCGATGACCATCGGTACGAACACCTCGCCGCTCGTCGGCAAGGGCGGCAAGGGCCACAAGGTCACCGCCCGCCAGGTGAAGGACCGCCTGGACCGCGAGCTGATCGGTAACGTCTCGCTGCGGGTCCTGGACACCGAGCGTCCCGACGCCTGGGAGGTGCAGGGCCGCGGCGAGCTGGCGCTGGCCATCCTGGTCGAGCAGATGCGACGTGAGGGCTTCGAGCTGACCGTCGGCAAGCCCGAGGTCGTCACCAAGGACGTCGACGGCAAGCTGCACGAGCCGATCGAGCGCATGACGATCGACTGCCCCGAGGAGCACCTGGGCGCGATCACGCAACTGATGGCGACCCGCAAGGGCCGCATGGAGACGATGACCAACCACGGGTCCGGCTGGATCCGGATGGAGTGGATCGTGCCGTCCCGCGGCCTCATCGGCTTCCGTACGGAGTTCCTGACCCAGACCCGCGGCACCGGCATCGCGCACTCGATCTTCGAGGGGCACGAGCCGTGGTTCGGCGAGCTGCGGACCCGTAACAACGGCTCGCTGGTCGCGGACCGTTCGGGCTCGGTGACCCCGTTCGCGATGGTCAACCTCCAGGAGCGCGGTGTCATCTTCACCGAGCCGGGCACCGAGGTGTACGAGGGCATGATCATCGGCGAGAACTCTCGCGCCGACGACATGGACGTCAACATCACCAAGGAGAAGAAGCTCACCAACATGCGCGCGGCCTCCGCCGACACCACGGAGAACGTGGTGCCGCCGCGCAGGCTGTCGCTGGAGCAGTCCCTGGAGTTCTGCCGCGACGACGAGTGCATCGAGGTGACCCCGGAGACGGTCCGTATCCGCAAGGTCGTCCTGGACCAGAAGGAGCGTGGCCGCGCGGCCTCCCGCGCCAAGCGCTGACACACCGCCAGGCGTACGTCTCCCCGGCCCGGCCCCGCGAGGTGCCGGGCCGGAGGTCTGCCCCCGCGCCGACCGCCGGACAGTAAGGTGTTTTGCCCGAGCGCGGGGTATCTGTCAACTCGTTTTCCCTGCCGAAACGTCCGGATACCGGGTACCGCTCACCGGAAGCTGCGTTAACAGTCCGTTTCGCGGGTGTCTGTCTGTGCTTACTTTGTCCGGATTTCGGGCGTAGGTGCTGGGTCGATGTTGTCAAAACGAGACGCTGTAAGTGTGGTTTACGGGTCGGGCGTACTTAATAGTTGGCTCCATTGAGCTCGGGTCAATGGGTCATGCGCTGTGGGGAGCGCCGACTCACGAGCACACACTCGGTGCACTGATCGACCGCCGTCAGGGGTGTCGGCGTAACGGTCAGTGCCCATCTTGTTGTGACAAGTGGACTCATGAGGAGGAACCCATGCGCGGTGCCAAGAGCGCCAAGTGGGTCGCGGGCGCGATAGTTATCGCCCTGGCTGCGACCGCCTGTGGCGGCGGCGACAGCGACAGCGGCGACGACATGAAGGCGGGGAAGGCCGACCCGAATGGCATTCTGACCGCACAGCTCGGCGAGCCGCAGAACCCGCTGCAGCCGGCCAACGCCAAGGAGAGCCAGGGCAGCCGTGTCCTGAAGACCATCTTCTCCGGTCTCGTCGACTACGAGCCCGGCACCGGCGAGCTCAAGAACATCAACGCCGAGTCGGTCACCCCGAACGACGACTCGTCCGTCTGGACCGTCAAGCTCAAGCCCGGCTGGAAGTTCCACGACGGCACCCCGGTCACCGCCGCGTCCTACGTGGACTCGTGGAACTGGTCGGCCAACGTCAAGAACAACCAGACGAACTCCAGCTGGTTCCAGGACATCAAGGGCTACGCGGACGTCCACCCCGAGAAGGGTGACCCGAAGGCCGACAAGATGTCCGGTCTGAAGGTGGTCGACGAGAACACCTTCACGATCTCGCTGACCAGCTCGGTCTCGTACTTCGCGTACAAGCTCGGTTACGACGTGTGGGCCCCGCTGCCCGAGTCGTTCTTCAAGGACCCGAAGGCCGCCGGCGAGAAGCCGATCGGCAACGGCCCCTACAAGTTCGTCTCCTGGGACCACAAGAAGCTGATCAAGGTCCGTAAGTTCGAGGACTACACCGGGCCGAACAAGGCCAAGAACGGTGGCATCGACTTCAAGAACTACACCACCGCCGACGCCGCCTACTCGGACCTGCGGTCGGACAACCTCGACTGGATCGAGCAGGTCCCGACCACGGCTCTCACGAGCTACAAGGACGACCTGGGCGACCGCGCGATCGACGCCGAGTACTCGGCCGTCCAGTCGATCGTCCCGGCGTTCTACACGGACCAGTTCAAGGACATCGACCCCAAGGTCATCCAGGGTCTGTCCATGGCGATCGACCGTGACACGATCACCAAGACCGTGCTGCACGGCACCCGGTCCCCCGCGGACTCGTACGTCGCCCGCGGCGTGCTCGGCTACAAGGCCGGCTCCCTCGGTGACATCACGAAGTTCGACCCGGCCGCGGCCAAGAAGCTCATCGAAGAGGGCGGCGGCGTCCCGGGCAACAAGATCTCGATCCAGTTCAACGCCGACCAGGACCACAAGCCCTGGGTCGACGCGGTCTGCAACAGCATCCGCAAGAGCACCGGTGTCGAGTGCACCGGCGACTCGAAGCCGGACTTCCAGGCGGACCTGAACGCGCGTGACAACAAGCAGGTCAAGTCCATGTACCGCGGTGGCTGGGTGCTCGACTACCCGGTCAACTCGAACTTCATGCGCGACCTGTACGGCACCACGGCCGCCGGTAACACCTCGGGCTACTCCAACAAGGAGTTCGACGCTCTGGCCGCCGAGGCGGACAAGGCGCCGACGCTCGAAGAGACAGTGAAGATGTACCAGGACGCCGAGCAGCTCCTGAAGGCTGACATGCCTGCCATCCCGCTGTGGTTCTACAAGAACAACTCGGGCCAGTCCCGGAACGTATTCGGCAAGATCGTCTACGGCCAGGACGGCGACCCCATCTTCACCGAAGTTCAGGTGAAGTCGAAGAAGTAGCAAGCGGGACCCGTAGGCCGGTGCCGCCGCTCCAGGGGGAGCGGCGGCATCGGTCCGGCCAAGGCCGAGGCCCCGGGAGACTCCACCCCATACCCCGTGGCGGAGAAAACTACGTAGGCCATCGCCGACCCCTCACGGCATGGAGGCATGATGGGGCGTTACGTCGCCAGGCGACTGCTCCAGATGATCCCGGTATTCATCGGGACCACTCTGATTATTTTCCTTATGGTCCACATCCTTCCCGGTGACCCGATCCGGGCGATGTGGGGTGACAAGGCGGCGGACCCCGCACAGGTCGCCGCGCTACGTGCTGACTTCGGGCTCGACCAGCCCCTGTGGAAGCAGTACGTCGACTACATGTGGGGGCTCCTCCAGGGAGACTTCGGCAAGACGTTCGGTGGCCGTGAGGTCGCGGACGAGATGTCCGAGGCATTCCCGGTGACGCTGCGGCTCACCATGGTGGCCCTGATCATCGAGATCATCATCGGTATCGGCCTCGGCGCCTGGGCGGGCCTGAAGGCCGGCAAGGCCGTCGACACCGGCGTACTGATCTTCACGCTCGTCGTCATCTCGATCCCGGTGTTCGTGCTCGGCTACCTGGCCCGCTTCGTCCTCGCCGACGAACTGGGGTGGGTCGCGCCCAATGTGCAGGACTCCACGGACTACGCCCAGCTGTTCCTGCCAGGCTTCGTCCTGGCGATGCTGTCGATGGCGTACGTGGCACGGCTGACCCGTACGACGTTCGCGGAGAATCTGCGCGCCGACTACATGCGTACCGCGATGGCCAAGGGCCTGCCGCGGCGCCGCATCGTCGGTGTCCACCTGCTGCGCAACTCGCTCATCCCGGTCGTCACCTTCCTCGGCACCGACGTCGGCGGCTTCATCGGCGGCGCGGTCATCACCGAGGGCATCTTCAACGTCCAGGGTGTCGGCAACCTGCTCTTCAAGGCACTCCAAGGCCGTGAGGGCTCGACGATCGTCGGCGTGGTCACGGTCTTCGTGCTCATCATCCTTCTGATCAACCTGGTCGTCGACCTGCTGTACGCGGTCCTGGACCCGAGGATCCGGTATGCCTGACGTGATCAAGACCAAGACGGACGCGACCACCGACGCCCTCGCGCCGCCGGCGGCAGGCGCCCCCGAGAGCGCGGCCGACGGCCACAAGTCCCAGGGCAAGCCCCGCAGTCTGTGGGGCGACGCCTGGTACGACCTGCGGCACCGCCCGATGTTCTGGATCTCCTCGATCCTGCTGCTCTTCCTGATAGTCGTGGCCGCCTTCCCGGGGCTGTTCACCAGCGTCGACCCGCGCGACGGCGACCTCACCAACCACTTCCTGACCAAGCCGGAGCTGGGCAGCTTCTTCCAGCCCGACTGGTTCGGCTACGACGGTCAGGGCCGTTCGATCTACGCGCGTGTCGTCTACGGGACGCGCGCCTCGATCCTGGTCGGTGTGGGCGTCACCGCGGCGGTGACGATCATCGGCGGACTGCTCGGCATGCTGGCCGGCTACTTCGGCGGCTGGCTCGACTCGATCATCTCCCGCATCACCGACATCTTCTTCGGCATCCCCTTCCTGCTCGGCGCGATGGTCGTCCTGAACGCCTTCACCGAGCGCAAGGTGTACGTCGTGATCTTCGCCCTGGCCTTCCTGGGCTGGACGTCGATCTGCCGTGTGATGCGCTCGTCGGTGATCACCGCGAAGCAGGCGGACTATGTGACGGCCGCGCGCGCCCTCGGCGCGGGCACCAAGCGGATCCTCTTCCGCCACGTCCTGCCGAACGCCATGGCGCCGACCATCGTCGTCGCCACGATCGCGCTGGGCGGCTACATCTCGGCCGAGGCGACCCTGTCGTTCCTGGGTCTCGGCCTCGCCGACCCGACCATCTCCTGGGGCATCGACATTGCCCAGGGCAGCAAGGACATCAGGGACAACCCGCACGCCCTGTTCTTCCCGGCCGGAATGCTGAGCCTCACGGTCTTCGCGTTCATCATGCTGGGTGACGCCGTCCGCGACGCCCTCGACCCGAAGCTGCGCTGAGGAGGGCGTACGTGACCATCATCGAAGAAACCTCAAGTGTCCCGACGCCCCGATCGGGCGACTCGGACACCACCCCACTGCTCGAAGTACGCGACCTCCACGTGGAGTTCCACACCCGGGACGGTGTCGCCAAGGCCGTCAACGGCGTGAACTACAGCGTCTCGTCGGGCGAGACCCTGGCCGTGCTCGGTGAGTCCGGCTCCGGCAAGTCCGTGACCGCGCAGGCGATCATGGGCATTCTCGACATGCCGCCCGGCTCCATCCCGCAGGGCCAGATCCTGTACCGCGGGCAGGACATGCTCACCATGAGCTACGAGGAGCGGCGGAAGATCCGCGGCCGGAAGATCGCGATGATCTTCCAGGACGCGCTCTCCTCCCTCAACCCCGTGCTCTCGGTCGGCTACCAGCTCGGCGAGATGTACCGGGTCCACGAGGGACTGTCCCGCAAGGCCGCCAAGGCCAAGGCCATCGAGCTGATGGAGCGGGTCAACATCCCGGCGGCGAAGGCGCGGGTCAACGACTACCCGCACCAGTTCTCCGGCGGTATGCGCCAGCGCATCATGATCGCGATGGCGCTCGCCCTGGAGCCCGACCTGATCATCGCGGACGAGCCGACGACCGCGCTCGACGTGACCGTCCAGGCCCAGGTGATGGACCTGCTCGCGGATCTCCAGCGCGAGTTCAACATGGGTCTGATCCTGATCACCCACGACCTCGGCGTCGTCGCCGACGTCGCGGACAAGATCGCGGTCATGTACGCGGGCCGGATCGTGGAGACCGCGCCGGTGCACGAGCTGTACAAGCGCCCGGCGCACCCGTACACGCGTGGTCTGCTCGACTCCATCCCGCGGCTCGACCAGAAGGGGCAGGAGCTCTACGCGATCAAGGGCCTGCCGCCCAACCTGCTCAAGATCCCGGCCGGCTGCGCCTTCAACCCGCGCTGCCCGAAGGCGCAGGACATCTGCCGTACGGATGTCCCGGTCCTCGACCCGGTGACCGAGCAGGACGGCACCGAGCTGCCCGGCCGCGGCAGCGCGTGCCACTTCTGGAAGGAGACGATCCATGGCTGAGCCCAGCAAGACGGAGGGGAACCCGGCCGGACCGGCCGAGGTCGTCACCCCCAACGTCACCGAGGTGGCGGAGATCGACGTCGCCACCGAGTCGGCGGCGGTCGCCGCCATCGAGGCGCCGGCGGAGCGCGGGGAGCCGATCCTCCAGGTCCGCAACCTGGTCAAGCACTTCCCGCTGACCCAGGGCATCCTCTTCAAGCGCCAGGTCGGCGCGGTCAAGGCCGTGGACGGGGTCTCCTTCGACCTCTACCAGGGCGAGACGCTGGGCATCGTCGGCGAGTCGGGCTGTGGCAAGTCCACGGTCGCCCGGCTGCTGATGACGCTGGAGAAGGCGACCGCGGGCGAGGTCTTCTACAAGGGCCAGGACATCACCCGGCTGTCGGGGCGGGCGCTCAAGGCGGTCCGCCGGAACATCCAGATGGTCTTCCAGGACCCGTACACCTCGCTGAACCCGCGCATGACGGTGGGCGACATCATCGGTGAGCCCTTCGACATCCACCCGGAGGTGGCGCCGAAGGGTGACCGGCGGGGCAAGGTCCAGGACCTGCTCGACGTCGTGGGACTGAACCCGGAGTACATCAACCGGTACCCGCACCAGTTCTCCGGCGGCCAGCGCCAGCGCATCGGCATCGCCCGTGGTCTCGCGCTCAACCCCGAGGTCATCATCTGCGACGAGCCGGTCTCGGCGCTGGACGTGTCCGTGCAGGCGCAGGTCATCAACCTGATGGAGAAGCTCCAGGACGAGTTCAACCTGTCCTACATCTTCATCGCGCACGACCTGTCGATCGTCCGGCACATCTCCGACCGGGTCGGCGTCATGTACCTCGGCAAGATGGCCGAGATCGGTACGGACACCCAGATCTACGACCACCCGACGCACCCCTACACCCAGGCGCTGCTGTCGGCGGTCCCGGTCCCCGACCCGGAGGCCCGTACCGGCCGCGAGCGGATCATCCTCTCCGGCGACGTACCGTCCCCGGCGAACCCGCCGTCCGGCTGCCGTTTCCGTACGCGCTGCTGGAAGGCCGAGGACAAGTGCGCCAAGGAGGTCCCGCTGCTGGCGATCCCCGAGCGCTTCGTCAGCTCGACCACCCCGGCGGCGCACGAATCGGCCTGCCACTTCGCCGAGGAGAAGAACGTCGTCCACGCCGTCTGAGGCGTGAACACGCGCACGACGAGAGGCCCGGACCGTACGCGGTCCGGGCCTTCGTCATGCCCGGGGGCCGCCGGGCATGACGCCCCCCGGGCCGCCGTTGCCCCACACGGGTGCCCACCACATGCGCATCAACTGAAACGGAGTGATATTTGGGCCTAAGTGACTGTCAGGACTCAGGAGGAACTCCATGCGCGCAGCCACGCACGCCAAGTGGGCCGCAGGTGCGCTCGCCGTCGCCCTCACGGCGACTGCCTGCGGCGGCGGTGGTGGAAGCGGCGGGGGAGGCACCGACGGAGTGCTCAGCTCCTCCTGGGGAGACCCGCAGAACCCGCTGGAGCCCGCCAACACGAACGAGGTCCAGGGCGGCAAGGTCCTCGACATGGTCTTCCGGGGGCTGAAGCGGTACAACCCGAAGACCGCCAAGGCCGAGAACATGCTCGCCGAGAAGATCGACACGAAGGACTCGACGAACTTCACCATCACCGTGAAGGACGGCTGGACCTTCAGCAACGGCGAGAAGGTCACCGCGAAGTCCTTCGTGGACGCCTGGAACTACGGCGCGAACCTGACGAACAACCAGCGCAACGCCTACTTCTTCGGCCAGATCGACGGCTACACCGCCGTCCACCCCGACTCGGGCAAGCCCACCGCCACCACGCTGTCCGGCCTCAAGGTCACCGGCCCCCAGACCTTCACCGTCAAGCTCTCCCAGAAGTTCTCCACCTGGCCGGACACCCTCGGGTACGCCGCCTTCGCGCCCCTGCCCTCCGCGTTCTTCAAGGACCACGCGGCCTGGCTCGCCAAGCCCGTCGGCAACGGGCCGTACAGCATCGACTCGTACACCAAGGGCTCCCAGATGTCCCTGCGCAAGTGGGACAACTACCCGGGGCCGGACAAGGCGCAGAACGGCGGTGTGGACCTGAAGGTCTACACCGACAACAACACCGCCTACACCGACCTGACGGCGGGCAACCTCGACCTCGTCGACGACGTCCCGGCCTCCCAGCTCAAGAACGCGCCCGCCGACCTGGGATCGCGCTACATCAACACCCCCGCGGGCATCATCCAGACCCTCGCCTTCCCGTACTACGACAAGGCATGGAACACCCCGGACGCCGTGAAGGTCCGCACCGGTCTCTCGATGGCGATCAACCGCAAGCAGATCACCGAGACGATCTTCCAGAAGACCCGCACCCCCGCCACCGACTGGACCTCCCCGGTGCTCGGCACGTCCGGCGGCTACCAGGCCGGTCTCTGCGGCAAGGCCTGCGACTACGACCCCGCCGCCGCGAAGAAGCTGATCGCCGACGGCGGCGGCCTCCCCGGCGGCCGGATCCAGCTCTCGTACAACGCGGACACCGGCTCCCACAAGGACTGGATCGACGCCGTCTGCAACAGCATCAACAACACCCTCGGCAACGACCGGGCGTGCGTGGGCCGGCCGATCGGCACCTTCGCGGACTTCCGCAGCCAGATCACCCAGCAGAAGATGCCCGGCCCGTTCCGGGCCGGCTGGCAGATGGACTACCCGCTGATCCAGAACTTCCTCCAGCCCCTGTACTTCACCAACGCCTCGTCCAACGACGGCAAGTGGACCAACGCCCAGTTCGACAAGCTCGTCAACGAGGCGAACGCCGAGACCGACACCCAGACCGCGATCAAGAAGTTCCAGCAGGCCGAGGGCGTCGTACGGGACAACATGGCCGCGATCCCGCTCTGGTACCAGAACGGCAGCGCCGGCTACTCGGAGCGGCTGAGCAACGTCGCGCTGAACCCCTTCAGCGTCCCCGTCTACAACGAGATCAAGGTCAGCTGACGCCGGAGGACGTCCGGCCCGGCGCACACCCCCCACGCGCCGGGCCGCCCGCCTTCCCCCGCCACGTGAGACCCAGCGACCACGACCCCCGGAGCCCTTCATGGGACGTTATGTGATCCGGCGTCTGCTCCAGATGATCCCCGTCTTCATCGGCGCCACGCTGCTGATCTTCCTCATGGTCAACGTGATGGGCGACCCCATCGCGGGTCTCTGCGGAGAGCGTCAGTGCGACCCGGCGACGGCCGCCCAGCTGCGCAGCCAGTTCGGACTCGACAAGCCCGTGTGGCAGCAGTACGCCACCTACATGGGCCACGTCTTCACCGGTGACTTCGGTACGGCCTTCAACGGCCAGAAGGTCACCGAGCTGATGGGCACGGCCTTCCCGATCACCATCCGGCTGACGATCGTCGCGATCGTCTTCGAGATCATCATCGGCATCACGCTCGGCGTGATCACCGGACTGCGGCGCGGCCGGCCCGTCGACAGCGGCGTCCTGCTGCTGACCCTGGTCGTCATCTCCGTACCGACGTTCGTCACCGGCCTGATCGTGCAGCTGCTCCTCGGCGTGAAGTGGAACGTCATCTCCCCGTCGGTCTCGACGGCGGCCCCGCTCGGCGAACTGATCGTGCCCGGCCTCGTGCTGGCGTCCGTCTCACTGGCGTACGTCACCCGGCTGACCCGGACCTCCATCGCCGAGAACAACCGCTCCGACTACGTCCGTACCGCCATCGCCAAGGGCCTGCCCCGGCACCGTGTGATCACCCGGCATCTGCTGCGCAACTCACTGATCCCGGTGATCACCTTCATCGGCACCGACATCGGCGCACTGATGGGCGGCGCGATCGTCACCGAGCGGATCTTCAACATCCACGGCGTCGGCTACCAGCTCTACCAGGGCATCCTGCGCCAGAACACCCAGACCGTCGTCGGCTTCGTGACGATCCTCGTCATCATCTTCCTGCTCGCGAACCTGCTGGTCGACGTCCTGTACGCCGTACTCGACCCGAGGATCCGCTATGCCTGAGCCCGAGCCCCCGAAAGACGAAGGAGCCATCGCCCCCACCGGCACCGGCGGCACGATGGATCTCGCCACCAGCGACGGCGCCGGACTCGAAGGACTCGACCAGGGCGACGGCAAGGGGCCCGACGAGAAGGCCCGCAGCCTCTGGTCCGACGCCTGGCGCGACCTGCGCCGCAACCCCGTCTTCATCATCTCGGGCCTGATCATCCTCTTCCTGGTGTTCATCGCGATCTGGCCCCAGGCGATCGCCTCCGGCAACCCGCTCTCCTGCAACCTCTCCAAGGCCCAGCAGGGCTCCCAGCCCGGCCACCCCTTCGGCTTCACCGCCCAGGGCTGCGACGTCTACACCCGTACCGTCTACGGCGCCCGCGCCTCGGTCACCGTCGGCGTCTGCGCCACCCTCGGCGTCGCGATCGTCGGGACCGTGCTCGGCGGCCTCGCCGGTTTCTTCGGCGGCTTCTCGGACTCGATCCTCTCCCGCGTCACCGACATCTTCTTCGGCATCCCGGTGGTGCTCGGCGGCCTCGTCCTGCTCTCCGTGGTCACCAGTTCCAGCGTCTGGCCGGTGGTCGGCTTCATGGTGCTGCTCGGCTGGCCGCAGATCTCCCGGATCGCCCGCGGCTCCGTCATCACCATCAAACAGAACGACTTCGTCCAGGCGGCGCGCGCGCTGGGCGCCTCCAACTCGCGCATGATGCTGCGCCATGTCCTGCCCAACGCCGTCGCCCCGGTGATCGTGGTGGCGACCATCGCGCTCGGCACGTACATCGCGCTGGAGGCGACGCTCTCCTACCTCGGCGTGGGCCTCAAACCGCCCTCCGTGTCCTGGGGCATCGACATCTCCGACGCGTCGAAGTTCATCCGCAACGCGCCGCACATGCTGCTCTGGCCGGCCGGCGCCCTGGCCATCACCGTGCTCGCCTTCATCATGCTCGGCGACGCGGTGCGCGACGCCCTCGACCCCAAGCTGCGCTGAGGAGCCGGTCCATGTTGCTCGAAGTGCGCGATCTGCAGGTGGAGTTCCACACCCGTGACGGTGTCGCGAAGGCCGTCAACGGGGTCAGCTACTCGGTCGACGCGGGTGAAACCCTCGCCGTGCTCGGTGAGTCGGGCTCCGGCAAGTCCGTCACCGCACAGGCGATCATGGGCATCCTGGACATCCCGCCCGGCAGGATCGCGGGCGGCGAGGTGCTGTTCAAGGGCCAGGACCTGCTCAAGACCAAGGAGGACCAGCGGCGGAAGATCCGCGGCGCCGACATGGCGATGATCTTCCAGGACGCCCTCTCCTCGCTCAACCCCGTGCTGAGCGTGGGCGCGCAGCTCGGCGAGATGTTCGTCGTCCACCGGGGGATGTCCCGCAAGGACGCGCGGGCGAGGGCCGTCGAACTCATGGACCGGGTACGGATCCCGGCGGCCAAGGAGCGGGTGAACGACTACCCGCACCAGTTCTCCGGCGGTATGCGCCAGCGCATCATGATCGCGATGGCGATGGCCCTCGAACCCTCGCTGATCATCGCGGACGAGCCGACGACGGCGCTCGACGTGACCGTCCAGGCCCAGGTCATGGAGTTGCTGGCGGACCTCCAGCGCGAGCTGAACATGGGGCTGATCCTGATCACCCACGACCTCGGTGTCGTCGCCGACGTCGCGGACAAGATCGCCGTCATGTACGCGGGCCGCATCGTCGAGTCCGCCCCCGTCCACTACATCTACAAGGCGCCCGCCCACCCGTACACGCGTGGTCTGCTCGACTCGATCCCGCGGCTCGACCAGAAGGGCCGGGACCTGTACGCGATCAAGGGCCTGCCGCCCAACCTGCTCAAGATCCCGGCCGGTTGCGCCTTCAACCCGCGCTGTCCGCGGGCGCAGGACATCTGCCGTACGGATGTGCCGCCGCTCTTCGAGGTCGACGAGAGCCGGCGCAGCGCCTGCTTCTTCTGGAGGGAGACCCTCGATGACGTCCCGGTCCGCTGAGCCCATCCTCGAAGTGCGGGATCTGGTCAAGCACTTCCCCCTCACCCAGGGCATCCTCTTCAAGAGGCAGATCGGGGCGGTCAAGGCGGTCGACGGTGTCTCCTTCCAACTGGCGCCCGGCGAGACGCTGGGCGTCGTCGGCGAGTCCGGCTGCGGCAAGTCGACCGTGGCGCGGATGCTCGTCAACCTGGAGCGTCCGACGTCCGGCGAGATCCGCTACAAGGGCGAGGACATCACCCGGCTGTCGGGGCGGGCGCTCAAGGCGGTCCGCCGCAATATCCAGATGGTTTTCCAGGACCCGTACACCTCGCTGAACCCGCGCATGACGGTGGGCGACATCATCGGTGAGCCCTTCGACATCCACCCCGAGGTGGCGCCGAAGGGCGACCGGCGCCGGCGGGTGCAGGACCTGCTCGACGTGGTCGGGCTCAACCCCGAGTACATCAACCGCTATCCGCACCAGTTCTCCGGCGGCCAGCGCCAGCGCATCGGCATCGCGCGCGGGCTGGCGCTGCGGCCGGAGATCATCGTCGCCGACGAACCCGTCTCGGCGCTCGACGTGTCCGTCCAGGCCCAGGTCATCAATCTGATGGAACGCCTCCAGAACGAGTTCGACCTCAGCTACGTCTTCATCGCGCACGACCTGTCGATCGTCCGGCACATCTCCGACCGCGTCGGGGTGATGTATCTGGGGCGGATCATCGAGATCGGCACCGACACCCAGATCTACGACCACCCCACCCATCCCTACACACAGGCGCTGCTCTCCGCCGTGCCGGTGCCCGACCCGGCCGCCCGCGAGGGCCGTGAGCGGATCATCCTGACCGGCGAGGTGCCTTCGCCGGCGCATCCGCCGTCCGGCTGCCGGTTCCGTACGCGCTGCTGGAAGGCGCAGGAGCGGTGCACGCTGGAGGTGCCGCTGCTCGCGGTGCCCGCGGTTTTCCGGGACACGCACGGGCCCGCCGAGCACGACTCGGCCTGCCACTTCGCCGAGGAACGGCAGGTGGTGACGAGTGGGGCCGGGCCCGGAGAGACGCGCGGGCCGGATGGCGAGGGTGGGGAGCAGGGGCCGGATCCGGACAATGAGAGGTGATTGAGACGTCAGGCCCGTTGACACGCAGGAAACTTCACCGACGCCTCGCCGATATACGGACGGGCCACATTGGTCGATGTACGGCCGTGCGGGTGCCGTTGGACCGGCCGGGATCCTGAGGTCCCGGCCGGTCACCCGCAAGCGCTTCCCGTGGTCCCCGGTGCCCTTGTTCCGTGAGCGTTCAACCGGGACCATCGCGGTGTGATATTCACCCGCGGGGCCAGGATCACCGGCGCGGTGCTGTGCGCCGCGCTCGCCGTCGTCGTCGCCGCGTGGATCGTACGGGACCTGAGGGTGACGGACGGGCCCCTCGATCTGTGGTGGTCCTGGGCGGACCAGGCGAGCGGCCGGGCCACCGCGCCGCCCGCGACCTCCCCGCTGGACCCCGCACTGCTCGTCGTGTACGCGGTCGTCGCCTTCATGGTCGTACGCTCGGCGGTCGCCGCGTCCGCGCTGTTCGCGACCGGGCTCCTCACGCTCGCCGTCCGGCTGCCGTCGCTGTGGGTGCTCAACTCGTCCTGGACGGACGGCCGGGCCCCGGACGAGCTGCGTACCCGCGCGCTGCTGTGCGTCGTCGGCATGCTCGGGGCGGGAGTCGCGCTGCTCGTCACGGCACTGGCCGGGCGCAGGCCGCCGGACTCCGCGTACGCGCTGACGCCGACCCGGCCCACGCAGGGCGTCTCCGTGGTCGCCTTCCTGCTGCTGGGCGCGGTGGCGGGCATCTGGGCGGCCTGGGAGGTCTATTGGGGGCAGCGACTGGGCCTCGGCGCGTATCTCGACCGGGTCACCGGCGAGTCCGTCCTGATGCCGCTCCTCGGTACGCCGCCCGGCTGGCTGAACGCCTCGATCGCGCTCCTCTGCCTCGCGGCGGCGGTCGGCGCGCTCTTCCACACCCCGTTCTCACGGCCGCTCGGGATGGTGGCCGCCGCGCTGCTGGTGGGCGTCGGCGGCCCGGCCCTGGCGACGGCCCTGCGGTACGAACTCCTCGACCACTTCGCCGAGTTGGCAACGATTGAACAACTTTCCCTCGTCAGCCTGCTGTTCGGGCTCGGCGCGGGCTGTCTGGCGCTGTTCGCGCTCGCCCGCGAGGGCGAGGAGGACACGCCGGGGGCCGGACCGTACGGGCCGGCGCGGGGGCAGCGGGCCGAGCCGGAGAGGTACGGGTACGGATACGGGTACCCGGCGGGCGGTGGCCAGGGCGGCGGCGGGTTCGGCCCGCCGTCACCGCCCTCGCCGCCGCCCCGTTGGTGAGACCCCGCTCCCGGGCCCCCGGCTCTCGGGCTACGGCATCCCGAGCGAACGCTTCAGGAAGTCCACCTGGAGCAGCAGCAGGTTCTCCGCGATCTGCTCCTGCGGCGTCATGTGCGTCACCCCGGTGAGCGGCAGCACCTCGTGCGGCCGGCCCGCCGACAGCAGCGCCGACGACAGCCGCAGCGTGTGCGTCATCACGACGTTGTCGTCGGCCAGTCCGTGGATGATCATCATCGGCCGTACCGGAGTGGCGGGCTCCGCCAGTCCGTCGTCGGTGACCAGCGAGTTGACCGCGTACACCTCCGCCGCCTCCGCCGGATCGCCCAGATAGCGCTCCGTGTAGTGCGTGTCGTACAGCCGCCAGTCGGTCACCGGGGCGCCCGCGATGGCCGCGTGGAAGACGTCGGGACGGCGCAGCGCGGCGAGAGCGGCCAGGTAACCGCCGTACGACCAGCCGCGGATGGCCACCCGCGACTGATCCAGCGGGAACCGCTCGGCGAGTGCCTGGAGCGCTTCGATCTGGTCGTCCAGGGTGAGCGGCAGATTGTCCTTCACCGCCTTCTCCCAGCCGGGGGAGCGGCCCGGACTGCCGCGGCCGTCCGCCACGACGACGGCGAAGCCCTGGTCGGCGAACCACTGGGAGGTGAGGTACGGATTGTGCGCGGCGACCACGCGCTGGCCGTGCGGGCCGCCGTAGGGATCCAGCAGCACCGGCAGCGGACCGTCTACCTCCTCGTACTGCGTCGGCAGGAGGACGGCGCACGGAATTCGGTGTGCGCCCCCCTGTGTCAGCTGGACGCGCGGGATGAGATTCGGCTGCTGCGCGTACGAGGTGATGACGGCGAGCTGTTTGCCCTCCCGCACCACCTGCACCACGGTTCCGCTGACTTCGGGCCGGGCCGACGCCAGCACCATGACGGCGCCCGCGCGGACGGCGGTGTGCACGCCCACGCCCTCGGAGACGCGCTCGGGGCCCCACGTACCGGCCTCGCGGTCACCGTCCGGCACCTCGCCCGGCGCTCCGTAGGGGATCCGGTAGACATGGATCTCACCGGTCTCGGGCGCCTGGGCGGCCTCTCCCGCCGACGCCGACACCAGCACGTCGCGCTCGCCGACGTCGAGCACCGCGCGCAACTGCAACTCCGGCCCGGTCAGCGCCCGGTCACCGACGAACAGCACGCGCGCCCCGTCGTCGGCCGGGTTGTCCTGGATGTCCACGATCCGCACCAGCTCGCCGCCGGGCGTCAACGCCGGTACGCCGGCGCAAAGTTCCAGCCAAACCGCGTCCGTCTCCTCGCGCAGGAGCCGTGTCTCGCCGCTCTCCGTGTCGACCGAGAGACAGCGCTGGGAGCGCTGGTCCCGCGCCTGTACGAGCAGCAGCGGATCGCCCGCCGCCGACCAGTGGACGGCCGCGAGATACGGCCAGGCGACCCGGTCCCAGACCACCTCCGTACGCGAACCGTCCAGGCCGATCAGGCAAAGCCGCACGTCAGCGTTGGGTGTGCCGGCCGAGGGATAGGCGATCGTCGACGGTTCACGGTCGGGGTGCGCGGGGTCGGCGATCCACCAGCGCTGTACGTCCGCCCCGTCGACCCGCGCGACCAGCAGCCGGTCCGACTCCGGCGACCACCAGAAACCGCGGTACCGGCTCATCTCCTCGGCGGCGATGAATTCGGCCAGACCGTAGGTGGTCTGTTCGTCCTCGGGCACAGCCAGCTCACGGTCGCCGTCCCCCTCGGCGCCCGTCACCCGCAGCGCGCCCCCGGCCACGTAGGCGATGTGCCGTCCGTCGGGCGACGGCCTCGGGTCGATCACCGGCCCGGGGACGGGGAGTTCGCGCGACGTCCCGGCGCGCAGCTCGGCCGTGAACAGCCGCCCGGACAGGGCGAAGGCCGCCAACTCGGCGGCGCCGTCCACCGCGTAGGCGACGATGCCCCCCGACCCCTCACGGCTCCGCTCCCGGCGGGCGCGCTCCTCGTCCGAGAGCTCCTCCGGTGTGCCCGCCAGCAGGGCCTCGGGGTCGGCGGCGATCCGCTCGCGCGCCGTACCCGATCTGTCGTCGAGATCGAGCACCCACAGCCGGTTCGTCCGGTCCGTTCCTGAGGCGGACCGCAGGAAGGCCACCCGTGAACCGTCGGGGGACACCGTGAAGGCGCGCGGAGCACCGAGCGTGAACCGCTGGGTCCTTGCGTACTGGCGAGGAAAGGAGAGTTGTTGCCTCGAGGTCATACGACCGAACCTAGCGTCCGTCCCAGCCGTTCGTGCGCCCCCATGTGCTGCCGTGCACCGATCGATGCGTTCCGCCGGATAGTTATGATCCATAGCGCCAAGTGGGTATGTACCCGCCGGCACATGCGCGTTGCCTGTCCCGAACGAATATCCGCCGACCATCTGTGGAGGTGAACCGCCGTGGCACTCTCGATTTCGGCGGTGGTGCTGCTGGCGATCATTGTCTTCCTGTTGGTCCGGAAATCCGGGCTCAAAGGGGGACACGCGTTCGTCTGCGTCTTACTCGGCTTCTATCTGGCCAGCTCCTCGGTGGCTCCCACGATCAGCGACCTCACCTCGAACGTGGCGGGCATGATCGGCGACCTCCAGTTCTAGGGCCCGGCATCCGTCGGCGCGTCCGTCGACGCGTCGGTTCACGTGTCCGTTCCCGCGTCCGGACGGCCTGGGCGTGTCCGTGAGGGCCCGCCTCGTACGCTGTGGGCATGACCGATCTTCCCGACCGCCGTCTGCTCCTGGTCCACGCGCATCCCGACGACGAGTCGATCAACAACGGCGCCACGATGGCCAGGTACGCGGCCGAGGGCGCTCAGGTCACCCTGGTGACCTGCACACTCGGTGAGGAGGGCGAGGTCATCCCGCCCTCTCTCGCGCATCTGGCGCCCGGCGGCGAGCCGACGGGCGCCTTCAGCGCGCTCGGGGCCCACCGCGACGGTGAACTCACCGCGGCGATGCGCGAGCTCGGCGTGGCCGACCACCGGCTGCTGGGCGGCCGGGGGCGGTTCAGGGACTCCGGGATGATGGGCTTCCCGCAGAACGACCACGAGGACGCCTTCTGGGGCGCGGAGGTGGACGGCGCCGCCGCGTACCTCGTCGAGGTGATCCGTTCCGTACGGCCGCAGGTGCTGGTGACGTACGACCCGCACGGCGGGTACGGCCACCCCGACCACATCCAGGCGCACCGCGTCGCCACGCGCGCCGCCGAGCTGGCCGCAGACGGTCACTTCCGGCCCGGACTCGGGGCCCCGCACACGATCGCGAAGATCTACTGGAACCGGGTGCCGCGCTCGGTCGCCGAGCGGGGGTTCGCCCAACTGCGCGACTCCGGGGCGGACTTCGCGGGTGTGGCGGAGATCGGCGACGTCCCCGGTGTGGTGGACGACGGTGAGATCACGGCGGAGATCGACGGGACGGCGTACGCGGCGCACAAGGCCGCCGCGATGCGCGCCCACGAGACGCAGATCGTGGTGGACGGCGCGTTCTTCGCGCTCTCCAACGGTCTCGGACAGCCGCTGTTCACCACGGAGTACTACCAGTTGGTGCGGGGCGCCTCCGGCGCGGACGCCGGCGTACGTGAGACGGATCTCTTCGCGGGGGTGGACGGGTGAGCGGGCGCCAGGGCAAGGGCGGCAAGGGAGGCCGGCCGAAGGCCACGAGCGGTACGACGAGTGGTGCGAGGACTGCCGCCACGAGAGCGGGCGCCGGGGCGCGCGCCGGTGGTGGAGCCGGTGTGGGTACGGGCGCGGGCGCCGCTGCCCGTGCCGGGGCCGGGGCCGGGGCCGGGGCCGGCGACGGTGCCGGGGCCGGTGGCCGTGGCGAGCCCGGCGGGTGGCTCGCGTCACCGCCGAGACCCGGGCGCATCGCCGCGTACCTCGGTCTCCTGCTCCTCGGCGCGGTGGTCGGCACGGCGGGCGCGCTCGTCCAGGGCGGCTGGTTCCCCGGCGGACTGGTCCTCGCACTGGTCGCATCGGCGGGACTCTTCTACGGAGGTGTGACCGCGACCGGCACGTCCTTCGGCGTCGGGGCCCCGGCGGCGGGCTGGCTGATCGCCGTCATCTTCCTGAGTCTGGGCCGTCCGGAGGGCGACGGCGTCTTCGCCGCGGGCCTGGGACCGGTCGTCTATCTCCTCGGCGGTGCGGTGGTTGCTGTGATGTGTGCCACCATGTCGCGGTCACCGCAACCGGCCTCGGAGTCCGGCCGACTTGGAAAGTGATGAGCCCGTCCCATCAACTGTCGGCCCGAATTGACCCCGTCCGTACGGTCGGCGGAATAAACGCTTCCCCCGGTCGTCGGGTGTGGTCCGGCGCAGGACAGTATGGTGGTGCGCGCTCCGGGCCGCCCCCGGCCTCCGGCTAGGGGGACCCACACAGTTGAGTACCAGTAAGAACGGGCGGCGGAGCCAACCCGGGAGAACTTGCTTTGAGTCGTGAAACTGACAGTTCGTCCTCCGGGCCCCAGGGGCGCGGCGGAGCCGCGTACCCCTCGGGGACACCGCCGTACGGATCCCGCCAGTATCCGTCGCCACACCCCGAGCAGGACGCTCCGGAGGAGACAGCCGAGGCCCCGGCCCAGCCGGGCGAGCCGAAGACCGAGACAACGCTGACCACGCGCATCCGGATCAACATCCCGGGTTCGCGGCCGATTCCGCCCGTCGTCATGCGTACGCCCATGAGCGACACGGACAGCGGCCCGTCCGGAACGGGCGGGCCCACCGGTCCGCCCGCGCAGGCGGGCCGGGGTGACTCCGACGACACCGGGGGCGCGCCGCGGGCCGGCGCAGGACCGGACGCGGGTGCGCCCGCCGACGACGCGCCGGCGGCGGACAAGCCCGCGACGAGCGACTGGTTCGCGCCGCGCAAGTCCCCGAGCGGGGGCACGCTCGGCGGCGGGATGGGCGCCGGAGCCGCCGTGACGGCGCCCGGCCCGAACGTCCCCGGCCCGGCCGCCGGACCGGACACCCGGGGCGGCGCGGGCGGACCCCGCCCGCCGGCCCCCGAGGGCAACGCCTTCATGCCGCCCAGCGGCAGCACACCCGCGTTCGGTACCGGCGCGCCCGACGGGCCGACCTCGGGCCCCGCGAACGGTCTGTCGTCGCTCGCCTTCCTGGACCTGCCGCAGGGCTCCGACCTGGGCGTCTCGCCCGGGCCTGGCGCAGCCGCCGGACCGGCGGGACGCGACGAGCGGGACGACCGTGACGGACCGCCGCGGATGTCCGACGACACGGCCGTACTGACCCCGCAGCCGCCCGCCCCCGAGCCGCCGGGCGGGGCCGGCACCCATGTCTCCGGCGACACACTCACCAGCGGCATCCCGGTGGTGCCCTCGGAGAGCCGTTCGCCGTTCCCGCCCGCCGGCTCCCAGACGGGCCCGGTGCCGCGCACCGACCCGTCCGGTGGACGGTTCCCGGACGGCCTGCCGCCCAAGTCGCCCGGCCCGTCGGCCGGCGGCCCGATGTCGACGGGACCCTCCTCCCACGGAGGCGGCAACCCCGACTTCTCGTCGCCCGCCTTCCCCGGACCGGCGTCCGCGTCGCCCACCCCGGCGCCCGCCCGGACGACGAGCCCGCCTCCCAAGAAGAAGGGCCGCTCCAAGCTGATGGGCGCCGGCGTGGGCATCGTCACGCTGGTCGCGATCGCCTACGGCGCCGGGCTGCTCCTGAACCACTCCGACGTACCGAAGGGCACCACCGTGCTCGGCGTGGACATCGGCGGCGGCACCCGCGACGACGCCGTCGACAAGCTGGAATCGACGCTCGGCAAGCGTTCGACGGCGCCGCTCCAGCTGTCCGTCGGCGGGAAGAAGGAGGAGCTCGGCCCGGACAAGGCGGGGCTCAGCCTCGACAGCCAGGCGACGGTCCGCAACGCGGCGGGCAGCGACTACAACCCGGTCTCCGTGATCGGCTCCCTCTTCGGCGGCGAACGCGTCACCGAACCGGTGATCCCGGTCGACGAGGAGAAGCTCCGCGTCGCCCTCACCGACCTCGCCGGCGCCTCGGGCTCGGCGGCCGACGGCACGATCAAGTTCGAACCGGGCAAGGCCGTCGCCGTACCGGGCAAGCCGGGCAAGGCACTTGACGTCGAGCGCTCGGTGATCTCGGTGAAGGACGCGTACCGCGCCCAGGTCGAGACGGGCAAGCCGAACACCGTCGAACTGCCCATCAGCAGCCGCGAACCGACGATCGACCAGGCCGAACTCGACCGCGCGATGAAGGACTTCGCGCAACCGGCGATGTCCGGCCTGATCACGATCAAGGCGGGCGGCAAACAGATCCAGTTCGGCCCCGACCGGTCACTGCCGCAGATCCTCTCCATGAAGGCGATCGACGGAAAACTGGTCGAGGTCTACGACAGGGCGGCGATCGAGCAACTGCTGGACGGCGTCTTCGAGGGCCTGACGATCACGAAGGCCGACGGCAAGGAACACCCCTTGTCGGCGGCGGACGTGGCCCAGGCGATGCAGAAGCCCCTCCTGGGCACGACCCCGGAGGAACGCACGGCGGAGATCGACCTCAACCCGCAGGGCTGACACCCGCGCTCACCGCGAGGCCCGCCCTCGCCACCGGACTCCGGTGGCGAGGGCGGGCCTTCGCCGTGTGCCGGCCGCGCGGCGCGCGGTCGGCCGCCGTACCGGCTCGGAACCGATCGGTCCCGCTCAGTTCAGCATCGCCCGCGCCGCCCGCGCCTTGTGGCGGATCGCCTCCGCCGTCGACGGTTCCACCGCCGCCACCACCTCCGCGTACTCGTCCATCTCCGCCGCTCCCGCCAGGAAATCCCCGCGCCGTACGAGCAGTTGGGCGCGTTCGTAGCGCAGACGGGCCGGGTGCGACGGGAGGAGGAGGCTCAGTTCGACCGCCCACAGCGCGACATCGCCGCGTTCGGGGCGCGTCGAGGCCCACGCGCGGATGTTGTTCAGGATGCGCACCACGACGTGGAGCGGTTCCGCCGGGCTCAGCATCGACGCCTCCAGAGGGGCGCCTGTCGCCCCCGTGACCAGCCTCTCGGTGTCCTGGCGGGTCAGGAGCCCGCCGCCCGCGTACGGGTCCACCAGGACCCTCTCGTCGGGCTCCCCGGGCGCGCCGAGGCCCACGACGAAGTGACCGGGCAGGGCCACCCCGTACACCGGCGCCCCCGCGCGGCGCGCGACCTCCGTCCACAGGACCGACAGCAGGATCGGCAACCCGCGCCTGCGCCGCAGCACTTCGTGCAGCAGGGACGCCTCCAGGCGCCCGTACTCGCCCGGCGTGCCCCGGAAGCCCAGACGCGTGCCCAGCAGGTCCGCCAGCGCCGTGGCCCACGCGCGCGGGCCGGTCAGGCCGAACGGCAGCATCCCGGCCAGGCGGTCGAGTTCGATCTGCGCCGCGTCCAGTCCGGCCTCGTCCAGCGAGGCGTCGGCCTCCCCGCCGATGAGGAGGCAGAGCAGCGCGACGTCGGGCCGCTCCGCGCGGGCCTCGGCGGCGAACCGGCTCCGGCGGTCGGGCAGGGGCGGTTGAGATTCCATGGCCGGTCCGTCGCTCCTCACGCGGCTCGGAAGTGGTGGTACCGGTGATGCGTGGCGAAGCCCATGCCGTCGTACAGCGCGCCCGCGGCCTCGTTGTCCGACTCGACCTGGAGCCACGCCGCCGACGCGCCCTCCTCAAGAGCGCGCGCCGCGAGCGCGCGCATCACCGCGCTCGCCAGCCCCTGCCGCCGTCGCGCCGGGTCGACCTCCACGGCCATGAACCCGGCCCAGCGACCGTCGACGACACACCGCCCGATCGCGGCCGGCACCCCGCCCTCGCCCGCGATCGACGCGAACCACACGGACGGCCCCGCGGCGAGCACCTGCGACACGTGCGGCCCCGGCTCGTCGAACCGCTGGTAGCGGCGGAGCCACGCCTCGTCGCAGGCGCGGTCGAGGGTCACGCGCGCGGTGGCGTCCCCGTCCGCCAGCGGCGCCAGCGCGCCGACGCGCAGCTCCGCCGTGACCTCCCGTCGCCAGCCCCGCGCCTCCAGCTCCGCGCAGAGCACCTCCTGCGTCCCCTCAGCGCCCGTGGCGGTCTGGATGTACGCGGGGAGCCCCCGGAGGTCGTACCAGCCCTGTACGCGCGTCAGAGCCTCGTCCAGGGGCATTCCCGGGTCGCCCAGCGGCAGCACCGAGTTGGCGCGCCGGGTGAATCCGCCGGACGCCCGCAACTCCCACTCGCCGAGCGCCTCCCGCTCGACCGGCTGCCACGCCCGCGCGGCCACCCGCGCCAGCTCCCGGAAGGAGGCGGCGGGGCCCCGGCGGCGGGCCGGCGCGGCCGGCACGACCTTGCCCGCGACGAGCGAGGACGCCGCGATTTGGACCGTCTCACCCGTGCGTCGTGTGATGAGGACCACATTCTCGTCCCAGGATGTGAGAACACCGACCGTGTCGGTGAACTTCTCGGCGCCGTCGACGGCGCCGGTCAGACGGCGGACGGACACGCGTTTTCCCACGTCGGCGGGGGTGATCCGGACCTCCAGCCGTCCTCCGGTTGTGAATTCCACAGCTCCGTGCGCCCCTCCTGTGCGGATCGTGCCCAGGAACGGAGATACTAGGTGCGGGCATCGACGACGCCGCGCTCCCGCGCGCCCGTGGACGGAGCCGCAGATGGCCCGCCGCGCCCTATCGAGGAGGAACGACAGCGTGACCTACGTCATCGCGCAGCCTTGTGTGGATCTCAAGGACAAGGCGTGCATCGAAGAGTGCCCGGTCGACTGCATCTACGAGGGCTCCCGGTCCTTGTACATCCACCCGGACGAATGCGTCGACTGTGGCGCCTGTGAGCCGGTTTGCCCGGTCGAGGCGATCTTCTACGAAGACGACACTCCGGAGGAGTGGAAGGACTACTACAAGGCGAACGTGGAGTTCTTCGACGAACTCGGTTCCCCCGGTGGCGCGTCCAAGCTCGGTCTGATCGAGCGTGACCACCCCTTCATCGCCGCACTGCCGCCTCAGCCTCACAACGACTGACAAGCGCGACCCCGGTCCCGTACGGCAACCTTCGCCGTACGGGGCCGAGGTGTTTCCCCGTCGTACCGGCAAGTGAAAGTGAGCACCGTGTCCGCAGTCTCTTCGCGACTTCCGGTCTTCCCCTGGGACAAGCTGGAGCCCTACAAGGCGACAGCGGCGGCCCATCCGGACGGCATCGTGGACCTGTCCGTCGGAACCCCGGTCGATCCGGTCCCCGACCTGATCCAGCGGGCCCTGGTCGCCGCGGCGAACTCGCCCGGATATCCCACGGTGTGGGGTACGTCCCAGCTGCGCGACGCGCTGACGGGCTGGGCCGAACGGCGGCTGGGCGTGCGCGACGTCGCGCACGCCAACGTCCTTCCCGTGGTCGGCTCCAAGGAACTGGTCGCCTGGCTGCCGACCCAGCTCGGCCTCGGCGCCGGTGACCGGGTCGCGTATCCGCGGCTGGCCTACCCGACGTACGAGGTGGGCGCCCGGCTGTGCGGCGCGGAGCCCGTCTCCTACGAAGACCCGACCGACCTCGACCCGGCCGGCCTCAGGCTGCTCTGGCTGAACTCGCCGTCGAACCCGACCGGCCGGGTCCTGGACAAGGCCGAGCTGACCCGGATCGTCGCCTGGGCGCGTGAGCACGGCGTGCTGCTCTTCAGTGACGAGTGCTACCTGGAACTCGGCTGGGAGGCCGAGCCCGTCTCCGTACTCCACCCGGACGTCTGCGGCGGCTCGTACGAGGGCGTCGTGGCCGTCCACTCGCTCTCCAAGCGCTCCAACCTGGCCGGCTACCGCGCGGCCTTCCTCGTGGGCGACGCGGCCGTCCTGGGCGAACTGCTCCAGATCCGCAAGCACGGCGGCATGATGACGCCCGCCCCGGTGCAGGCGGCGACCGTCGCGGCGCTGGGCGACGACACCCATGTGGCGGAGCAGCGCGCGCGGTACGCGGCCCGCCGCACCGCCCTGCGCGCGGCCCTGGAGGGCCACGGCTTCCGGATCGAGCACAGCGAGGCCAGCCTGTACCTCTGGGCGACGCGCGACGAGCCGTGCTGGGAGACGGTGGCCCGTCTGGCGCAGCTGGGCGTCCTGGTGGCGCCCGGGGACTTCTACGGGCCCGCGGGCGACCGTTTCGTACGGGTGGCGCTCACGGCGACCGACGAGCGCGTCGAGGCCGCCGTCAAACGGCTCGGCTGACGTCCGGCGGTTCCACCCGAAGCACAACACGAAGGGGCCCGGGGAGTACGTACTCCCCGGGCCCCTTCGTGGATGCGTCGATCAGCCGAGCGGCAGGGTGTTGACCGGGAGCTTGTCCGTGGGCAGGCCCTTGCCGAGGGAGTCCGTCGGCAGACCGTTCTCGGTGACGGACGTGGCCGCGTCGCCGAGGGCCTGACCGGCGCCGCCGGCGGCTTCACCGGCCGCCCGTTGCGCGACGGGGGTCGCCGACTTGGCGACACCGCCGAGGGTCTCGCCGGCCGCCGGGACGGAGGTGCGAACCGTCTCGGCGCCGACCTCGCCCGCGATGCCGGTCGCCTGGCGGGCGCCGTTGTCCAGCGTGTTGCCGAGGGCGGCGCCGTCCAGCTGGGAAACGCTGCCGAGGTCGGCGGTCTGGGGGAGGGCTGCTGCGCTGGCGGAGCCGGCCGCACCGACCACGGGGGCTGCGCCCGCCGCGATAAGCAGCGCGGCACGGGCGATCCGACGGGTCAGGGGGAGGGACATGGTGCTCCTTTGACGGGAAGGGAATTGTCGTGTCCAGCGATCGGACGCTGTGACAACCCCTCGAAGGGCACCTGAGGTTGCGGTGTGCGAGGGTAAAGAATTGGCAATGCGTCGCATTATCCGTTACGGATAAAAACGGTCAAAGGATCCTCCGCCCGGAGATCTGCCGAACCGTCACTTCGCCTTTAGCGCAAGGGATTTGACGCCGGACGAGTGAATCGGCCGAGGTGTGGGCGCAATGCCGACCGGATATGCCGCGACTACTCCGTTCGGGTGACCTCGCCGCACTACTGCGCGATACGCAGACGGACGTCGTTCCCGCCGGGTCGCGCGGTGCCGGATTCGCCGCCGGTCTTCCGCCAGCCCTGTCCGGACTTCGCCACGCTCCATACCCGGTCTCCTACGGAGACTTCCGCGATCCGCAGTTCCGCGGAGTGCGCCACCGCCCAGTGGGCGAATTCCCAACTACGGGCCCTGTCGGCGGACTTGACCGGCACGGTGACCTCCGAAGGCCCGGTCGTCGCGGCCGGTTCACCGCCCGCCTGGCCGCCCGCCTCGGCGACCTTCGCCCCCGGGTCGCTGCCGGCGCCGCCAGGCAGCACCTTCGACCCGAAGTCGCGTGTCAGGGCGGCCCGTACGGCCGCCGCGTCACCCGGTTCGCCGTCGCCTCCGCCCGTACAGGTGAGGGTCGCGGCGGCCTTGCCGGTGAGCGCCGCGGACAGCACGGTGGCGTCCGGCTCGTGCTTCGCGTACGCCAGCGGGAACGCGCTGCGCTGCACCCGCTGCGCCGCGTCCGTAAGAGGGAGCCGGTAGTAGCCCGGCACCTCGGCGAGCTTCGTGTAGAACTGCCCGGCCGAGTACGCGGGGTCGAGGATCTGCTCGACCGTGCCCCAGCCCTTCGACGGCCGCTGCTGGAAGAGGCCGACGGAGTCCCGGTCGCCGTAGTCGATGTTGCGCAGCGCCGACTCCTGGAGAGCGGTCGCCAGGGCGATCGTGACGGCCCGCTCGGGCATGCCGCGGGTGGTGCCGACCGCAGAGATCGTGGCCGCGTTCGCCGCCTGCTCCGGACTCATCTCGTACGTGCGGATCTCACCGTCCGACGGCTCGGCGGCCCGCGCCGTGCAGCGCGGCGGGCCGATGTCGTCGGCGCCGAATCGCACCACGAGGTAGCCGGCCACCGCGAGGAGCACGGTGAACGCGGCCACGGCGCGGAGAAAACGGCCACGGCGAGGAGGGGAGGCGGTCTCGGACACGGGCACACCGTACCGGCCCCGCCGCCCGGCCAGAACCGGTACGACCGGACCCCGCGGACCCCGTCCGGTACCGGCCACGTCGTAGGGTCTGGCCATGCCCGAAACGAAGCCTGGAACCACGCTCGACCTCACGCTGGACGCCCCGGAGCTGACCGCCCGGCTCGTCGACATCCCGTCCGTCAGCGGCACCGAGAAGCCCCTCGCGGACGCCGTCGAGGAGGCCCTGCGCGCCCTGCCGCACCTCACGGTCGAGCGGTACGGCAACAACGTCGTCGCGCGTACGGATCTCGGACGGGCCGAGCGGATCATCCTGGCCGGGCACATCGACACCGTGCCCATCGCCGGCAACGTGCCCTCCAGGCTGGACGAGAACGGCATCCTGTGGGGCTGCGGCACCACCGACATGAAGTCGGGCGTCGCCGTCCAGCTGCGGATCGCCGCGACCGTCCCGGCCCCCAACCGCGACCTCACGTTCGTCTTCTACGACAACGAGGAGGTCGCCGCCGACCTCAACGGGCTCGGGCACGTGGCCGCCGCCCGCCCCGACCTGCTGGAGGCGGACTTCGCCGTCCTCCTGGAGCCCTCCGACGCGCAGGTCGAGGGCGGCTGTCAGGGGACCCTGCGGATCCACCTCCGTACGGAGGGCGAGCGGGCGCACTCGGCGCGCGGCTGGATGGGGTCCAACGCCATCCACGCCGCCGCGCCGATCCTGGCCCGCCTCGCCGCGTACGAACCACGCCGCCCGGTGATCGACGGACTGGAGTACCGGGAGGGCCTGAACGCCGTGGCGATCGAGGGAGGCGTGGCGAACAACGTCATCCCCGACGCGTGCACCGTGGTCGTCAACTACCGCTACGCGCCCGACCGTGGCGAGGCGGAGGCGGTGGCGCACGTGCGCGAGGTGTTCGCCGACTGCGGGATCCGGGAGTTCGTCGTGGACGATCACTCGGGCGCCGCCCTGCCCGGCCTCTCGCACCCCGCCGCCGCCGCGTTCATGGCGGCCGTGGGCGGCACCGCGCAGCCCAAGTTCGGCTGGACGGACGTCTCGCGCTTCGGCGCGCTCGGGGTGCCCGCGGTCAACTACGGCCCGGGGGACGCGCTGCTGGCCCACAAGCGGGACGAGCACGTGGCCGTCGAACGGATCACGCACTGCGAGAACCGGCTGCGGGAGTGGCTGACCTCCTGAAGAGGCGACGGCGGGGCGGTCGGTACACCGGGGGGAGCCGGACCGACCGCCGGAATTTCGCCGTTTGTCACCTCGATGGATCTACGCTGGCCGAGAACTGGCACAGCAGCGGAGGGAGCAGTCCATGGGCAGTCCTGAGGAAGCACGGAAGCCGGACACGCAGCGTCTCGGGCCGGTGCTGCGTCGCCGGGACCAGGTGCAGCCCGGCACGACCGACCAGCGGCTGCTGGACACCGAGGGCGACTCCGAGTGGGTGCACACCGATCCCTGGCGGGTCATGCGCATCCAGTCGGAGTTCGTGGAGGGCTTCGGCGCGCTCGCCGAACTGCCCAGCGCCATCAGCGTGTTCGGTTCGGCCCGTACGCCCGTCGACTCACCGGACTACGAGTCGGGCGTGCGGATCGGGCGCGCACTGGTCGACGCCGGCTTCGCGGTGATCACCGGCGGTGGCCCCGGCGCGATGGAAGCCGCGAACAAGGGCGCGCGGGAGGCGAAGGGCGTCTCCGTCGGACTCGGTATCGAGCTGCCCTTCGAGCAGGGGCTCAACCCGCACGTCGACATCGGCGTGAACTTCCGGTACTTCTTCGTCCGGAAGACGATGTTCGTGAAGTACGCCCAGGGCTTCGTCGTGCTGCCGGGCGGTCTCGGCACACTGGACGAGCTGTTCGAGGCGCTCACCCTCGTCCAGACCCGCAAGGTGACCCGCTTCCCCATCGTCCTCTTCGGGACGCGGTACTGGTCCGGTCTCATCGACTGGCTGCGGGACACGGTCGTGGCGCAGGGCAAGGCCTCCGAGAAGGACCTGCTGCTGTTCCACGTCACGGACGACGTGGACGAGGCGGTGGCGCTGGTGACCAAGGAGACCGGCAAGTAGCCGCACCGGTGGCGGCATCCGTACGAAGGACGCCGCCCGGCCGTGCGGAGGAGTGCGGCTCAGGCCAGTCCCCGGCGGGCCACCGCCGGGGGCCGGTGCCCCGCGATGGACGCCACCATGTCCAGTACCTGCTTCGTCTCGGCCACCTCGTGCACGCGGTAGACGCGCGCCCCCAGCCACGCCGAGACGGCCGTCGTCGCGAGCGTGCCGATCACCCGCTCCTTCACCGGCTTGTCGAGGGTCTCGCCGACGAAGTCCTTGTTGGACAGCGACACGAGCACCGGCCAGCCGGTCTCCGTCATCTCGCCCAGTCTGCGGGTCGCCTCCAGGGAATGCCGGGTGTTCTTCCCGAAGTCGTGCCCCGGATCGATCATGATCCCGTCCCTGCGCACGCCCAGCTCCACGGCCCGCTCGGCCAGCCCCAGCGTCACGCGGAGGATGTCCGCGAGCACGTCGTCGTACGCGATCCGGTGCGGCCGGGTCCGCGGCTCCGCTCCGCCCGCGTGCGTGCAGACCAGCCCCGCGCCGTACCGGGCGGCGACCTCGGCCAGCCTCGGATCCACCCCGCCCCAGGCGTCGTTGAGCACATCGGCGCCCGCCTCGCAGACGGCCTCGCCGACCTCGTGCCGCCAGGTGTCGACGCTGATCACCACGTCCGGGTGACGCCTGCGGACCTCGGCGACGAAGCCGACCGTACGGCGCGCTTCCTCGGTCGCCGTCACCTCGTCACCGGGCCCCGCCTTCACCCCGCCGATGTCGATGATCGCGGCCCCCTCGGCCACCGCCTGCTCCACCCGGTCGAGCGCGGGCCGGTCGCGGAAGGTCGCGCCCTGGTCGTAGAACGAGTCCGGGGTGCGGTTGACGATGGCCATGACCACCGGCTCGTACGCGTCGAACTCCCGCCGTCCCAGCCGCAGAGTGCCGCTGCTCATCCCCTGGTCACCGCCCGTTCCCGCCGTCCGTTGCGTCGCCAGCGACCTTAGCCGCCGGTCCCGGACTGTCAGTCCCGCATGGCACCATCGGCACCGGACGTTATCCGGCCCCGGGGAGAAGCTCGTGTTCTTGTTCTTGCTCATCGCGATGGTCGTGGTGGTGGCCGCCGTCACCCTCGCGGTGGTCGGCGGCGGCGACCGCGAGGTGCTGCCGGAGGCGGCGCGCGAACAGCTCGTGGACCCCCTGCCGGCGACCCGCCCGGTGGGCCGCGCCGACATCGAGGCCCTGCGGCTGCCGGTCGCCCCCCGCGGCTACCGGATGGCGGACGTGGACGAGGTGCTGGCCAGGCTCGGCGCCGAGCTGGCCGAGCGCGACGCGCGGATCGCCGAGCTGGAGTCCAGCCTGGCGGGCGCCCAGGCGACGGCGGTCGCCGGGCCCGACCTCTTCAAGAACCCGGGCGAGGAGGACCAGTGATGAGCGACGGCGGAGCGGTGGCGGGACCGGACGGCGAGCTGCGCTGCCCCTGGGGCCTGTCGACCGAGGACTACGTCAAGTACCACGACGAGGAGTGGGGCCGCCCCGTCCACGGCGACGACGCGCTCTTCGAGCGGCTGTGCCTGGAGGCGTTCCAGTCCGGCCTGTCCTGGATCACCATCCTGCGCCGCCGCGAGGGCTTCCGCCGGGCCTTCGCCGGCTTCCACATCCCGGCCGTCGCCGCCTTCACCGACGCGGACGCCGCCCGGCTGCTGACCGACGAGGGCATCATCCGCAACCGCGCCAAGATCGACGCCACGCTCGCCAACGCGCGCGAGCTGGCCGGCTGGTCCGCCGGCGAGCTGGACGGCCTCATCTGGTCGTACGCCCCCGACCCGGCGACGCGCCCGGTGCCGAGGACGATCGGGGACGTCGCGGCGGTCACCGACGAGTCCACCGCGCTGGCCAAGGCGCTCAAGAAGCGCGGTATCCGATTCGTCGGTCCCACGACGGCGTACGCGCTGATGCAGGCGTGCGGCCTGGTCGACGACCACCTCGCCGGGTGTCTCGTCCGGCGACAGCTCGCCGACGCGCCGGCCTGAGCCGACCGGCCGGCGGGCCGGCCGACCCGGCGGCGGTGTCAGTGACCCACGTAGCGCGGCTTCTCCTTGTCGATGAAGGCCTGGACCGCGATCCCGTGGTCCTGCGACGCGCCCGCCCGGTTCTGGAGTTCGCCCTCCTTCTCCAGCGTCTCGGACAGCGAGTGAGCGGCGCCGTACGCCAGGGACTCCTTCAGCGCCGCGTACGCCAGCGTGGGGCCCTGCGCGAGGGCGCGCGCGACCGCCGCCGCCTCCGCCGCGAGATCGGCCGCGGGGACCAGCTTGTTGACGATCCCCAGCTCGTGCGCCCGCTCGGCGGTGATCGAGCGCGGGAACATCAGCAGATCGGCCGCCCTGCTCTGCCCGATCAGCCGGGGCAGCGTCCACGACACGCCGGAGTCGGCGGTCAGCGCCACCCCCGCGAACGAGGTGTTGAAGGAGGCGGTGTCGGCGACGACGCGGTAGTCACACGCGAGCGCGAAGCCGAGACCCGCCCCGGCCGCGACCCCATTCACCCCCGCGACGACCGGCTTCGGCATCTCGGTCAGGGCCCGCACGATGGGGTTGTAGTGCTCCCGCACGGTGCTCATGGTCCCGCCGCTGCCGTCGGCGGCGTCGGCCGCGAGCAGGGAGATGTGCTCCTTCAGGTCCTGCCCCACGCAGAAGGCCCGCCCGGTCGCGGTGAGAAGCACGGCCCGGACGCCCGGGTCGTCACCGGCGGTGCGCAGCGCGTCCCGCAGGGCGGCCTTCGCCGCGACGTTCAGCGCGTTCATGGCCTCGGGCCGGTTGATTGTGACGGTCGCGAGCCCGTCGCTCACCTCGTACAGCACCGTGTCGGCCATGATCGGATCTCCTCCGCGAGTCTGACTGCCTGTCCGCTGTCCTGTCCGGCCCCAGCATGGCGGAGATCACCGCAGGTCGGCATGTGACCTGCGTCAAACAATCCAGGGCCGCGGAGCCGTGAACAGCGGCGAAGTATCGCAGGCGGATCGCCGAATTGAGTCGTTTTGAGAGAGCGCGTTGCGCAAGCGATGCCGTCCGATGTTGGTCATCGGGTCCCGCCATGCGGGATAATGGCCTGGAAGCAATGTGTTCGATGCCGGTGACACAGCGCCTGTCATGGGGCCGCCGGCTGCGATGAGCTGGTTTCAGGAAGGGGAACGAGCATGGCGGCCATGAAGCCGCGGACGGGCGACGGCCCGCTCGAGGTGACCAAGGAGGGGCGGGGCATCGTCATGCGCGTTCCGCTCGAAGGCGGCGGTCGGCTGGTCGTCGAGCTGACCCCCGACGAGGCGGATGCGCTGGGTGACGCCCTGAAGAAGGTCGTCGGCTGACGCGGACAGAACGCGCACTCCCACGCTGCCCCGCCCCGGACACCTCCGTGGCGGGGCAGCTTCATGCCGTCGGCCTCTCCAGGACGCCGGCCGCTCAGCGGCGTACGGCGCAGAGCAGCCCGTCGCCCACCGGCAGCAGCGAGGGCAGCAGCTCGTCCTGCATCTCGCGGACCGTGCGCAGCAGCTCGCGCAGCCGCAGCACCTCGTGGGGCTGGGCCGCCGAGTCGACCGTACGGCCGTTGGCGAAGACTCCCTCGAAGCACACGAGCCCCCCTGGTCGCAGCAGGCGCAACGATTCAGCGAGATATTCCTGGGACTCCAGCCGGTCACCGTCGCAGAAGACCAGGTCGTAACCGCCGTCGGCGAGCCGGGGAAGTACGTCGAGCGCCCGGCCGGGGATGAAGCGGGCGCGATTGTTGGTGAAGCCGGCCGCGCGGAACGCCTCGCGGGCGAACTGCTGCCGCTCCGGCTCCGTGTCGACCGTGGTCAGTACGCCGTCGGGCCGCATGCCGTTCAGGAGATAGATCCCGGAGACCCCGGTACCCGTACCGATCTCCGCGACCGCCTTGGCGTCCGCCGTGGCGGCAAGCAGACGAAGCGCGGCGCCCGTGCCCGGTGACACGGAGCGGAGCCCCATGTCCCGGGCCCTGTCGCGGGCCCAGCGCAGTGCCTCGTCCTCGGCGACAAAAGCGTCGGCGAACGCCCAGCTTGTCTGCCGGTTGGCGGTAATGACCCTCTCCTGTCCCCGTAGTTGGCGCACCGGTGACTGTATCCGCTGCGTGCGGGAACCCGCTGATGGGACCGGGCGTTATGAAGGCGTGGGGGAACGCATGGATGAAGACCAGGGACCAGGCGCAAATTCAGGCAAAGATTCTTATCCGGAGCTAACGGGCGAGGTGGCTATGGTAGGTGCTCCGCTGGACACCACCAGAGTCGATAGGGGAGGTGCGGCTGCGCCTGCGGATCGGGGAGGAGCGTTCAAGCGCTTTCTCAGGTCGGCCGGTGAGCCGAAATCCGTGACCAACTTCGCTGACCGTTCTCGCTCGACCGACTCCGCAGTTACGGCGACCTTCGCATCGGATGCGGAATCGCAGGCGTGGACGCCTCCCAGCTGGGAGGAGATCGTCAGCACGCACAGCGCCCGCGTGTACCGCCTGGCCTACCGTCTCACGGGCAACCAGCACGACGCCGAGGATCTGACCCAGGAAGTCTTCGTCCGGGTCTTCAGGTCGCTGTCGACGTACACCCCCGGCACGTTCGAGGGCTGGCTGCACCGCATCACCACCAATCTGTTCCTGGACATGGTCCGCCGCAAGCAGCGGATCCGTTTCGACGCGCTCGGTGACGACGCGGCGGAGCGGCTGCCCAGCCGTGAGCCCTCACCGCAGCAGGTCTTCCACGACACCCACTTCGACGCGGACGTGCAGCAGGCGCTGGACACCCTCGCTCCCGAATTCCGGGCCGCGGTCGTCCTGTGCGACATCGAAGGACTGTCGTACGAGGAGATCGCCGCCACGCTCGGCGTGAAGCTCGGCACGGTGCGCAGCCGGATCCACCGCGGCCGTTCGCATCTGCGCAAGGCCCTCTCGCACCGTTCCCCCGAGGCCCGGGCCGAGCAGCGCACGTTCGCGAGCGTGGCCGGGGAGGGCGGACTCGCGTGAGTGGCACAGGACCGACCCCCGCGGAGCAGCACCTGGGGGACCGGCTCGCCGCCCTGGTGGACGGGGAGCTCGGTCACGACGCCCGGGAGCGTGTGCTGGCACACCTCGCGACCTGCGCCAAGTGCAAGGCGGAGGCCGACGCCCAGCGCAGGCTGAAGAACGCGTTCGCACAGTCGGCGCCCCCGCCGCTGTCCGAGGGCTTTCTCGCCCGGCTCCAGGGACTGCCCGGCGGATCCACCGACGACGACAAGGACGGGACGCCCGGCCCGTTCGACGGCTCGGCGTTCAACAACGGTGTCTTCGGCGTCCGGAGCGACGCCTTCGGCTACCGCCCGGCGGGATCTCACGCCTCGCCCCTGCCCTCCGGCTCCGGCTCGGGGTTCAGGATCCACGAGGTGGGCCGCACGGAGGCCGAGCGCTCTCCGTGGCGCGGCCGGCGGTTCGCCTTCGCCGCGGCGAGCGCGGTGTCGTTCGCCGCGATGGCGCTGAGCGCGCTGCCCATGGGCGCCACCGCCGACACGGCCGCCCGTGGCACGGGCGCGGGCATCACACCGCTGACCAGGGCCACCACCACGCCGCCCGGCAACGGGACGCGGAGCAGGCAGGGCGGCGAGCGCGGCGGGATTCTTCCGCAGTCGGTGAACAGCGCGCCGGTGCTCGCCCCCGGCACGATGCGGGCGCCGCTCACCCCACACCCGTTCCAGTCGGCGGTGCTGAACCACTTCCCCGCGGCGCCGTTGATACGTCCTACGGGCACGGCGTTCCAGCTCGCGGCGAACCCTGGCTCGACCGCCCCCACGGCCACGCCCGACCCCACCCAGCTCGCCGCGCCCACGCAGCCCGGCGCGCCGCTTTCGCAGCGTCGGTGACGGGGTCCCTGCGCGGACATTCGTAAACCTGGTTGAATCCCTGCACGGGTGCCCTTGTCGGGGCACGGACGAGGCAGGTGCGGGGAGAGCATGGACGACGGCAAGCCCACCGGACCCAAGGCCAAGTGGTGGAGCCGCCCGGCATCGGGACGCGCGATACCGCGGGAGCCCGGCGTACCGGAGCACCGGAACACAGAGGAGACGACGGAACTGTCGCCGGTCACCGATGAAGTCCCCCCGGACCCCGAGGACCACGTCCTCGCCCCGCCCGAGCGCGCTCCCTCGACGGTGAGCGCGCCGACCGGCCCGGGTACGGGTGCGGACACCCCGGACGGTACGGAAGCGGGCACGGCCGCACAGGGCCGTCCGCAGCCGCTGCACGAGCCCGACCCTTACAGCACACCGCCCTACGGCGGCCCGGGGCCCTGGGCGCCCGCGCCGCCCGTGCAGCGACCGGTGCCCACCCCGGCCCAGGGCACCCCCATCCCGCCGCAGCACTACACCGGGCAGCAGCCCATGCCCGAGCCCGCGGCCCAGCCACATCCGCAGCCGCAGTCGCAGTCGACGTCCGGTTACGGCGTCCCGACGCAGGCCGCCCAGCAGCTGCCCCCGCCGCACGCGCATCAGCAGCCCCAGCCTCATCCCCAGCACCAGCAGCCCACCCAGTGGCTCCAGTACGACCCCTGGAGCACCCCCGGGCAGCAGGGCACCCTCTCGTACCCCGACCCCGGCGAGCCCCGGAAGAAGCGCCGGGGCATCGGCCTCGTCGGCGCCCTGGCCCTCGCCCTGTGCGCCTCCCTCATCGGTGGCGGCGTCGGCGCGTACATCGAGCGCAACGGCGGCCTCACCAGCGTCGAACTGCCGCAGGCCGGCAACGACGGCGGAGGCCGCCCGGCCGACAGCGTCGCCGGGATCGCCTCCAGCGCCCTGCCGAGCGTCGTCACCCTCCATGTCAGCGGCGGCGGCGAACAGGGCACCGGCACCGGCTTCGTCCTGGACCGCACGGGCCACATCCTGACCAACAACCATGTGGTCGACCCGGCCGGCGAGTCCGGCGACATCTCGATCACCTTCAGCGGCGGCGAGACCGCCAAGGCGAAGCTCGTCGGCAAGGACAGCGGCTACGACCTGGCGGTCGTGAAGGTCACCGGGGTCTCCGGACTCAAGCCGCTGCCGCTCGGCAATTCGGACAACGTCCAGGTCGGCGACCCCGTCGTGGCGATCGGCGCGCCCTTCGACCTCCAGAACACCGTCACGTCGGGCATCATCAGCGCCAAGGAGCGCCCGATCACGGCCGGCGGTGAGAAGGGCGACGGCAGCGACGTCAGCTACGTCGACGCCCTCCAGACCGACGCCCCGATCAACCCCGGCAACTCCGGTGGCCCGCTGGTGAATTCGAAGGCCCAGGTCATCGGCATCAACAGCGCGATCCGCGGCGCCGACGGCGGCGGTACGCCGGACGGCGCCCAGGCCGGTTCCATCGGGCTCGGCTTCGCCATACCGATCAACCAGGGCAAGCGCGTCGCCGAAGAGCTGATCAACACGGGCAAGGCGTCGCACCCCGTGATCGGTGTCACGCTCGACATGGAGTACACGGGCGACGGCGCCAAGGTCGGCGCCAAGAGCGCCGACGGCGGACCGTCGGTGGAGGAAGGCGGCCCGGCCGCGAAGGCGGGCATCAGGACCGGCGACATCATCACCGAGGTGGACGGCCAGCGGGTGCACAGCGGCGAGGAGCTGATCGTGAAGATCCGTTCCCACCGCCCAGGTGACGAACTGGAGCTGACACTGACTCGCGGAGGTAAAGAGCAGACCATGACTCTGGTCCTCGGCAGCGCGGAAGGCAGGTGAGTGTCGAATGAAGGTACCGTCCGGCCAGGTCCGCCGGGTACCGTGGAGCGGCCCGGGCCTCGCCCCTTCACAGGCCAGGCCGACGAGGTCTCGCCTGCGGGCACGGAGAACACAAGGAGCAGCTAGGTGTTCAATGACATAGGCGCGCTTGAGCTGGTGACGCTCGTGATTCTCGCCGTGCTCGTCTTCGGCCCGGACAAGCTGCCCAAGGTCATCCAGGACGTTTCCCGTTTCATCCGCAAGGTGCGCGAGTTCTCCGACAACGCCAAGGAGGACATCCGTTCCGAGCTGGGACCCGAGTTCAAGGACTTCGACTTCGAGGACCTCAATCCCAAGAAGTTTGTCCGAAAGCAGCTGTCGGAGCACGAGGACGATCTGGGGCTGAAGGAGATCCGCAGCAGCTTCAACCTCAAGAAGGAGATCAACGACGTCGCGGACTCGGTCCACGGCCGGAACGACGACACCGCGAGCAGCGACAGCGGTACGGCTGACAGCACGGCGCCGAGCCTGACCAAGAGCCCGTCCGGCACCTCTGACCTGCTCAAGAAGCCCGAGAAGCCCCAGCAGGCCGATCGCCCGCCGTTCGACGCCGACGCCACCTAGAGCGGGTCGTGCGATCCCGCCGGTTCGCGCTCCCGATCCGGCGGGATCGACGCAGACACCCCCTGAAGCCCACCCTGCCCGGCGAGCCGGTAACGGGTGGCTATCCTCCATCTGTCCGGTAGTGAGACGTCCGTGAGGGCGGGCCGCCCGGACCCCGAGATAGAGGAGGCGGTCCGGACAGATGGAGACGACACGTCGGGTAGGGGCCCATGGCGCGGCCGGCACGACGGACGGGTTGCCGGGGGCGGGGCGCGCCGTCGACGGCTATCTGCGGGCCACCTTCCCCTGGTACGGACTGGACGACGCGTTCACCGGCCCCCGGTGGCTGATGCAGGTGGGCTTCGCGGCGGACGGCACCGTGCAGCACGGTTCCACGGGCCACGGCGAGGAGCCGTCGATAAGACCTGACCCGTCCGGCACGGAGAAGGAACGCTTCGCGGCGGTCGTCACCGTCCCGGCGAGCCCCGTACGGCGCAGCGGTGACGGCACGGGCGTGCTCGACGCCACCACGGTGTCCTCGGCGGCCTGGCTGGCCGGTTCGGCGCTCCTGGTGTCGACCTGGCCCGCGCAGCTCGACCACACGCTGCGCGACGACTGGCTGGACCAGCAGACCGAGACGGCCTTTGAACTGGCCGACGATCTGAACGGCTCCGCCTGGTCGGTGCTCTCGCTCCCCGTTGACGGTGTGCCGACGCCGTTCCACTATCGCGAATCCGAATTCGGCTGGGTACTCGCCGGCTCGACGGGCGCCACCGGCCCGGACGGGAGCGGGGTCCACCTCGGCGCGTACGGGCGCGGCATGAGCGCGTACGGCCTCGGCTTCTCGGTGATCGAGGACATCAACACGTACGTCCCCGAGTAGCCGGCGCGACACCGCATGCGTAAGGGGCGCCCGCCATGGCGGGCGCCCCTTACGCGTACGTGCGGCAGGTGTCAGAACTTGTTACGCGGCGTCAGACCCAGCGTCATGCCCGCCAGTCCGCGCTGCCGCCCGCCGAGCTTCCCGGCGATCGACCGCAGCGCCGCGCCCGCGGGGGAGTCGGGGTCGGACAGCACGACGGGCTTGCCGTCGTCGCCGCCCTCCCGCAGCCGTACGTCGATCGGGATCGCGCCGAGCACCGGCACCGAGGCGCCGGTCGTCTTCGTCAGCCCGTCGGCGACCCGCTGGCCACCGCCCGTCCCGAACACGTCGATCATCTCGTCGCAGTGCGGGCACGGCAGGCCCGCCATGTTCTCGACCACGCCGACGATCTTCTGATGGGTCTGTACGGCGATGGAGCCGGCCCGCTCGGCGACCTCGGCCGCGGCCTGCTGCGGCGTGGTGACCACCAGGATCTCGGCGTTCGGCACGAGCTGCGCCACCGAGATCGCGATGTCGCCCGTGCCCGGCGGCAGGTCCAGCAGCAGCACGTCCAGATCGCCCCAGTACACATCGGCGAGGAACTGCTGGAGCGCGCGGTGCAGCATCGGTCCGCGCCACACCACCGCGGAGTTGCCCGGAGTGAACATCCCGATCGAGATGACCTTCACGCCGTGCGCCGACGGCGGCATGATCATGTTCTCGACCTGGGTGGGCTTCCCGTCGGCCCCCAGCATGCGCGGCACGCTGTGCCCGTAGATGTCCGCGTCGACGACGCCGACCTTCAGACCGTCGGCGGCCATCGCCGCCGCCAGGTTGACCGTCACCGACGACTTGCCGACGCCGCCCTTGCCCGAGGCCACCGCGTACACGCGGGTCAGCGAGCCGGGCTTGGCGAACGGCACCTCGCGCTCGGCGGTCCCGCCGCGCAGCGACGCCGCGAGGTCCTTGCGCTGCTCGTCGCTCATCACGTCGAGCGTGACGTCGACCCGGGTGACACCCGCGACCGCTGCGACGGCCTCCGTCACGTTCGTGGTGATCGTGTCGCGCATGGGGCAGCCGGACACCGTGAGATAGACCGTGACAGCCACCGCGCCGTCCGCCCCGATGTCGACCGATTTGACCATGCCGAGGTCCGTGATCGGCCGGTGGATCTCGGGGTCGTTCACCGTCGCCAGCGCTGCGCGTACCGCGTCCTGCGAGGGCGCGACGGTTCCGTGCGTGTCCGTAGCCATAGGGAGATGGTACGGCGCGCCGCGCACGCTCCAAAAAGCGCGTCAGTGCTCCGGGCGGTCTGATTCGTCACGTCGCCGCCCCGGTTCGATACGCGGCGGCGCCTGCTGCTCGGCCAGCTCCCGCACCAGGTCCTGGAGCTCCGAGCGGATCCAGTCACGGGTGGCGACCTCGCCGAGTCCCATCCGCAGCGACGCGATCTCGCGGGTCAGATACTCGGTGTCGGCGATGGAGCGCTCGTTCTGCTTGCGCTCCTGCTCCTGGGTGACCCGGTCACGGTCGTCCTGGCGGTTCTGCGCCAGCAGGATCAACGGGGCCGCGTACGACGCCTGGAGGGACAGCGCCAGCGTCAGGAAGATGAACGGGTACTCGTCGAAGCGGACCGACGGGGGCGCGAAGATGTTCCAGAGCACCCACACGATGATCGTCAGCGTCATCCAGACGATGAAGCGACCCGTCCCGAGGAAGCGCGCGATCCGCTCCGAGAGCCGGGCGAAGGCCTCGGGGTCGTAGTCCGGCAGGAGCTTGCGCCGGGGCGTGCGCGGCTGGTCGAGCCGTCCGCGCGGCCCACGCGCCACAGCGCTGGCTCCCGGGACCGCGGCGGCCCTTTCCCTCGACGCGTCCTTGTCCGCCCGCTCAATGCCCATCCTCGGCCTCCTGAAGGCCGTGGAAGCCGGTCTCCCGCCAGTCGTCGGGCAGCAGGTGGTCCAGCACGTCGTCGACGGTCACGGCGCCGAGCAGCGACCCGCTCTCGTCCACGACCGGCGCGGCCACCATGTTGTACGCGGCGAGATACCCGGTGATCTCGGACAGCGGCGTATCGGGCGACAGCGGCGGCAGGTCGCTCTCCACGATCGAGCCGACCAGCGTGAACGGCGGGTCGCGCAGCAGCCGTTGGAAGTGCACCGTGCCCAGGTACTTGCCCGTCGGCGTCTCGTCCGGCGCCCGGCACACGTAGACCTGCGCGGCCAGCGCGGGCGACAGGGACTGCCGGCGCACCCGCGCCAGCGCGTCGGCGACCGTCGCGTCCGGGCGCAGCACGATCGGCTCGGTCGTCATCAGGCCGCCCGCCGTCCGCTCCTCGTACGCCAGCAGCCGCCGTACGTCGGCGGCGTCGCCGGGCCGCATCAGCGCCAGCAGCCGCTCCTTGTCCTCCTCGGGCAGCTCCGACAGCAGGTCGGCCGCGTCGTCCGGGTCCATCGCCTCCAGCACGTCGGCGGCCCGGTCGTCCTGGAGCTTGCCCAGGATCTCCACCTGGTCGTCCTCGGGCAGCTCCTCCAGGACGTCGGCGAGCCGGTCGTCGTCGAGGGCGGCGGCCACCTCCGCGCGCCGCTTCGGCGTCAGATGGTGCAGCACGTTGGCCAGGTCGGCCGGGCGCAGCCGCTCGAAGGTCGCGACCAGGTTCTCCGCGCCCTGGCCGTCCTCCTCCAGCGAGAAGCCGGTCACCGCCGACCAGTCGACGGTCAGCGTCTCGCCGCGACGCCGCAGCGCGCCGGTCTTGCCGCGCCGTACGAAGACCTTCCCGATCTCCCACTCGCGGCGGGCGGGCAGCTGCTGGACGGCGACATCGAGGACGGTCACCTGCTCGTCGCTCTCCACGAGCTGTACGCGGCGGTCGAGCAGCTCGCCCAGGACCAGCCGCTCCGTGGGACGTTGCTCGAAGCGCCGCATGTTGACCACGCCCGTGGTGATCACCTGGCCCGACGCGACGCCCGTGATGCGGGTCATCGGCAGGAAGATCCGGTGCCGGCTGAGCACCTCGACGACCATGCCGAGCACCCGTGGCGGACGGCCGCCGACGCGGAGCATCGCCACCAGGTCCCGCACCCGTCCCACCTGGTCACCGTTGGGGTCGAAGACCGGCACACCGGCGAGGTGGGAGACGAAGACGCGGGAGGCGGCCGACGCCATCATCCGCTCCTCCTTGCCCGCGACTGTCCCGGCCGGCTGTTCCGGCCGTGCCGTGACTGTCCCCGTATCGACCGCGACAACGGGTTCAGGCTAGCCCGTACCGCTCCGTGCCGCCTTGGCGGATCCGTCCGTACGGTACGGGCGGACGGTCGCCGGGGCTCGTTGTCGATGGGTGCGGCCGGCACCGGTACGCTGCGGTCTGCCGTCCCCCGTCAGGCATGAGAGGCAGTGCGTTCGTGACCCTTCTTCGGTCCTCCGCCCGACTTCGCCGGGCCGCGGTTCCCGTGGCTCTCTGCGTCGGGATGACCCTGGCGCTCACGGCCTGCGGGGGCGACGAGGATCCGGACGCGGGGACGAACGGCGTCGGCAAGCTGTCGGCCGCCGGGATCGAGAAGAAGGCCAAGGCCGCCGCCGAGAGCGCGGACGCGGTGCGCCTGTCGGGCACGCTCGTCACCGACGGGCAGACGTACAAGCTCAACATGTCGCTCAAGGAGGCCGGCGGGACCGGATCGGTCAGCTCCGAGACCGGCGGCACGTTCGAGCTGCTGCGCGTCGACGACGAGCTGTTCCTGAAGGCGAAGGCGGAGTTCTGGAGCCACGGCGGTGACGAGGGCGACGGCGAGGGCAAGGGCGGCGAGCCCTCCGAGGCCGACTCCGAGGCCGCGGAGAAGCTCGACGACAAGTACGTGAAGGTCCCCAAGGACGATCCGGCCTACGAGCAGCTGCGGGGCTTCACCGACAAGAGCGTGCTGCTCGACGGGCTGCTGGGGCTGCACGGCAAGCGCGACAAGGGCGACCGCGCCGAGATCGGCGGCATACGCACCATCGCGGTCAACGGCAGCGGCGGCGCGGGCGGCTCGCTGAACGTGTCGCTGGAAGGTACGCCGTATCCGCTGCAGATGGCCCGCGCGGGTGACGCGGGGACGCTCACCCTCAGCGACTGGGGCAAGGACTTCCCACTGAAGGCGCCGGCCAAGGGCGAGACGGTGGACTACGGCAGCACGCTGCCGGGCACCTGAGCCGGCCCCGGCCGCCGCCCCGTCAGTCCTTCTTACGACGCTTGAACAGCAGCCTCGGCACGGCCGCCGGCGCGGGCAGGCGCGTCGTCGCCGGCGTCGGCAGCGGCGCCGCCGCCTGGGAGTCGGCGGGCAGGTCGGTGATCGCGTCGCGCGGCTCCAGGCGCAGCACCCGCGACTCGCGCGCCCAGCGGTCCGTCATCTCGTCGAAGTCCGGCGCGTTCAGCCGCTTGCCCTTCAGCTCGGCGACAGCGCTCTCCCACGCCTCCGTACGAGGAGCGAGTTCGGTGACGGACGCGGTCCAGGCCACCAGCCGCCCGCCCTTGTCTTTGCTCCGTACGGTCACATCGGCGGTGGAGCCGTCGACCAGGCCCGGCAGGGGCTGCTCGCCGCTGCCGTCCCCGACGACCAGCGCGGCCCCGTCGAGCCAGACGTGCCACAAGGCACGGGCGGGCCCGCCCGCCCGCACCCAGATGAGGCCGGACTTCTTGGTGGCCTCCTCGACGAGAGCCTTGCCGAGGAGCGGGGAGCCGGGAACGGTGTCTGTCATGCCCGGCAGCCTAGGCCGTGTCTGACAAATGGCGTCGTCCGCCCGCAGGGCGGGGCGCACGGCGTCCGGTGCGTGCGATCGCAAGGCGGAGGATCGCTCTCGTACTGGACGTACTTGAGCGACTCCGACAACGCAGGGAGCGTGCGTGCCGGGCGTCGTGCGCCAGACGGGATTTGTCAGACACGGCCCAGGGCGTCCCTGACGGCGCCTACAGCCACCCGTTGCGCTTCAGCGTCCGGTGGATGGACAGACAGACGACGGCGATGCCGCACAGCACCATCGGGTAGCCGTACTTCCAGCCGAGTTCGGGCATGTGGTCGAAGTTCATGCCGTACACGCCGCAGACCGCCGTCGGTACGGCGATGATCGCCGCCCACGACGTGATCTTGCGCATGTCCTCGTTCTGCGCCACCGTCGCCTGCGCCAGATTGGCCTGGAGGATCGAGTTCAGCAGCTCGTCGAAGCCGATGACCTCCTCGTGCACCCGCGCCAGATGGTCCGCGACGTCGCGGAAGTACTTCTGTACGTCGGGTTCGACCAGCCGCATCGGACGCTCGCTCAGCAGCTGCATCGGGCGCAGCAGCGGCGCCACGGCCCGCTTGAACTCCAGCACCTCGCGCTTGAGCTGGTAGATCCGCCCGGCGTCCGAGCCCGGCGGGCTGCCCTTGGCGGGCGCCGAGAACACGGCGATCTCGACCTCGTCGATGTCGTCCTGCACGGCGGCGGCCACCGCGATGTACCCGTCGACGACATGGTCGGCGATGGCGTGCAGGACCGACGACGGTCCCTTGGCGAGCAGTTCGGTGTCGTCCTCGAGCCGGTGCCGCAGCGCGCGCAGCGAGCCCTTGCCGCCGTGCCGCACCGTGATGACGAAGTCCCGGCCGGTGAAGCACATGACCTCGCCGGTCTCCACGACCTCGCTGGTCGCGGTCAGTTCGGCGTGCTCGATGTAGTGGATCGTCTTGAAGACGGCGAAGAGGGTGTCGTCGTACCGCTCCAGCTTGGGCCGCTGGTGGGCGTGCACGGCGTCCTCGACGGCGAGCGGGTGCAGCCCGAACTCCTCGGCGATACCGGCGAATTCGGCCTCGGTCGGCTCATGGAGGCCGATCCAGGCGAAGCCGCCGCCCTTGCGCACCTCCAGCATCGCCTCGTGCGGGGTGAGGCACGGCTCGTCCTTCACCCGCCGGCCGCCCCGGTAGACGGCGCAGTCGACGACGGCGCTGGACGCCGAGGGGTCGCGGGTGGAGTCGTAGGTGTAGGCGGTGCTGCTCTTGCGCAGGGACGGGCGGACCGCCGCCCGCAGGTCACGGATCATCGACATGGCTGGCTCCTCACGGAGAGGCCGTCGGCGGGGCGTGGCGCAGCCCGGAACGGGGACGTGACGCGCGTACGTGCTGACACGGATTCGAAACGGCGTGGCATGACCTGACACGGCGCTGCGCGCATACGTCCGCAAAGCGGGCGGCACCGCGAGGACGCGGTGACGGCGTTCGCTACAGACAGGAAAGACAGTGCTGGTGCAGTGCTCTTCCGTCGTGCGACAAGCCGCGGGCCTGTACGGGGCAGGGCCTCAGATGTGTGAGGCGGTACAGCGCGAGGAAGAGCGGTTGGTACTGGCCGGGTGACTTCGATCCACCGCAGCCCCACCTCCTCCGGCCGGTCCCCCGTAGGGGATGACGTGTGTCGGGACCGGAGAGCGACGCGATGTGCGTGCTGTCCCGACCGGCGGCCCAGACTAGCAGCCGATCGGGGCCAATTCGGTCTCTTGCCCGTTAAGAAGGCGTTCTATGCTCACCGGATGGCAGAAGTTCTCTCATCGGTCGAGGCCCGGCTGCGCTCCGCGCTCGGCGAACCCGAGGCGCGCGCGGCGATGACGTTCGTGGGCACGGACCGGATCGAGGTGCTGCGGTTCCTCGACCCGGGACAGTCGCCGGACTCCGGCGAAAGCGAAGGCGCCGTCGTGCGGTACGCCACGCTGGGGATGTCCGCGCGGCCGATGGCCGACCCCACGGTCGTCGTCCCCGACCCGGACCGGGGGCCGCGCGCCGAGCTGATCCTGTCCGTACGCGCCGGGCTCGCCGACACCGACAAGGTGCTCCACCCGCTCGCCGTACTGGCAGCGTCGCCCCAGGTCGAGGGCCTGGTCGTGTCCGCCGGCGCCTCGCTGGAGGTCGGTGAACCCCTGTGGCCGGGCGCGCCGTTCAGCTCCGTGCTCGTCGGGGAGTCCGGCGGCCTGGTCCCCGACCTGGAGCTGGCCGCGCCGCTGGAACCCGTACGGTTTCTGCCACTGCTCCCGATGACGCCCAACGAGGCCGCGTGGAAGCGGGTCAAGGGCGCGCAGGCGCTCCAGGAGCGCTGGCTGGCGCACGGGACGGATCTGCGCGACCCGCTGCGCGGCTCGGTCGCGCTGGACTGACGACCCCCCGGTCCGGCCGCGCGTCGGACCGGGCGATGTACGCGTAAGACCCCCGTAGCCCCTGAACCCCCTACGCCGTGCGGAGGAGTACCCGTCTCGTACAGGCCGCCGGTATTTGCCGGGGTTCTGTGCCGGACGGGTGATCGTCCTTGACGGGGCGTCGGCCGGGGAGGACCGTTGGGCACCATGAGGGGCGAACCAGGTTGCCCGAAGTGCGGTGGCCGGGTCAGGGCGCCCGGTCTCTTCGCCGACTCCTGGCAGTGCGACACGCACGGCACGGTGCATCCCATGCAGCCGGTCATACCGCCCAGCGTCGAAGCCCTCGGTGTCGTCGTGAACCGCGCCCGCGTCCCCGTCTGGATGCCCTGGCCGCTCCCGGTCGGCTGGCTCTACACCGGTGTGGCGTACGCGGGCGACGACCGCAGCGGCGGCCGGGCCACCGCCGTCGCCTGCTCGGGACCCGGCCCGCTCGGCGGCTCGGGAGAGCTGCTGCTGGTCGCCGAGGAGCTGGGCGTCGGACTCGGGGCGCGGTACGCGGGGATCGACGGCCCCGACCCGGGCCCGCACATCCGCGTCGACCGGCCCCCGCACGCCAAGCTGCTCGCCGCCGGCCGCCCCACCCCGCTCTGGCACGTGCCCGACGTCCCGCCGGACCGCGCGGTCTTCGCGGGCGAGGCGCTCGGGCTGTGGCTCTGGGCGATCGTCTGGCCGGAGCAGACGGGGCTGCTGATGTACGACGAACTGGTGCTGACCGACCTGCGCGACGCGGGCGCCGAGGTGGACCTGCTGCCGTGCGGGGCGCTGTCCCCGCGGCTGCTGAGCTGAGGGCCGGCGCCGCGACCGGCCGGGGCCCTCTCGTACGCCCGTTATCCTGGAGCGTCCCCTGCCCCTCGGAGCCCCTGGAGTACGCGTCGTGCGCATCGACCTGCACACCCACTCCACGGCGTCCGACGGTACGGACACCCCGGCCGAGCTGGTACGCAACGCCGCAGCCGCCGGTCTGGACGTCGTCGCGCTCACCGACCACGACACCACCCGGGGCCACGCCGAGGCGCTGAAGGCGCTCGCCGAACTGGACGGCGATCTCACGCTCGTCACCGGCGCCGAGCTGTCCTGCCGGGCCGACGGTGTGAGTTTGCACATGCTGGCGTACCTCTTCGACGCCGACGAGCCCCAACTGCTGCGCGAGCGCGAGCTGGTGCGCGACGACCGGGTGCCGCGCGCCCGGGCGATGGTGGCCAAGCTCCAGGAGCTCGGTGTGCCGATCACCTGGGAGCAGGTCGCCCGGATCGCCGGGGACGGCTCGATCGGCCGCCCGCATGTCGCGTCCGCGCTCGTCGAACTGGGCGTCGTGGGCTCGGTCGACGAGGCGTTCACCTCCCAGTGGCTCTCCGACCACGGCCGGGTGCACGTGCCCCGGCACGAGCTGGACCCCTTCGAGGCGATCCGGCTGGTCAAGGCCGCCGGCGGCGTCACCGTCATCGCCCATCCGCTGGCCGTGACCCGTGGCGCGGTCGTCGCCGAGGCGGCGCTGGTGCGCCTGGCCGAGGCGGGTCTCGACGGCGTCGAGGTCGACCACATGAACCACGACGAGCCCACGCGCGCGCGCCTGCGCGGACTCGCCGCCGAGCTGGGCCTGCTCACCACCGGCTCCAGCGACTACCACGGCAGCCGCAAGACGGTCCGGCTCGGGGAGTACAGCACCGACCCCGAGATCTACGGCGAGATCGTCCGCCGCGCCTCGGGCGCGTTCCCGGTCCCCGGTACGGGCGGACACGCCTGAGCGACCCGTACGGCGCCCCTGCCGCGCCCGTACGACGTCCGCCACCGCGTCCCCCGCTCAGTCCACCCACTTATCGCAAGGCCACCCCGTGTTCGACGCTGCCGTTTTCGGTTCCCTCTTCCTCACCCTCTTCGTGATCATGGACCCGCCGGGGATCACGCCGATCTTCCTCGCCCTCACCTCAGGACGCCCCGCCAAGGTCCAGCGCAGGATGGCCTGGCAGGCGGTGGCCGTCGCCTTCGGCGTGATCACCGTCTTCGGGCTGCTCGGCCAGCAGATCCTCGACTATCTGCATGTCTCCGTCCCCGCCCTGATGATCGCGGGCGGACTTCTCCTGCTGCTCATCGCGCTCGATCTGCTCACCGGCAAGACCGACGAGCCCAAGCAGACGAAGGACGTCAACGTCGCCCTCGTACCGCTCGGCATGCCGCTGCTGGCCGGTCCCGGCGCGATCGTCTCCGTCATCCTCGCCGTGCAGCACGCCGACGGGGCCGCGGCGCAGGCGTCGGTGTGGGCGGCGATCGTGGCGATGCACGCCGTGCTCTGGCTGACGATGCGCTACTCGCTGGTGATCATCCGGCTGATCAAGGACGGCGGCGTGGTGCTGGTGACCCGGCTCGCCGGAATGATGCTCTCCGCCATCGCCGTGCAGCAGATCATCAACGGCGTCACCCAGGTCGTCCAGGGCGCGTGAGACCCAAAGCGCCCCCGTACGGATCTCCGTACGGGGGCGTCTCGACGTGAGCCGATCAGTGGATCCGGTGGATCCGGGCGTTACGAGGCCGTGGGTTCGGCCGGGCGGATGTAGAGGCGCTGCCCTGTTGAGGCGGCCTGCTGCACGATCTGATTGACGGAGGCGGCGTCCACAACGGTGCTGTCGACGGCTGTGCCGTCGGCATCGTTCAGTCGCATGATCTCGAAGCGCATATCGCTTCTCCCTTCGTCTGATCCTCCGTAGGAGAACTGTGTGTGACGGGTAGCCCATCATTGATTACATAAGGCCACAACGCCTTGCCCTCTGCAAACATTCCCTACACTAAAGAAATTTTTCGGCTGGCTAACTACTGGCGGGTACAGGCGCGTCCACGGACAATGGACCGCGTATGAGCGAGGCAGAGATCAATCCCGACATCGCCGAGGTCGGCGCCCGTCTGGAGCGCACGAACGAGCTGCTCCAGCGGATGCTCGCCGAGGTCGCGAAGACCCCGTCCACCCACGCTATTTTCGTCGACGCGGGTTACGTCTACGCGGCAGCCGGATTACTGGTGGCGGGGACCGAGGACCGGCGGTCCTTCGATCTCGACGCCGAGGGGCTCATCGAGGCGTTCATCGACAAGGCGCGCACGATCTTCGCTGACAGCAGGCTGCTGCGCGTCTACTGGTACGACGGTGCCAGGCGGCGCATCCACACACCCGAGCAGCAGTGCATCGCGGAACTGCCCGACGTCAAGGTCAGACTCGGCAATCTCAACGCCAACAACCAGCAGAAGGGCGTCGATTCACTGATCCGCACGGATCTCGAATCGCTCGCCCGGCACCGCGCCATCAGCGACGCCGCCCTGGTGGGCGGTGACGAGGACCTGGTGTCCGCCGTGGAGGCCGCGCAGGGCTACGGCGCCCGCGTCCACCTCTGGGGCATCGAGGCCGCCGACGGGCGCAACCAGGCCGAGCCGCTTCTCTGGGAGGTCGACAGCCAGCGCATCTTCGACCTCGCGTTCTGGCAGCCGTACGTGACGCGGCGGCCGGTCACCACGTACGAGAGCGAGGGCGACCCGCCGCCCTCGCGCGAACAGGTGCGCTTCATCGGCGCGCAGATCGCCGCGAGCTGGCTGGTCGGACGCGGGCGGGTGGCGATGGCGGAGCTGCTGCCCGGTCATCCGTATCTGCCGGGGCCGGTGGACCAGGACCTGCTGATCGAGGCGGAGAAGCTGCTGCAACGGTCGCTGCGCGGCCATGCCGGACTGCGCCGGGCGCTGCGGGACGGGTTCTGGCAGCACCTGGAGGCGCAGTTCTGAGCGCGGGGCCCGTTCCCCGCGCGCCTCAGCCGGCGCGGTCGGGGCTGTCCCAGAAGGCGCTGAGCGCGGCGGCCGTACGCGCCGGCTGATCGGTGTTCGGCGAGTGCTCGGCGCCCTCGATCACCGTCCGTCGCGCGCCCAGCCGCCGCGCCATGTCGTCGAGCAACGGCACCGGCCAGGTGTCGTCCCGCTCGCCCGACATCACATGCCTGGGCAGCGGGTGCACGGCGGCCAGCTCGGCGACCCGGTCCGGCTCCACCGTCAACTGACGCCCCGTGGCGAGCAGTTGGGCCGGGTTGTGGCGCAGCCAGCGACGGCGCAGATCCCCGCCGTCGACATCCGTCTCCTCGGGGGGCTCCATCGCCCGGATGCCCTCCCAGACCTCTCCCATGTCCATATGGGTGAGCTCCAGGGCCTCGCTCAGCAGCCGTACCCGCTCCTGCTGCGAGGGCGAGATACGCGCGGGGCCCGAGGAGATCAGGGTCAGCGTCAGGAACGGCCCGGCATCCGTAAGGACGGCGGCGCGGGCGATCTGCCCGCCCAGAGAGTGCCCCACGAGATGGACGGGGGCGCCGACCGCCTCGGCCTGCGCCAGCACGTCCGCCGCCAACTCCCGCTGGGCGTAAGCCTCTTGGGAGTCGGGTCCGGCGGACTCGTACTGTCCGCGGCCGTCGACGGCGACGGCGCGATAGCCGGCCGCGGTGAGCGGTTCCAGCATCGCGATGAAGTCCTCCTTACTGCCGGTGAATCCGGGCATCAGGAGGGCGGTGCCGCGCGGCGTCCCCTCGGGGCGCGCGTCGAGCACGGCGAAGTGCCCGCGCCGCGTCGACAGCTGGTACGCGTGTGCGCAGGACGGGGGAGTGAACGTGGGCGGCCGGCTCATGCGACGAGCGTAAGACCCCGCGCCCGGCGCCGCCTCACCCGTACGCCGATGGCCCGGCCCCCCTGTGGGGACCGGGCCATCGGGAGGAGCCTCGCGGCCCCTGTGCGTCAGCTCTCGGGCTGGGCGACCGCCGCGCGCGTACGGCGACGGCGCGGCTTGGCCTCGGCGGCGGGGGCCTCGGCCGCCACCGGTTCGGCGGCCTTCGCCGTCTCGGCCTCGACCGGGGCCTTGGCGGCGCGCGTACGACGCCGGGGCTTGGTCTCGGTCTCCGCCTTCGTGGCCTTCGTACCGTCGTCTATGTCGGTGACCGCGCCCTCGACCGTGTCCACGGCCTCGACCGCGGGCTTGGCGGCCCGCGTACGACGACGACGCGGCTTGGTGGCCGGTTCGGCCTCCGCCGTGTCCTGCGCCTGCGGCATCGGCTCGACGAACACCTCACGCGCCGGCTCCGCCACGGTCGTGGCGACAGCCACGGCGGCGTCCGCGGGCACGCTCACGCGCGTACGCCGACGACGGCGCGGGATGCGCGGCTCGTCCGCGCCCTCGGCGGTGTCGACCGCCTCGGTCGCCGCCGAAGCCGTCTGCGGCTGCGCCTCGCCGGCCTCCAGCGGAGTCCCGCCGCGCGTACGACGGCGCTGCCGCGGCGTACGCGTACGCGCCGGGCGCTCCTCCTGCACGGCGGCGGCCGAACGCGCCGGGCCGGCGGACTTGCGGCCACGGCCGCCCGTCTCGCCGAGGTCCTCGACCTGCTCGGCCGAGAGACCGGCACGCGTACGGTCCGTACGCGGCAGGATGCCCTTCGTCCCCGCCGGGATGTTCAGCTCCTCGAAGAGGTGCGGCGAGGTCGAGTACGTCTCCGGCGGGTCCGGGAAGCCCAGGTCCAGCGCCTTGTTGATCAGCTGCCAGCGCGGGATGTCGTCCCAGTCGACCAGCGTCACGGCGATACCGGACGCGCCCGCGCGGCCGGTGCGGCCGATGCGGTGGAGGTAGGTCTTCTCCTCCTCGGGCGACTGGTAGTTGATGACGTGCGTCACGCCCTCGACGTCGATACCGCGCGCGGCGACGTCGGTGCAGACGAGCACGTCGACCTTGCCGTTGCGGAACGCGCGCAGCGCCTGTTCACGCGCGCCCTGGCCCAGGTCGCCGTGGACGGCGCCGGAGGCGAAGCCGCGCTGGGCCAGCTGGTCGGCGATGTCGGCGGCCGTACGCTTCGTACGGCAGAAGATCATCGCGAGCCCGCGGCCCTCGGCCTGGAGGATGCGCGCGACCAGCTCCGGCTTGTCCATGGAGTGGGCGCGGTAGACACGCTGGGTGGTGTTGGCGACCGTCGCGCCCGCGTCGTCGGGCGACGTGGCGCTGATGTGTGTCGGCTGCGACATGTAGCGACGGGCGAGACCGATGACCGCGCCCGGCATGGTCGCCGAGAACAGCATCGTCTGGCGCTTCGCCGGCAGCAGCTGGATGATCCGCTCGACATCGGGCAGGAAGCCCAGGTCGAGCATCTCGTCGGCCTCGTCCAGGACGAGCCCGCGCACGTGCGACAGGTCGAGCTTGCGCTGGCCCGCCAGGTCGAGCAGCCGGCCCGGAGTGCCGACGACGACGTCGACGCCCTTCTTGAGGGCCTCGACCTGCGGCTCGTAGGCACGGCCGCCGTAGATCGCCAGCACGCGTACGTTACGCACCTTGCCGGCGGTCTGGAGGTCGTTGGTGACCTGCTGGCACAGCTCGCGGGTGGGGACCACCACGAGGGCCTGCGGGGCGTTGGTCAGCTGCTCGGGAGCGGCCCGGCCCGCCTCGACGTCGGCGGGGACGGTGACGCGCTCCAGGAGCGGCAGGCCGAAGCCGAGCGTCTTGCCGGTGCCGGTCTTGGCCTGGCCGATGACATCCTTGCCGGACAGCGCGACCGGCAGGGTCATCTCTTGGATGGGGAACGGAGACAGGATGCCGACGGCTTCTAGCGCTTCGGCTGTCTCGGGAAGGATTCCGAGGTCTCGGAAAGTCGTAGTCAGGGTGCTGCCTCTTCTGTGAGACGCGACGCGAGGCGAACGCTGGGGGTCGTACCGCACCTGGGTACTCGGCCGGCCGTGGATTGGCCGGATGGCGCGGGACCACTGCCGTCGCTCGAGCGCTCGTGCCGCTGAGGGGGCCCCTCATCTGCAGGTCGTACGCAGCTGTGCGCACGGTCCGCGCGGAGGGCGGTCGGGGGCGGAGCCGATCGGGCCACCGACCGGGCATCCTCATGGGGCCTGTCCGGGACAGATCTCCCGGTCAAACACTGCGATGGCCCACCGAATACTCGGCAGGCGCATTACCACTGTACCCCGGAATCGCGCAGGTGTGTTGGACGAATTCGTCGGAACAGGCTCCGGGCAGTTGTCGGCCGGGCCCTTACGCGGTGCGCGGAGCGGACTCTGCGCCCTGCGCCGAGCGGGCTATTGTGCGCTCCATGGAGACGTCTGACAACGCCACTGCGCCCGAGTCCACACCGGGGTCCGCGCCCGCGGAGCACACCGGGATCGCCGCCCAGGACTGGGCGACCGCCTCCGCCGATCCGAGGTACCGGGCCGCGGTCGTGGATCTGCTGGGAGCACTCGCCTACGGCGAACTGGCGGCCTTCGAGCGCCTCGCCGAGGACGCCAAACTCGCACCGACGCTGGACGACAAGGCGGAACTCGCGAAGATGGCCTCAGCGGAATTCCACCATTTCGAGAGACTGCGCGACCGGCTCGGTGAAATCGACGCCGATCCGACGGGCGCGATGGATCCTTTCGCCGCCGCGCTGGACGACTTCCACCGGCAGACCGCGCCGTCGGACTGGCTGGAGGGCCTGGTCAAGGCCTATGTGGGCGACTCGATCGCCAGTGACTTCTACCGCGAGGTGGCCGCGCGGCTGGACTCCGACACCCGCGACCTGGTGCTCGCTGTGCTCGATGACACAGGGCACGGCAATTTCGCGGTCGAGAAGGTCCGGGCCGCGATCGAGGCCGAACCGCGGGTCGGCGGGCGGCTCGCGCTGTGGGCGCGGCGGCTGATGGGCGAGGCGCTGTCGCAGGCGCAGCGTGTGGTGGCCGACCGCGACGCGCTCTCGACGATGCTGGTGGGCGGGGTCGCCGACGGCTTCGACCTGGCCGAGGTGGGCCGGATGTTCTCGCGGATCACCGAGGCGCACACGAAGCGGATGGCGGCGCTGGGACTGGCCGCCTGAGACAGGCCGGCGTCACGAGGGCATCGGCCGGCTCAGGACATGGCCTGCGGGGCGGAGCAGCAGCGAGAGCAGAACCGCCCCCACGGCCACCGCGCCGATCAGCGTCGCGACGACATGACCGGGGCCGAGCGCCGCGTGCGTGAGGATCGCGCCGAAGACGGCGCCCAGGGGTCCCGCGGTGAGCACGAGACGGGGGGAGGGGAGCCGGTGGGGCAGCCGCTGGAGCGCGGCCCACGAGGCACCCAGTCCGAGCAGGACCGCACCGAGAGCTTCCAAGATCACCGCTGATCACCTCACCGAGCGAGCCGGGCCGATTGAGTCGTAGCCCGGTCTACCCGGAGTGCGCGCGGGGCAACCCTCCGCGATCCGAAGACCCAACAAAGGAGTGGCCCGGCGGGAATCCCGCCGGGCCACTCCTCTGTCGCTGTGGTGCCCTTAGAGAGCGCCGAAGCCCACCCGTCGGGTCGTCGGCTCGCCGATCTCCACGTACGCGATCCGTTCGGCCGGTACGAGCACCTTCCGCCCCTTCTCGTCCGTGAGGCTGAGCAGCTTCGCCTTGCCGGCGAGTGCGTCGGCCACGGCGCTCTCGACCTCCTCGGCGGACTGCCCGCTCTCCAGAACGATCTCGCGGGGCGTGTGCTGCACGCCGATCTTGACCTCCACCGCTATGTCCCTCCGAACGGTCAGTGCGTTGCGCGGTCAACCGCGCGGTACGCAGCACACATTAGCCCGGAGAGACGCCGCCGATGACGGTGGTGGGGCACGCCCGCAGCGAACACGGACCGCGTCAGGAGGCCGGAGGGTCGGCTCGGCCGCCCGTCAGGCGCCGGGGTGCTGCTCGCTGCCGTGCAGCGGGAATCCGGCGATGCCGCGCCAGGCGAGGGAGGTGAGAAGCTCCACGGCCTTGTCGCGCGGGATGACCGACTCGCTGGAGAGCCAGTAGCGCGCCACCACCTGGGAGACGCCGCCGAGTCCGACCGCCAGCATCATGGACTCCTCCTTGGAGAGGCCCGTGTCCGACGCGATCACGTCGGAGATCGCCTCCGCGCACTGGAGCGCCACCCGGTCCACGCGCTCACGCACGGCGGGCTCGTTCGTCAGGTCGGACTCGAAGACCAGCCGGAACGCGCCGCCCTCGTCCTCGACGTAGGCGAAGTACGCGTCCATCGTGGCCGCGACCCGGAGCTTGTTGTCGGACGTCGACGCCAGGGCCGTGCGCACGGCCTGGAGCAGCGCCTCGCAGTGCTGGTCCAGAAGGGCCAGGTAGAGGTCCAGCTTTCCCGGGAAGTGCTGGTAGAGGACGGGCTTGCTGACGCCGGCCCGCTCCGCGATGTCGTCCATCGCCGCGGCGTGGTACCCCTGTGCGACGAAGACTTCCTGAGCCGCGCCCAGAAGCTGATTGCGTCGAGCGCGGCGTGGCAGGCGCGTGCCTCGCGGGCGCGCCGCCTCGGTCTGCTCTATGGCTGTCACGCCGCCTCCCAGAATCGTTCCGTGCGCGCTGTGCGCCGCCTTGCCATCGTACTTTTGGGTAACCCGGCTGTGCGTGGTCAGGTCGCAGAATTTCACGGACCGGACAGTCGGGGGAGTCGGATATCCGTCCGGCCGCAAGATCGGCGGCGGAGAAAAGTATCCAATGCTGACAAAAGGCGAACCCGGTCCTGAGCGGGTACTCAGCGGTAGTCGTCCTCGTCGAGAGAGACGATACGCGCCTGTTCGGCGGCGTCCGCCTCGTCGGCCTCGGCCGTATCGATGGGAGCCGGCGGATCGTCGTCGGACGGTTGTACGTCCGTGTGCTGCTCGGCGGCGTCGGCCTCCGGGGTCTCCTCGTCGAGTTCTCCGAGTTCGCCGGAATCCGCCTCGGCCCTCCGTTCTTCCTTGTCGCTGTCGTTCGGGAATATGTCCGGGTCGCTCGGGTCCGCCGACATGGGGCGCCCTTTCTTCTCCGGTCGTCTTCCGTCCGCTTCCGCCGCCCATTCACGAAATGAGGCGAATATGAACGCGTACTTCCGAGGGTAGGAGGTCCGCACCCTCGACGCTATGCGTTCCTGTGACGGTGAACACGCCGAACGGCGCGTGATCGTCTCGTAACATTGCCCGCATGTCATCGACCGAGCTGCCGGAAACCCTCGCCGCCGCCGTCCCGCGCGTGAGTGCCGTCCGGGTCGCCGACGGCGAGCGGTTGCACACGGTCGCCCTGCCGGGCCTGACCATGACGGTCCGTTCGCGGCCCCCGGAGCGGCCCGGACTGCCCCGCGCGCTGTACGTGCACGGCCTCGGCGGGTCCTCGCAGAACTGGTCCGACCTGATGCCCCTGCTGGCCGACACCGTCGACGGCGAGGCGGTCGACCTGCCCGGCTTCGGCGACTCCCCGCCGCCGGACGACCGCAACTACTCGATCACCGGCCACGCGCGCGCCGTGATCCGGCTGCTCGACGCGCGCGGACGCGGCGCCGTGCATCTCTTCGGCAACTCCATGGGCGGCGCCGTCGCGACCCGGATCGCCGCCGCCCGGCCCGACCTGGTGCGCAGCCTGACCCTCGTCTCGCCCGCGCTGCCCGAGCTCCGGGTGCAGCGCAACGCCGTGCCGACGGCCCTGCTGGCGCTGCCCGGTGTCGCCGCCCTGTTCGGGCGGATGACCCGCGAGTGGACGGCCGAGCAGCGTACGCGCGGCATGATGGCCCTCTGTTACGGCGACCCCGGCCGGGTCTCCGAGGAGGCGCTGCGGCACGCGGTGGAGGAGATGGAGCGGCGGCAGAGTCTGCCGTACTTCTGGGAGGCGATGACCCGCTCCACCCGGGGCATCGTCGACGCGTACACCCTCGGCGGCCAGCAAGGGCTGTGGCGCCAGGCCGAGCGGGTCCTCGCGCCGACACTGCTGGTGTACGGAGGGCGGGATCAGCTCGTTTCGTACCGAATGGCACGCAAGGCGTCCTACGCTTTCCGTGATTCCCGACTCCTGACGCTTCCGGACGCCGGGCATGTTGCCATGATGGAGTACCCGGAGGTGGTCGCGAAGGCCGCGCGGGCGCTCATCCAGGAGTCCGAGAGGGCGGCGGATGAGACGAACGGGCGTGCCGGCCGTAATGACGGTGGAGGCGGCGACGCCCTGGGCGACGAGGGCGACAACGGCGGTAACGACAGTGGCGGGAGCTGATCCGGGGCGTGGGACGACACAGCCGTAAAGGCCCCGCACCCCAGGGATCCGACAGCAGGAAGAGGCCGGCCGCCGCGAGCCGCCCGCCGGCCGGTGAGCGGGAGGCGCCGCCCGGCCCGCCCCCCGGTGAACGTGAACGCGCCGACCCGGCGTACGGGACCCCCGCGCACGGCGTGCCCCAGGTACGCGGCGGACACCCCGAGCACCATGAGCCGGGCGGTGGCTGGGGCGAGCAGGGGCGGTACGGGGACCCGCGGGGTCCGGGCGGGCGGTCCCGTCCGGCGCCGGCCCCTCAGGGCCGGGTACCGGGACCGCGCCGTGAGTTCATCGACGCCTTCGACGCGCCGGCCCCTCCGTACGGATCGGGCACCGGCACAGGTTCCGGCACCGGCTTCGGTACGGACGCCGACGGCGGGCAGTGGCGGCCCGATCCGTACGCCCCCGTCACCGACTGGGACGACAAGAACAGCCATCCCCGCGCGGCCCTGGCCGCCGACTCCGGGCGTGGCTCCGACCAGGACGGCCCCGAGGCCGCCCCGGGCGCCGACGGCGCCGACGGGCGGCCCGCCAAGGGCGGTCTGGGACGCGCCTTCACCGGGATAGCGGCGGCGGCCGTGACGACGGTGCTCGCCGTCGTGGTGGCCGGTCAGGTCACCGACGGCCGTGACTCCCGGGCCGACGCGCTGCCCTCCGGCGGGCTCGCCCGCGACGGCGAGGACGCCGCCTCGCGCTCGGACGACAGGCGGAGCGCGCCGAAGGAGTCCGTGGCGCCGGCCCCCGCGCCGCCGCCCACCTACGCCCAGTTGATGGCCAAGCAGTTCCCGCTGGCCGCCGATCTCGCGGGGCCGGGGGAGTTCGAGGCGGTCCCCGGGCTCGCCAAGGCGCCCGGCAAGGGCGAGAAGATCACGTATCGGATCGACATCGAGAAGGGCCTCGGGCTCGACCGGAAACTGTTCGCCGACGCGGTGCAGAAAACCCTGAACGACGACCGGAGCTGGGCCCACAACGGCGCCATGACCTTCGAGCGGATCTCCGGCGGCTCGCCCCGGTTCGTGATCACGCTGGCGAGCCCGGGGACGACGGCCGAGTGGTGCGCCAAGTCCGGTCTGGACACCACCATCGACAACGTGTCCTGCGACTCCGCCGCGACCGATCGCGTCATGATCAACGCGTACCGCTGGGCGCAGGGGGCCAAGACATACGGCCCCAAGGCGATGTTCACCTACCGGCAGATGCTCATCAACCACGAGATCGGCCACCGGCTCGGATACGACCACGTGAGCTGCAAGACGCCCGGCTCGCTCGCGCCCGTGATGCAGCAGCAGACGAAGACGCTCGATCTCGACGGCGTGAAGTGCAAGCCCAACCCGTGGGCGTACCCCGGCAGTTGAGGCACCGGCCGGAGCCTGACGCAGTGTGACCGAACGGGTCCATAGCGCGACGGAACGCTACCGCGGTGCGAAAGTTACGTGCATTCACCCCTTCTGGTGGTGCGACGGACAACCGTCCGCCGTTCCACCGTCATGTCCGCTTACGGTCGTCCCGCTGTGAGTCGCCGATCCAACGGCGGCTTCCCACAAGGGAGATCAGGGGTGTGCTCGTGCGTATCGGACTACTCACGGACGGTGGCTACCCGTACGCGACGGGTGAGTCCAGGCTGTGGTGCGACCGGCTCGTACGCGGGCTCGCGCAGCACGAGTTCGACGTCTACGCGCTCAGCCGCAGCGCCCAGCAGGAGGGCAACGGCTGGATCCAGCTGCCGCCCTCCGTACTGAGGGTGCGCACCGCGCCCCTCTGGTCGGCGCAGGGCGACGGGAGGGCGTACGGGCGGCGCGAACGGCGGCGTTTCGTGGGGCACTTCGAGGAGCTGATCACCGCCGTCCGCACCCCGGACGAGGGCGCCGCCGAGGGCGGGGGCGGCGACCGCGCGCGCCACACGGCCGCCTTCGCCGAAGGGCTGTACGGGCTCGCCGAACTGGCACGCGACCACGGCGGCCTGGCCACGGCCCTGCGTTCGGAGACCGCCGTACGGATCCTGGAATCCGCCTGCCACGCACCCGGCGCACGCCGGGGCGTGCGCGGTGCCACCGTCCCCGACTACCTGGTCTTCGCCGACCAGTTGGAGCGCGCGCTGCGCCCGCTCTCCCTCGACTGGTACGACGACGAAGGCCTCGGCGCCGTCGACCTGTGCCACGCGACGACGGGCGGATCCGCCGCCCTGGCCGGACTTCTGGCCAAACGCTTCTTCGGTACGCCGCTGCTGGTCACCGAGTACGGCGTCCAGCTCCGCGCCCACTACCTGGCCGCCGGATCCGGCGGTGACGCGCCCCTGCGCGCGCCGGTGCGCGCCCTGCTCGCGGCCTTCCAGGGCCGGCTCGCCGCCGAGGTCTACCGACAGGCCGCCGTCATCACCCCGGGCAACACCCACGCGCGGCGCTGGCAGGAGCGCTGCGGCGCCGACCGCGCCAAACTGCGCACCGTCTACCCCGGGATGGAGACCGAGCGCTTCGCCGCGCTGGGCGAGCGCGAGGCGGGCGGCGACAGCGGCGACCCGCGCACCCTCGTCTGGGTCGGACGGATCGAGCCCGCCAAGGACCTCATCTCCCTGCTGCACGCCTTCGCCGACATCCGTAAGGAGGAGCCCGAGGCGCGGCTGCGGATCATCGGCGCCGCCGCGCAGGGCGCGGAGGCGACGGCGTATCTCGCCCACTGCCGGGCGCTGGCCGCCCAGTTGTTCCCCGACGAGGCGGCCGACGCGCACGCCGTGGGCGACAACTGCGTCTCCTTCGAGGAGGTCGGCGGGCCCGGGGCGCCCGAACTGGTGGACGCGTACGCGGCGGGCGGCGTGATCGTCCTGTCCAGCATCGTCGAGGGCTTCCCGGTCAGCCTGGTCGAGGCGATGTTCTGCGGGCGCGCGACGGTCTCCACCGACGTCGGCGCGGTCGTCGAAGTCATCGGCGGCACGGGGCTCGTGGTGCCCCCGCGCAATCCGCGGGCGCTCGCCGACGCGTGCGTCGCGCTGTTGCGCGACCCCCGGCGGCGCGAACGGCTGGGCGCCGCCGCGCGGGCCCGCGCGCTCGAACTCTTCACCGTCGAGCAGAACGTGGCGGCCTTCCACGGCATCTATCTGGAGCTGATCTCGCACGCCCCGGTCCGGCGCCCGGCCGAGACCGTGGACGCGCACGGCGAGCCGCTGCCGTTCGCCAACCCGGCGGAGGCGTACGTACCCGGCCACTGGACGGCCGGGCGGGCCGGCACCGTAACGGCACCGACACCGGGACCCGTGCCGGGGCCCGTGCCGATGGTGCCGCCCGTCTCGATGCCCCGGCCGCCGACCGTCCCCGTTCCTGTCCCCGTCGCCATGTCCTCGACCGCGAGGCCGCGGGCGTCGCGTCCTGCGGAGGCGGTCGGTGCGGTCGCCGGACCGACCCGGGGGGAGAGCGATGTCTGACACCGGCACCACCTCCCCGGGGACAACGAGACCCGCGCGCCGGGCCGGCGGCCCCGCGGACCCCGTCAAGACCCTGATGCACAGCCACCGCGAACTGTGCGAACGCGCCGTCGACCCGCTGGAGATCGCGGCCGGTCTGGAGGCGCACGGCGTCACCGACCGCGCCGCCGCGCGCTTCCGCCACCGGGACGTCTTCTCCCTCGCCGAGGAGCTGTACGCGCGCGTGCCCCGCGCCACCGACAGCGGCCCGGACACCACCGTCGCGGCCGCCCCCCATCCGTCGCGGGCCGGTGATCCGCGCGCCGGGTGGGCGCTGCGCACGCTGCTCCCGGGCGCCGTGTGCGCCGCCGCCCTCCTCGCCCTGCGGTACGCCGGCGGAACCGGCGCGGGGATACGTCTCGCGATAGGCGCGGCGGGGGCCGTCGCCCTCGCCGTCGCGCTCACCATCGCCCTGCGGCGCGGCCCGCTGCGCGTGGAGGGCCACACGGCGCGCGTCTCGCGCCTGTGGGTGTGCTGGCTGCTGGCGTACACGCTGTACGGCGACGGGCTGCCGCGCGTACTGCACGCCGGGACCGGCGACGGACGCCCGGCGACCACGCCCCTGACCGACGCGGCGACGCCACTGGTGGCCCTGGCGTTCGCCGTGGCACCCGCCGCCTGGTGCGCCCATCTGCTGTCCGTACAGGCGCGGCGCAGGCTCACCGACAGCCGTGGACTGGCCGAGTTCGCCTCCCGGACACGGCCGGTGCTGCTCGCCCTGTTCGCGCTGTACGCCGGCGCGCTGACCGCCCTGGCCCTCCTCGCCGAACTCGTCCTCGGCGGCAGACCGGGCAGCGGTCACCTGGCCGCGACCGTGGCCCTCGGCTCCCTGCTCCTCCTCGCCCGGCTCCTCACCGTCCACGGCTTCCCGAAGGCGGCGGCGACCGGCCTCGTCACCGCCTGCGCCGTCGAGGCGGTGGCCCTCGCACTCGCCGCGGCCGGCCGTGTCCCCGGCCTCGAAAGCGCCGCCGTTCCCGTCCGGGCCCTGGCCGACGCGGGCGGAGCCGGCGCCGTACCGGCCCTCGCCTGCGGCGCCGCCGCGCTCGGCCTGCTGATCCACGCCGCCGTCACCCTGTCCCGGGCCTCGGCCCACACCTGACCGGCGGACCGCCGACCACCGGCGCACGCCCCCGTCCGGGCCGCCCGTCCGGACCCAGAGACCTCCCGCGGAGCCGACGCCGCGGGCGTAACCCCGAACCGCAGAGCAACACCCTCTAAGGAGACGACAGAACATGACCCCTCAACCCCCAGCACCGGCGCGTCGGAAGCAAGGGGCAGCGCGATGAGGGTCCTGCTGCTCGGTGCCAACGGTTTCCTCGGGCGCTTCGTCGCCGACCGGCTGCTCGCCGACCCGGCCGTGCATCTGACCGCGCTCGGGCGCGGCGACGACGCCGACGTACGGTTCGACCTCGCCGGCGGCAGCCCCGGAGCGCTCACCCGCTTCCTGGACGCCGTCCACCCGGGCGTCGTCATCAACTGCGCCGGCGCCACCCGGGGCGGCGCCCGCGACCTGACCCGGCACAACACCGTCGCCGTCGCGACCGTCTGCGAGGCGCTGCGCCGCAGCGGCTGCGGTGCCCGCCTCGTCCAGCTCGGCTGCTCCTCCGAGTACGGGCCCTCGCAGCCCGGCTCGTCCACCGCCGAGGACGCGGTGCCCCGGCCCGGCGGGCCGTACGGCGTGAGCAAGCTGGCCGCCAGTGAGCTGGTGCTCGGCGCCGGCCTCGACGCCGTCGTCCTGCGCGTCTTCTCGCCCGTCGGACCCGGCACACCCGCGGGCTCCCCGCTCGGCCGCCTCGCCGAGGCGATGCGCCGCGCCATGCAGTCCGGCGACGGCGAGCTGAAGCTCAGCGGGCTCGGCGTCCAGCGCGACTTCGTCGACGTACGCGACGTGGCCCGCGCCGTCCACGCCGCCTCGCTCTCCGCAGCCCAGGGCGTCGTCAACATCGGTACGGGGCGAGCCGTCCGGCTCAGGGACGCCGCCGCCGTCCTCGCGCGGGTCGCCGGATACGGCGGCGCCCTGCACGAACTCGACGCGCTCACCGGCGCGCAGCGCCCCGCACCCGGGCACGCCACCCTCGGCCCGCAGCGCGGCGAGCACCCCTCCGAGCACCTGGGCAGCGGCCCGTTCCCGTACCCCGACGGCTGCGGCGGCTGGCAGCAGGCGGACGTCCGCACCGCGCGCGACCGGCTCGGCTGGCGGCCCCGGATCAATCTGGAGGAATCCCTCGCCGACATCTGGATGGAGGCCGCGTGTCGCATCTGACGAGAACCGGCGGCAGCCGGTCGGCCACCGGCGCCACCGGGCCGGGCTTCGGCATCCCCGGTTACGCGCATCCGCTGATCGCCCCGGTCGAGTGGGCCGAACTGACGCGCCCGGGAACGCCGTTGCACTGGGCCGTGCTCAACGTCGCCGACGGGCCGGGCAGTATGCCGGACCCGCACTGTCTGGAGGCCGCGGGCCGGCTGAGGAACGCGGGCGTACGGGTGCTCGGGCATCTCGATCTCGCGTACGGCGCCCGGAGCTTCGGCGAGATCGTCTCCGAGGCGCACGACTTCCACGACTGGTACCGCGTCGACGGCTTCTTCCTGGACCGGTGTCCGGCGCAGGCGTCGTACCTTCCCGACGTCCGGCTGACGGCGGCGACGCTGGAGACGATCGCCCACGGCGGGCATCTGGTCCTCGGCCACGGGACGCATCCGTACCCCGGATACGCCGAGATCGCCGACCAGTTGGTCACCTTCCGCGGGCCGTGGACCGACTACCGCTGGTCACAGGTGGCCGAGTGGACGGCGGACCATCCGCCCGAGCGCTTCGTTCATCTCGTCCACGGGGTGCCCCGCAGCCATCTGAACGAGGCGATGCGGATCGCGCGCTGGCAGGGAGCGGGCACGATCTTCTTCACCGACCGGAGCGACCACGGGGAACGGATCGGACGAAGCAGCCCTTTCGCGGCGCTGCCCGGCTACTGGGACGAAATTGTCTCGCAGATCGGACCGGGTGTCTCGGAATGAGAAGGCCCGTGGCAGTGTTACCGGAGGAACAAACGTACTGACCAACCGACGAATCCCCTGTTGAGGTCCCTGTGTCGCTACCACCCCTGGTAGAGCCCGCTGCCGAGCTCACCGTCGACGAGGTCCGCAGGTACTCCCGTCACCTGATCATCCCGGACGTCGGGATGGACGGGCAGAAGCGGCTGAAGAACGCGAAGGTGCTCGTCGTCGGCGCGGGCGGGCTCGGCTCGCCCGCGCTGATGTATCTGGCCGCGGCCGGTGTCGGCACGCTCGGCATCGTGGAGTTCGACGAGGTCGACGAGTCGAATCTCCAGCGCCAGATCATCCACAGCCAGGCGGACATCGGCCGTTCCAAGGCCGCTTCCGCGCGTGACTCCGTCCTCGGTATCAACCCGCTGGTGAAGGTCGTCCTTCACGAGGAGCGGCTCGAGTCCGAGAACGTGATGGAGATCTTCGCCCAGTACGACCTGATCGTGGACGGCACGGACAACTTCGCCACCCGCTATCTGGTCAACGACGCGTGTGTGCTGCTCGGCAAGCCGTACGTATGGGGCTCGATCTACCGCTTCGACGGTCAGGCGAGCGTCTTCTGGTCCGAGCACGGTCCCTGCTACCGCTGCCTCTACCCGGAGCCGCCACCGCCCGGCATGGTGCCCAGCTGCGCCGAGGGCGGCGTGCTCGGTGTGCTGTGCGCGTCGATCGGGTCCATCCAGGTCAACGAGGCGATCAAGCTCCTCGCGGGCATCGGCGAACCGCTGCTCGGCCGGCTGATGATCTACGACGCGCTGGAGATGCAGTACCGCCAGGTCAAGGTCCGCAAGGACCCCGACTGCGCGGTCTGCGGCGAGAACCCGACCGTCACCGAGCTCATCGACTACGAGGCCTTCTGCGGCGTCGTGTCCGAGGAGGCGCAGGTGGCGGCGGCCGGTTCGACGATCACTCCGAAGCAGCTCAAGGAGTGGCTCGACGACGGCGAGAACATCGAGCTGATCGATGTGCGGGAGCCGAACGAGTTCGAGATCGTCTCCATCCCGGGCGCCAAGCTGATCCCGAAGAACGAGTTCCTGATGGGGAACGCGCTCCAGGATCTGCCGCAGGACAAGAAGATCGTCTTGAACTGCAAGACGGGTGTCCGCAGTGCGGAAGTGCTCGCGGTGCTGAAGTCGGCCGGCTTCGCCGACGCCGTGCACGTCGGCGGCGGAGTGGTGGGCTGGGTCAACCAGATCGAGCCGGAGAAGCCGATCTACTGAACGAGCCGCATACGTACGTAGGAGGCCGATCCACGCACCTCGTGGGCCGGCCTCCTGCTTATGTCACTCGGTACCCGTGTGACCCGGTACGCGTGTCACTCTTCGCGTCACTTGCAGACCGTCCCGGCCTTCGGCACCTTGCCGTCGAGCAGATAGCCGTTCACGGCGTTCTGCACGCACGCGCTGCCCGCGTTGTACGCGCCGTGCCCCTGGCCCTCGTACGTCAGCTCGACGCCCACGCCGTCACCGAGCGCCTTCGCCATCGCCCGCGCACCCTCGTACGGCGTCGCCGGGTCGCCGGTGTTGCCGATGACCAGGATCGGGGCCGCGCCCGGCGCGCTGACGTCGGGCTTCTCCCACTCGCCCGGCACCGGCCACTCGGAACAGCCCAGCAGACCCCAGCCGAGGAAGTCGCCGAAGACCGGCGAGACCTTGCGGAACTCGGGGAGCTTCGCCTTCGTCTGCGCGAGCGTGTAACGCTGCTTGGAGTCCACGCAGTTGACCGCTGCGTTGGCCGCCTGGATGTTGCTGTACTGGCCCTTCTCGTTGCGGCCGTTCATGGCGTCCGACAGGACGAGCAGCAACGCGCCGCTGCCGCCGTCGGCCTCGTCCAGACCCTGTTCGAGCAGCGGCCAGTACTCCTTCGAATAGAGCGTCTGGGCGATGCCGTTGGTGGCCTGGGTCTCGGTGAGCTTCCGGTCGCCCAGCCCGGCGATCGGCTTCTTGTCGAGCTGGTCGAGCAGCTCCACGACGAAGTTCTCGATCTCCTTCGGGGTGCTGCCGGGCAGCTTGCACGCGTCGCCGCGGCTGACGCAGTCCTTCGCGAAGTTGGTGAGGGCGAGCTGGAAGCCCTTGGCCTGGCCGAGCGAGCCCTGCTCGGAGCTCTGGTCCGGGTCCACGACGGCGTCGAAGACGGCGCGGCCCACGGACTTCGGATACAGATGCGCGTAGACGCCGCCCAGCTCCGTGCCGTACGAGATCCCGAAGTAGTTGAGCTTGTCGTCCCCGAGGACCTGGCGCATCAGCTCCATGTCGCGTGCCGCGTTGACGGTGCCCACGTGCGGGAGCGCCTTGCCGGACTTCTGCTCGCAGCCGCCCGCGTACCACTTGAGGCCGTTCACGTAGGACTTCTCCTCGGCGGCGTCGTCCGGGGTCATGTCCGTGGCGTAGTACGCGTCGAGCTGCTTGTCGTCCTTGCACTCGACGGGGTCGCTGCGGCCGACGCCGCGCGGGTCGAAGCTGACCAGGTCGTAGCGGGTGCGCAGCTTGTCGTAGTCGTTGCCGAAGGAGGGCAGCCCGGTCACGCCGGAGCCGCCGGGCCCGCCGAAGTTGAACACCAGCGAGCCGATGCGCTTGCCCGGGTCGCTGGTCTTCGCCCGGATCAGGGCCAGCTCGATGGTGGCGCCCTTGGGCTTGGCGTAGTCGAGCGGGGCCGCCATGGAGGCGCACTCCCACTTGGTGCCGCCGGGCAGCGGCGACGGGGCCGTACCGCCGCCCTCGGCCGCCGACGGGGCCGGGCACGCCTTCCAGTCCAGCTTCTGGGACGTCAGGTTCTGGGGCGCGGCGGTCGTGTCGGTCGTGTTCTGACCGTCCTCCTGACCGTCCTGGTCGTTCCGGCTGGTCTGCCCGCCCTGGCCGCCGCTGTCCGCGCCGGAGCCGGAGCATCCGGCGGCGGCCAGCAGCGTGGCGACGGTGACGGCGGTGACGGCGGTCAGTGCGGGGCGGCGACGCCGGGTGGGTGCGGCGGACGTGGAGAAGGGGGGCATCGGCATCTCCCCATGGTGCGTCGTGCCGGGGAGGGGCGCGCGGTCCGGGGTCCAGCCGGGTGGTGGCGCCGGCCCGGGAGCCCCCGTCGCCGGGCTCCCTACAGGGCTCCCTTTCGGGTGAGGTGGTTGAAGCAGATCCACCCGGGCAGCACCGGCAGCCACAGGGTCATCATCCGGTACAGCAGCACCGCCGGGGCCGCGACCTCCTTGGGCACCCCCGTCGCGATCAGACCGAGCGTCAGCGCGCCTTCCACGGCGCCCACACCGCCCGGCGTCGGCGCCGCCGACCCCAGCGCGTTGCCCGCGAGGAACACGACGGCGATGCTCGCGTAGCTCAGCTGTTGATGCCCGTCGTCGAAGGCCCGGATCGAGGCGTCCAGGCACATCACGAACAGACCGGTCAGCAGCAGCATCCCGCCGATGCCGGTGACCAGCTTCATGGGCCGCTGGAGCACGTCGAGCATGCGCGGCACCACACCCGCGAACAGCGAACGCAGCCGCGTCACCACGAACTTCCTGAGGAACGGGATCGCGGTGACGACCAGCAGCAGCACGGCGACGGTCAGCAGCCCCGCGATCACCGTCCTGGACGGGGTGAGGGAGGTCGTCTTCTCCGTACCGGTGAGATAGCCGAAGGCCAGCAGCAGCAGGATGTGCGCGCCGAGGCCGAACAGCTGCGAGGCGCCGACACTCGCCACGGCGAGCCCCGGGCGTACCCCCGCGCGCTGCAGGAAGCGGGTGTTGAGCGCCACCCCGCCGACCGCGGCGGGCGCGACGAGCTTGACGAAGGACCCGGCGACCTGCGCGACGACCGTACGCAGGAAGCCCACCCGCTCCGGCACGAAGCCGAGCAGGCTCATCGCGGCGGCGACGTAACTGAGCGCCGAGAACAGGACGGCGGCGGCCACCCAGCCCCAGTGCGTGTTGGCGAAGACGTTGCCGAAGTCGATCCCGGCGAGCTGGGTGAGCAGGAAGTACGCGGCGATCGCACCGGCGATGAAGCTGACGAGCGTCCGGGGTCTGATGCGCTCCAGACGGACCGGCTCCACCGGCGCCTGCGGTCTGATCAGCAGCACCTGCCCACGGATCTGGGAGAGCAGATCCTCCTCGCGCACCTCGTCGAGCGCGTCGTCCAGGGCCTTCTTCTCGGCCTGCTTCTCCGCGCGCAGCGACCTGCGGGCCGCCTTGCGCTCGGCGTCGGTGGTCGCGGCGGCCACTTCCGCCGTACGGGCGTGCTTGGCCGCCTCGGTGGCCTGGAGCACCGCGTCGCGCTCGCGCTGGGCCCGCTCACGGGCGAGCCGGCGCAGCGTCGTACGCGTGGAGCGGCTGAGCGCGATCGGCTGGAGCAGCGGCAGACAGTCGGCGACCGCGTCGGGGCCGAGGACGTCCACCGCCGCGGCCACCGCGCGTTCGGCGCCGATCCGCAGCCCGACCGTGGTGAGGAGCTGCGCGGTGTCCATCCGCAGCACGACGTCGCCCGCCGCGATCTCACCGCCGCGCAGATCCGTGACGATCACGTTCCCGTCCCGGTCGACCAGCAGCGCGTCGCCGGTGAGCCTGCGGTGGGCGATACGGCGCGACTGGAGCGCCTTGACCTGCCGCCAGGCGCCGCGCACCAGGTCGTCGGTGATCTCGTCGTCGGACAGCGAGTCCAGGGAGCGTCCGCCCATGTGCTCGTACACCAGGATGACGGCGTCGGGTCCGAGCTCGGAGGTGGCGATCAGCTTGGGGGCGTTGGCGCCGGCGGCGATGGCGGCGTACGCGAGGAGCGCTTCCTGCTCCAGCGCCTGGCGCAGGGAGGGGATCGAGCGGCGGGTGCTGATCGAGCGCAGGGTGAGCCGGCGCCAGACCCGGTAGAAGAAGCCCTGCGCCTGCTGTTCCCGGTCGACGACGGTGACGTCCAGCGGTGGCCCTTCGTCGAGCGTCACCAGATAGCGGCGGCCCCGTTCGCCCTGCTCGGCCGAATCGCCGGTGTCCTCCGGCTCGGCGCGCATCGCGCTGACGGGGCGGAAACCCACATGGCGAAGACCCGCCATCAGGGTCTGGCCGGTGGGCCGTACGTTCGGCGAGCCGACCGTGTAGAGCGTGCCGTACGCGACGGTCCAGCCGATCAGCACGGTGAGGATGATCGAGAACGGGGTGGTGTAGCCGGCGACCAGCATCGCGAACGCGTCGAGCAGCAGGACCACCCACAGCACGACGCGCCAGCGGGGTCTGCGGGCCATCCCCACGGCCGTCATATAGGCGATGACGGGCGCGAGATAGCCGTGTACGGGGTCGGTGAGCCCTTCGCCGGGCTGCGCGCGCGTGAGCGCGTCCTGGATGGATCCGGGCGCCGCGCGGGCGACCCACAGATCGGTCGCGAGCGTCACGCCGTGGGCGAGGACGGCGGCGAGCACGCCGTCGGCGATGCGCAGGCCGTCGCGTTTGATCAGGCGCTCGATCGCGAAGGCGACCGGGACGAGCAGCACGGCGATGCTGGAGATCAGACCGGCGACCTTGACGAGCAGGTCGGGGGCCTGGCCGGTGCCCTTGCTGATGTCCTGTTCGAGGCCGGAGGTGGTGCCGTGGGCGAAGGCGGAGAGGCCGATGACGACGGCGATGGCGAGGATGCCGATGAGCAGACGCAGCAGGTCGGAGGGGCGGTGCACGCGGGCGGCGAGCAGCGGTTCGTCCCCGGACAGCGGGTCGGCATGGCTTCCGGGAGGGGTGTCGCGGCGGACGGTCTCGTCGGCGTCGGCGTCCGTGCTCTTCTTCGGGCCGGTGCCCGGTTCGCCGCCCGTTTCGGCGCCGGTGTCCTTGCCGGTGCCCGCCTCCGTACCGCCGTCGCCACCGCCGTCCGTGTGGCCCTCCGCACCGGCGCCGGGCGCTGAATCCGGGCGCGGCTCGGCATCAGGGGTGCCCGCCACCGTCGGAGGCTGCACGCCCTGCTCCTTCGTCGAATCCGTGTCTTCTTGATCTCGTATCACCAGTCACCGCCCGCATGATGGTGGCACGCCAGGGTGACAGAGGGGGGTATCAGGGTGCATTGAGGAACACCGCGTCGGCTGTGCCAAGGCCCGGGGGCGGCCCGTCCGGCCGGGCCCGGTGGGCGGGCGGACTGTCGGTGGTGTGCGGCAGGATGGGGCGGATGAGGAGCGACGAGCCCGACGAGGTGTCCGGAGACCTGCCCGAGTACGCGGAGCGGGTGCTGGATGTGGCCGACCTGATCCCGCCCGGCCGGGTCATGGCGTACGGCGACATCGCCGAGTGGCTGGGCGAGGGCGGCCCACGTCAGGTCGGCCGTGCGATGGCGCTGTACGGCGGGGCGGTGCCCTGGTGGCGTGTGGTCCGCTCGGACGGGGTCCTGCTGTCCGGTCATGAGCTGGAGGCCCTGGCCCATTACCGCGAGGAGGCCACGCCCCTGCGGGAGGCCTCGCGCGGCAGCGAAGGCCATCTGCCGCGCCTCGATATGAAACGGGCGCGATGGGACGGCCGGCCGTCGGAAACGGGCACGGATTCCGGCACTGACACGGGCGATGCTGCTCACATCTGACAGTTTCTGACATTCCGCTGCGCCGCGGGCGGTCCTGCGAGTCTGCTGAGGACCGTACGGATGACCGCACCCCGCGAGGGCCGTGCCCCCGGTAACCACCTGAACCGTCAGATCATCGGGCGGACTCGCCGCTTCCGCGTCGTAGCTCGGCGTACCCTCGTCAGCTCGCGCCCCACAGACCTCAGAAAGCTCCGTCACCACCAGCACCCTCTCCAGGACCGGCGATCCACGTGAGCTCCTCCTCCTTCACCGGGCGTACCCCGCACCGTCCAGTACGGCAGCGGACCTCCGGTGCGTACCGACTGCTGCGCACGGCGCCGGTCGCGGCGGATCCCCCTGTCGTGGACGCAGCACAGCGCCCGGTGGTTGACCATGAACGCGGACCGTTGCTCGTCCTCGCGGGTCCCGGCACCGGGAAGACGACCACGCTGGTCGAGAGCGTCGCCGCGCGGGTCGCGCGCGGCGACGACCCGGAACGGATGCTCGTCCTCACCTTCAGCCGCAAGGCGGCCGTCGAACTGCGCGACCGTACGGCGGTCAGGCTGGGCGGCGCGCAGGGGCCGCAGGCGACGACGTTCCACTCGTTCTGCTACGCGCTGATCCGTGCGCACCAGGAGGCCGACCTCTTCACCGAGCCGCTGCGGCTGCTCTCGGGACCGGAGCAGGACGTCGCCGTACGGGAACTGCTCGCCGGGCAGCTCGACCTGGAGCGCGAGGGGCGGTCGCGCGTCCGCTGGCCCGACGAGCTGCGGGCCTGCCTCACCACGCGCGGTTTCGCCGACGAGGTACGGGCGGTGCTCGCCCGCAGCCGTGAACTGGGGCTCGGCCCGGACTCTCTGGGTGCCTTCGCGCGGCGGACGGGCCGCCCCGACTGGACGGCCGCCGCCTCCTTCCTGGCCGAGTACCTCGACGTACTCGACATGCAGGGTGTCCTCGACTACGCCGAACTGGTCCACCGGGCCGTGCTCCTCGCCGAGCGGCCCGAGGTCGCGGCGCACCTCGCCGACCGGTACGACGCGGTGTTCGTCGACGAGTACCAGGACACCGACCCGGCGCAGGTCAGACTGCTCAGGGCGGTCGCCGGGCACGGCCGCACGCTGGTCGCCTTCGGCGACCCGGACCAGTCCATCTACGCCTTCCGGGGCGCCGACGTGAACGGCATCCTCGACTTCCCGGACGCCTTCCCGCACGCCGACGGCCGGCCGGCCCGGGTGGAGGTCCTGACGACCTCCCGGCGCTCCGGCGCGGGGCTGCTCGCCGCGACCCGGCTGCTGACCCGCCGGATGCCGCTGGGGCGGCTGCCCGCCGAGAAGGTGCGGGCGCACCGCGACCTGGCGTCGGTCCGCGAGGGCGGCCGGGTCGAGACGTACACCTACCCGACCGCGTCGACCGAACTGGAGAACGTCGCCGACATCCTGCGGCGCGCGCATCTTGAAGAAGGCGTGCCGTGGAGCGAGATGGCGGTGCTCGTACGCGCCGGAGGCCGGACCATCCCCGCTGTACGACGGGCCCTGACCTCGGCGGGCGTGCCCCTGGAGATCGACGGCGACGATGTGCCGCTGCGTCACGAACCGGCCGTGTCGCCGCTGCTGACGGCGCTGCGCGCGGTCGCGACGGCGGCGGTGCGCGCGGCGCGGGAGGAGCCGGAGACCGGGACGGTGCGGGCCGGGGCGGACAGCGGTGCGGGTGCCGGTCCCGGCGTCGATGCCGGCCCGGATGCCGAGGTCGAGGGCGACCGGCTCGACGTCGAGACCGCTCTCGCGCTGCTCACCTCGCCCCTCGGCGGCATGGACGCCGCCGACCTCCGCCGGCTCGGCCGGGCGCTGCGCGACGAGGAGCGGGCCGCAGGCAACCGCGTACCGCCGCCCTCCGACGTACTCCTGGCCCGCGCGCTGGCCGAACCGCAGCGGCTCGTCACGCACGACCCCGCCCACGCGCGCGGCGCGCAGCGGCTCGGCGCGCTGCTCGCCAAGGCGCGCGACCTGCTGGCGGGCGGCGGCACCGCCGAGGAGGCGCTGTGGGAGCTGTGGAACGGCACCCCCTGGCCGGGCCGGCTGGAGAGATCGGCCCTGCGCGGCGGCGCCGCTGGCCGTAACGCCGACCGGGACCTGGACGCCGTGTGCGCCCTGTTCGACGCGGCGGCACGGGCCGAGGAACGCACCGGCGGGCGCGGCGCCCTCAACTTCCTTGAGGAGATCGACGCGCAGGACATCGCCGCCGACACGCTCGGCGGCAGGACCGTACGCCCCGACGCCGTCCGTCTGATGACCGCGCACCGCTCCAAGGGCCTCCAGTGGAGGCTCGTCGTCGTCGCCGGGGTCCAGGAGGGGCTCTGGCCCGATCTCCGGCGCCGCGGCTCTCTTCTGGAGGCGGACAGGATCGGCCGCGACGGACTGGCCGAGCCCCTGACTCCCGGCGCCCTCCTTACCGAGGAGCGACGCCTCTTCTACGTGGCGGCGACCCGCGCCCGCGAACGACTCGTCGTCACGGCGGTCAAGGCCCCCGCCGACGACGGTGACCAGCCGTCCCGCTTCCTCGCCGAACTGGGCGTCGACCCCAAGGACATCACCGGCCGGCCGCGCCGGCCGCTCGCGGTGGCCGCGCTCGTGGCCGAGCTGCGCGCCACGACCGTCGACCCGCGGGCGACACCGGTCCTGCGCGACGCGGCGGCCCGGCGCCTCGCCCGGCTCGCCGCCCTCAGCGACGAGGAGGGCCAGCCGCTCGTCCCCGCCGCCCACCCGGACCGCTGGTGGGGCCTGTACGAACCGACGCACAGCGCCGTACCCCTGCGCGACAGGGACCAGCCCGTCGCCCTCTCCGGCAGCGCGCTGGACCAGCTCGCCAACACCTGCGCCCTCCAGTGGTTCCTCGGACGCGAGGTCAAGGCGGACGAACTGTCCACCGCCGCACAGGGCTTCGGCAACGTCGTCCACGTACTCGCCGACGAGGTGGCCTCCGGCCGTACCCCCGCCGACCTCGCCGTCCTCATGGAGCGCCTCGACTCCGTCTGGGACGCGCTCGCCTTCGACGCGCCCTGGAAGTCCCAGCAGGAGAAGCGGCACGCGCGCGTGGCGCTGGAGCGCTTCCTGCGCTGGCATGTGATGGACCGCGCCGGGCGCACACCGGCGGCGACCGAGCACGCCTTCGACGTCACGCTGGAGGCGGGCGCGTACGAGGTACGGATCCGGGGCTCCATGGACCGCGTGGAGCAGGACGCCCAGGGGCGTGCCTACGTGGTCGACTTCAAGACCGGCAAAGCGGCTCCTACCAAGGAGGAGGTCGCGCACCACCCGCAGCTCGCCGTGTATCAGCTCGCGGTGGGGGAGGGCGCTGTGGACGAGGTCTTCGACGGGCGGCGGCCGGAGCCGGGCGGCGCCGAACTCGTACAACTGAGGCAGGCCGCGGCCAAGAAGGAGGGCGGCGAGGACCTGCCCAAGGTCCAGGCACAGGAGCCGCTCGCGGGGGAGTGGGTCGGCGATCTCCTCGCCACGGCGGCCGGGCGCGTACTGGACGAGCGCTTCACCCCCAGCGCCGGCCAGCACTGCGCGCACTGCTCCTTCCGCGCCTCGTGCAGCGCGCGGCCGGAGGGGCAGCAGATCGTGGAGTGAGTGCCGTGAGTTCTGTCAGTGCCTCTCCCGGATGAATCCCCTCGTGCACATGCACCCTTCGCGGCGCCTCGCGCGGCCGGAAAGGGAACGGCACCCGGGCACGGAGTGCGAGACGTGCCAGAGGTGCGAGGAGAGACGACAGATGACCGCGATCAAGCGGAAGTTCCTGATGCCGGCGCTGGTGAGCGCCCTCACGGTCGCCGGGACGGCGAGTTGTGCCACCGGCGGCGCCGACCATGTGGCGGCCGGTACGGCGGAGAAGGAGGCGCCGGCCGCCGCGAAGCAGGCGACCGCGCCGGCGGATCCGTTCGCGGGCCTGACCGCCGCGCGGATCGCCGGTGAGGCCGTGACGGCGACCAAGGGCGCTCCGTCGCTGCGCCTGACGGCGGAGGGCACGGAGGACGGGCGACGCGTCAAGGTCGACTTCTCGTTGGACAGGAGCGGCACGTGCACGGGGGGGCTGCGCCGGGACGACAGCGAGGCGGAGTTCGCCGTGGTGAAGGGCGTCACGTACGTCAAGGGTGACGACGAGTTCTGGCGGTCGATCAGCTCCGGCGCGAACGACGTCAACGCCGTGAACGACGAGAACGACGAGAACGGCCCGATCGAGCAGAGCGGCCGGACCGACCAGAACGCCGACACCGCCGTGGCGGACGAACTGGTCCAGCTGCTCAAGGGCAAGTGGCTCAAGATCCCCGCGGGCGCCGGCGCCTCCGCGCGGGCGCTGGGCGGCGCGTGCGACCTGGACGCGATGCTGGACGGCGTGCACGTCGCCGACGCCAAGGGCGCCACCAGGGGCGCCGCCGCCGAGGTCGAGGGCCGCAAGGCGGCGACGCTGGTGAAGCGGGAGACCGACGGGACGCGCACGACCTACGTGGCGGCCGAGGGCGAGCCTTATCTGCTGAAGGCGGTCAGCGAGGGCGGCCAGGCCCCGGGCACCGTCCTCCTCACGGACTTCGGCGTGCCGGTCAAGGTCGCGGTACCGCCCGGCGCCGAGACCGTCGACCTGCGCGACGTACGGCAGTCGGCGAGCCGGACGTCCGGCCTGTGAGGCGATGGGGACCGCCGGCGGTCCGGAGTTCGTGACGTCCTGATCTGTCCGATCTGCCCGGCGTCCACCTGTCAGTGGTCCCCGATAGCCTCTCTGAAGTGTCCGCACGTATCACCGACCCCGCGCAGCTCAACGAACTCCTCGGCATCCCGTTCACCCCGGAGCAGATGGCGTGCATCACCGCACCCCCCGCCCCGCAGGTGATCGTCGCCGGGGCGGGCTCGGGCAAGACGACGGTGATGGCGGCGCGCGTGGTGTGGCTGGTGGGCACCGGCCAGGTCGCCCCCGAGCAGGTCCTCGGGCTCACCTTCACCAACAAGGCGGCGGCCGAGCTGGCCGAGCGGGTCCGCAAGGCGCTCGTACGGGCCGGGGTGACCGACCCCGATCTGCTCGACCAGGACAACCCGCCCGGCGAGCCCCGCATCTCCACGTACCACGCGTTCGCCGGACAGCTCCTGACCGACCACGGCCTGCGGATAGGGCTGGAGCCGACCGCCCGGCTGCTCGCCGACGCCACGCGCTACCAGCTCGCCGCCCGGGTGCTGAAGGAGGCCCCCGGCCCGTACCCGTCCCTGACCCGGTCGTTCCCCGCCCTGGTCGGCGATCTGCTGGCTCTCGACGCCGAGTTGGCCGAGCATCTCGTGCCGACCGGCGAACTCGCCGCGTACGACTCCGAACTGCTGCGCTCCCTCGAAGGCGTCCGGCTCACCAACGCCGACCTGCGCAAGGTGCCCGAGACCGCCACCGCCCGCCGTGAACTCCTCGATCTGGTGGAGCGCTACCGCGCGGCCAAGACCTCCCGCGATCTGCTGGACTTCGGCGACCAGATCGCCCTCTCCGCGCGGCTGGCCCTCACCAGGCCCGAGGTCGGCCGCATCCTGCGTGACGAGTTCCGCGTCGTCCTGCTCGACGAGTACCAGGACACGTCGGTGGCCCAACGCCTGCTCCTGTCGGGCCTCTTCGGCGCCGGCACCGGCCACGCCGTGACGGCCGTCGGCGACCCCTGCCAGGCGATCTACGGCTGGCGCGGCGCCTCCGTCGCCAACCTCGACGACTTCCCCTCCCACTTCCGGTACGCGGACGGCACCCCGGCCGCCCGCTTCTCGCTCAGCGAGAACCGCCGCAGCGGTGGCCGCCTGCTCGACCTCGCCAACGGGCTCGCGGCGCCGCTGCGCGCCATGCACGCGGGCGTGGAGGCCCTGCGTCCGGCGCCCGGAGCCGAACGCGACGGCATCGTGCGGTGCGCCCTCCTCCGTACCCATGCCGACGAGTTGGACTGGCTCGCCGACTCCGTCGCGCATCTGGTGCGCACCGGCAAGGAGCCCGGTGAGATCGCGGTGCTCTGCCGTACCGCCGGGGACTTCCCCGCCATCCAGAGCGCGCTCGTCGCCCGAGACGTGCCCGTCGAGGTCGTCGGCCTCTCCGGGCTGCTCCATCTCCCGGAGGTCGCCGACCTCGTGGCGATGTGCGAGGTCCTTCAGGACCCGGGCGCCAACGCCTCCTTGGTACGGCTGCTCACCGGCCCGCGCTGGCGGATCGGCCCCCGCGACCTCGCGCTCCTCGGCCGCCGCGCCCGCCTGCTCGTCCACCGTCCGGGCGGCGCCGACACCGACGACATCGACGAACGACTGGCGGCGGCGGTCGAGGGCACCGACCCCGCCGAGGTGATATCGCTCGCCGACGCCCTCGACACGTTCCTGGAGTCGGCCGGCGGCAAGGACGACGGTCTGCCGTTCTCCGCCGCCGCGCGCGTCCGGTTCGCCCGGCTCGCGGCCGAACTGCGCGATCTGCGCCGCTCGCTGGCCGACCCGCTGATGGACGTCCTGCACCGGGTCCTCGCCACCACCGGCCTGGAGGTCGAGCTGTCGGCGTCGCCGCACGCCCTGGCCGCGCGCCGGCGCGAGACCCTGAACAACTTCCTCGACATCGCGGCCTCCTTCGGCGCGCTCGACGGGGAAGCCACGCTGCTGGCCTTCCTCGCCTTCCTGAGGACGGCCGCGCAGTACGAGAAGGGACTCGACAACGCGCTGCCCGGCGGCGAGAACACGGTGAAGGTCCTCACCGCGCACAAGTCCAAGGGACTGGAGTGGGACGTCGTGGCCGTCCCCGGCCTGGTCACCGGACAGTTCCCCAACAGCAAGGCGCGCGAGGCGTGGACGTCCCAGTCGAAGGTCCTGCCGCACGCCCTGCGCGGGGACGCCCCGACGCTCCCGGAGGTGCTGGAGTGGGACGCCAAGGGCCTCAAGGCGTTCAAGGACGAGATGCGCGCGCACCAGCACACGGAGGAACTGCGCCTCGGCTACGTGACGTTCACGCGCCCGCGCACGCTGCTGCTGGGCTCCGGCCACTGGTGGGGCCCCACCCAGAAGCGCGCCCGCGGGCCCTCAGACTTCCTGAACGCCCTGCACGACCACTGCGCGGCCGTCCTCAGGAAGGCGAGGAAGGCCAGCAGCGTGGCTTCCCCGTCGAGCGCGCCG